>JBKPAG010000010.1:0-62675 GCA_046726315.1 Actinomycetota bacterium | reverse complement strand
GCGATACCGTCATTACGCACCTGGGACCTCCCCGATCGATGGCGTCAGACACCTCGATCGTGAGGTCCCAGGCCTGCTCCACGGCACAGGCGCGGGTGCTACGGCGTGGCGCGATCACCACGCTTCATTGAGAAGAGCCCTATTAACAGCCCCCTGCTCGATGGCGTCGTTGTCCACAGGACGGCGCTGATCGGGACCAGCTGCGGCGCCGGCAGCGTCAAGTACAACTATGACCCTGCACCCGATCATCGACGAATCCGATGCCCAGGTGTGGCGGCGCGTGTTGCAGAGTCAGCATGGCGTTGTCCACCGGTCCGACATTCCACCCGAAATCCGGCGACTGGCCAGGCGAGAGTTACGATCCCGGCGGTGGCAACGATTCACGCGGGACGTCTTCGTCGCGCATAACGGACCGCTCACAGCCACACAACAACTGTGGGCGGCGCTGAAGGCAGCGCCGCGTGGATCGGCACTCTCGGGCCTGACGGCTGCCAACATCGGTGGGCTTCGCGGTTTTCCCAGCCTGGCCATTCATTTGACGCAACCGTGTGGCACCCGTGCGGTACGGCTACCCGGAGTGGTCGTTCACTTCTCGCGGTTCTTGAATACCGCTGACGTGCACCCCCTCCAGAATCCCGGACGAACCAGGCCCGCTCGGAGCCTTCTGGACGCCGCATCCTTCGCCGACGGCGATCGATATTCGCGGGCAATCCTACTTGCCGGCGTACAACAGGGCATCGCATCGGTCGGGCAGCTGCGAGAGGCCTTGCCGCGGCGCGGACCGTGTCTTCGCCACGCGTTGATATGCGAGACGGTGGACGATGCCGAAGGCGGAATTCAGTCGGTGCCAGAAGCCGATTTCGAAATGATCCGACGCCGGTATGGTTTGCCGGAACCGGTACGACAGCGCGTCGTACAGCGATCCAACGGTCGCTACTACCTGGACGCCGACTGGGAGCAATACGAATTCTCGGTCGAAGTTGATGGTATTCCCCACCTCGACGTGTTGAACTGGGATGCTGATCTTGATAGAGCGAACGAGATTGCGATCAACGGCCGCACGTTACTCCGGTTCACCTCGTTTGCTGTCCGTCACAACCCACATGCGGTGGCAGAGGTACTGACTCGAGGGCTCGTGTCCCGAGGCTGGCATTGATGCCGGGTCTGTCGCAGCCGGTTGATCAGGTGCACATCGTCGACGGAAAGTCGACCTTTGCTCACCTGATCTATTGGCCCAACGTATTTCTTAGCGATCAGGCGCATAAACTGCACCCGCCGCCGCCGCCCTTCTGCACCTGATCTCTTGCCGAGAACGCGATCGGGTGACAAATCGACGATCAGGTGAGCAAGGCGGCACCTACACCCGGCGGAAGATCAGGGCGCGCTTGACCTCCTGGATCGCCTTGGTGACCTCGATTCCGCGCGGGCAGGCCTCGGTGCAGTTGAACGTGGTCCGGCAGCGCCAGACACCCTCGCGGTCGTTGAGGATTTCCAGCCGTTCGTCAGCGCCCTCGTCGCGGCTGTCGAAGATGAACCGGTGGGCGCCGACGATCGCCTGTGGCCCGAAGTACTGGCCATCGTTCCAGAAGACGGGGCAGGACGTGGTGCACGCCGCGCACAGGATGCACTTGGTCGTGTCGTCATAGCGCTCCCGGTCCTCTGGCGACTGCAGGCGCTCACGGGTCGGCTCATTGCCGGTCGTAACCAGATACGGCAGCACCGAGCGGTAAGCCTCGAAGAACGGCTCCATATCGACGATCAGGTCCTTGAGCACCGGCAGGCCCTTGATCGGCTCGATGGTGATCTCGGACTCCGGATTGGCATCCCTGACCAGCGTCTTGCAGGCGAGCCGGTTGCGTCCGTTGATCCGCATTGCATCGGAGCCGCAGATGCCGTGCGCGCACGACCGCCGGAACGTCAGGGAGCCGTCGATCTCCCATTTGACCTTGTGCAGCGCGTCCAGGAGTCGGTCGGTGGGTTCGACGGCGACGGTGTAGTCCTCCCAGTGCGGTGCAGCGTCGCGCTCCGGGTCAAAACGCCGGATCCGAAGCGTGATGTCCAAGCTCTTGGATACCCACCTGAACTCCTGTGAGCCGGGCATGGGTCGGCGCGAAGCCGGCAGGTAGGCGTCGAAAGCCGGATCGGTGGCCATCAGTACTTCCGCTCCATCGGCTTGTAGCGCGTCATCGTCACTGGCTTGTAGTCCAGCCGGATCTCCGGTTCCCCTGCGGAACTGACCGTGCGGTAGGCCATGGTGTGCCGCATGAAGTTCACGTCGTCGCGGGTGGGGTAGTCCTCCCGGAAGTGCCCGCCGCGGCTCTCGGCACGGGCCAGGGCGGACACCACGAGAACCTCGGCCAAGTCGAGCAGGAAGCCCAGCTCGACGGCCTCGAGAAGGTCGGTGTTGTACCGGCGGCCCTTGTCCTGCACCGTGACCTGGGTGTAGCGAGCCTTGAGGCCGGTGAGGTCCGACAGCGCCTGCTTCAGCGACGCCTCCGTGCGGTAGACCTGCGCGTTCGTATCCATGGTCGCCTGCATCTCGGCCCGGACGTGGGCGACGCGTTCGCTGCCCTCACCGTCGCGGAGCGCGGAGAGCATCGCCACCACGGTGGCTTCGGGCGACGCCGGCAGGTCGATGTGGTTGACCTTCGCGGCGTACTCCGCAGCCGCGACTCCGGCCCGACGCCCGAAGACGTTGATGTCCAGCAGGGAGTTGGTGCCCAGCCGGTTCGCGCCGTGCACGGAGACGCACGCCACTTCCCCCGCGGCATAGAGACCAGGTACGACCGTGGTGTCGTCGTTGAGCACCTCCGCCGTCACCGTGGTGGGGATCCCGCCCATCGCGTAGTGGGCCGTCGGGTAGACCGGCACCGGCTCCGTGTACGGCTCGACACCGAGGTAGGTGCGAGCGAACTCGGTGATGTCCGGCAGCTTTGCGTCGATGTGCGCGGGCTCGAGGTGGGTCAGGTCCAGGTGTACATACGTGCCGTCCGGGCCGCAGCCACGGCCTTCGCGCACCTCGTTGGCCATCGCCCGCGCCACCATGTCCCGCGGCGCGAGGTCCTTGATCGTCGGCGCGTACCGTTCCATGAACCGCTCGCCGTCGACGTTGCGCAGGATGCCGCCCTCGCCGCGCGCCGCTTCGGAGAGCAGCACCCCGAGCCCGGCTAATCCGGTCGGGTGGAACTGGTAGAACTCCATGTCCTCGAGCGGCAGCCCTCGGCGCCAGACGATCCCCATGCCGTCGCCGGTCAGCGTGTGCGCGTTCGACGTCGTCCGGAAGACCTTCCCGAACCCACCTGTGGCGAAGATCACGGCCTTGGCGCCGAATACGTGCACCTCCCCGGTCGCCAGCTCGTATGCGACAACTCCAGCCGACCGCCCCCCGACCAACACCAGGTCGAGAACATAGAACTCGTTGAAGAACTCGATCCCATGCTTGATGCACTGCTGGTAGAGCGTCTGCAGGATCATGTGGCCGGTGCGGTCGGCCGCAAAACACGACCGGCGCACCGCCGCCTCCCCGTGATTGCGGGTATGCCCACCGAACCGGCGCTGGTCGATGCGGCCCTCGGGGGTCCGGTTGAACGGCAGGCCCATCTTCTCCAGGTCGAGGACCGCGTTGATCGCCTCCCGGCACATGACCTCCGCAGCGTCCTGGTCGACGAGGTAGTCGCCGCCCTTCACCGTGTCGAACGTGTGCCACTCCCAGTTGTCGTCCTCGACGTTCGCCAGCGCGGCGCACATGCCGCCCTGGGCCGCGCCGGTGTGGGAGCGCGTCGGGTAGAGCTTGGTGAGGACCGCAGTGCGAGCCCGGCGCCCGGATTCCAAGGCAGCGCGCATGCCGGCTCCACCCGCGCCGACGATGACCACGTCGTACTGATGCGTCTGCATGACCGCGCCTCTCTACGCTCGGCAGAACGACGGCAGCAATTCGGCGGCCTCGCCGGCCGGGCACGGATCGAACGAGAAGATGACCAGTGTCCCCATCAGGATCGTCGTGACCGACGCGACGTACAGCAGCATCTTGAGCCAGAACCGGGTCTGGTCGCGCTCGGCGTAGTCGTTGATGACCGTCCGCAGGCCGTTGGTTCCGTGGACCATCGCGAGCCACAACATCAACAGGTCCCAGACCTGCCAAAACGGGTTGGCCCATTTGCCCGAGACGAACGCGAAGTCGACTGCGGAGATGCCCTCGCCGGCCACCAGGTTGACGAACAAGTGCCCGAAGACCAATACGACGAGAAACACCCCGGAGACCCGCATGAACAGCCATGCGTAGAGCTCGGTGTTCAGCCCGCCGGGACGGTGATAGGGGCTTCGGGGGGCGGAGATCGTCGTCATCGACCGCTCACTCCCCGAACACGTGCATGAGGTGGCGGATCGTGAACGGCACCATCAACAGGACCCATAGGCCGACCACCCCGTACAGCATCTGCCGGTGGAACCGCGGCCCCTGGAACCAGAAGTCGACCAGGACGATGCGCAGCCCGTTGAGGGCGTGGAACACCACGGCGGCGACCAGACCGATCTCCAGGAGCCCGACAACCGGGTTCTTGTAGGTGGCGATCACCTCGTTGTAGATCTCGGGTGACACCCGGACCAGCGCCGTGTCGAGAACATGGGCGAACAGGAAGAAGAAGATCCCGACACCGGTGATCCGGTGCGCGACCCACGACCACATGCCTTCCCGGCCGCGATAGATGGTGCCCGCCGGTGCGTGGGGCATGCCATCCGCCTCCGCTCGGCGTCGGGGCTCGTGGACCGGCCGCCGGATGAGGCGGCGCAGTGCCCGAGCGGCCGGGCACGATCGCGCCGACCTGCGATCATCGTAGTCATCTGGGCACCGTGCGTCCGTGTTCAACATCACTGCATTCCGCGCGGCTTCACCCAACCGCTGTCTCAGGATCCGAGACGCCGGTTACAGCTGCAGTGATCACCGGATCAAGATCGACCCGCGGGGGCTCCGCCCCCGCGTCCCCCCGGGTGCGTTATCCGTGCTAAGGAGGATTGTGGCGACGACCGGTCGCGTCCTGCTCGTCGGCAAGCGGGCCCGCGTGCTCAACCAGCTTGCCGAGGCCTTGCGGCGCGAAGGCTTTCAGGTCCGCCAGGAGACAGAGCTCGACCGGGTAGCCAGCCACGTCGATGCCAGCGCGGTCGATGTCGTCGCGCTCGGCCGGGGTGTCACCGGCGCTCGTCGCGAGAAGATTGTCAAGACGCTTCGCGCACGCAACCCATCCCTGCGGGTCGTCGACGGGCTGGCGCCCATCACGCCGCTGCTCGTAGCTCAGATCCAGGAGGCGGTCAGCACGCCGTCGCAGGAGTCGCGGATCGTCTCCGCGGCCGGCATCGAGTCGGGGGACAGGAGGGTTTCGGTCACTCTCAGACGGGCGGCCAATGTCACTGTCGACCTGCACCGCCTCGATCCCCTGTACCGGGCCCACGAGGAGCGTGTGCACACCGGGCCCTTGAACCCAGGTCGGCACATTCTGTCACGAAAGCGGCGAGTAACCGCCGGCGAGCGGTTCCTGGTGATTCGCGCCGACGGTCAGACGACCGTTCACCCCATCGCATAGGCCAGCCGCTCACTAACGTAGGTGCATGACCGACCCGAGCGCCCACACCGAATCCGGTCTGCCGTTCGCGCCCGTCTATGGCCCGGAAGCGCTCACGGACTGGGACTCTGACGAGCGCTTGGGCCCGCCCGGCGAGTTTCCCTTTACCCGCGGTGTCTACCCAACGATGTACACCGGTCGGCCGTGGACGATGCGCCAGTACGCGGGCTTCGGCACGGCCGCCGAGTCCAACCAGCGCTACCACCAGCTCGTGGCGGCCGGCACGGGCGGGCTGTCGGTCGCGTTCGACCTGCCGACCCAGATGGGTTTCGACTCCGACGATCCGGTGGCGCACGGCGAGGTCGGCAAGGTGGGTGTGGCCATCGACTCGCTGGAAGACATGCGACTGCTGTTCCACGGCATCCCGCTCGACCGCGTGTCGACGTCCATGACGATCAACGCCCCGGCCGCGCTGCTCCTGCTGCTCTATCAGCTGGTGGCCGAGGAACAGGGTATCGACGGGACCCGGCTGACCGGCACGACACAGAACGACGTACTCAAGGAGTACATCGCGCGGGGTACCTATATCTATCCCCCTATGGAGTCACTACGGTTGACCAGCGACATCTTCGCGTACTGCCGCAAGGAACTTCCCCGCTGGAACACCATCTCGATCTCCGGCTATCACATGGCCGAGGCCGGCGCGACGCCTGTGCAGGAGGTCGCGTTTACCCTCGCCAACGGCCGCGAATACGTCCGCGCCGCGCTGGCAGCGGGACTCGCCATCGACGAGTTCGCCCCGCGGCTGTCGTTCTTCTTCGTATCCCGCACGACCCTGCTCGAGGAGGTTGCGAAGTTCCGAGCCGCGCGCCGGATCTGGTCGCGCGTCATGCGCGACGAGTTCGGGGCGCGAGACCCCCGCTCCCAGATGCTCCGCTTCCATACCCAAACCGCGGGCGTCCAGCTCACCGCCCAGCAGCCCGAGGTCAACCTGGTCCGGGTGGCGGTGCAAGGTCTTGCCGCCGTGCTCGGCGGAACCCAGTCGTTGCACACGAATTCCTACGACGAAGCGATCGCCTTGCCGACCGAAAGGGCCGCCCGGTTGGCGCTGCGGACCCAGCAGGTGCTCGCACACGAGACCGACGTGACGCGCACTGTCGATCCGTTCGCCGGGTCGTACGCCGTCGAGTCGCTGACGGACGACCTCGAGGAGGCAGCGCTGAGCCTGATGGCGCAGGTGGAGGACTACGGCGGCGCGGTGCACGCCATCGAGCGTGGCTTTCAGAAGGACGAGATCGAGCGGTCGGCGTACACGATTGCCCGTGCGGTCGACTCGGGACAGCGCGTCGTCGTCGGCGTGAACCGGTTCACCACCGAGGAGGACGAGCCGTATGAGCCGCTACGCGTCGACCCGGCGATCGAGGAGAACCAGGTGCGGCGGCTCGAGGCGCTGCGGGCAGCGCGGTCTGCTGACGATGTGAAGCGAACACTCGCCGCTTTGCGCGCGGCCGCGTCTAGCGGCGACAACGTGCTCTACCCGATGAAAGAGGCACTCGCCGCCCGAGCGACGGTCGGTGAGGTGTGCGACGCGCTGCGCGAGGTCTGGGGTGTCTACGAGCCCCCGGCATCGTTCTGACGGTATCGGGGGCGCTTGTGCGGATCGCAGTCGTTGGCAGTTATGGGGTTGGCATGACCATGCGAATTCCGCGACTCCCAGTTGCCGGCGAGACCCTGCTCGGCGGCAATTTTGTGTCGGGCCACGGCGGCAAGGGCTCGAACCAAGCGGTGGCCGCCCGACGGCTCGGCGCCGACATCGCGTTCCTGACCGCTGTCGGCGACGACGTCATGGGTCACGCTGCTCGCGAGCTCTGGAGGACAGAAGGCGTGGACGCGTCGGCCACTGTGACAGCGCCCGCCTCGACCATGGTCGGCTTGATCCTGGTTGAACCCAGTGGCGAAAACCGCATCGCCATAGCAACCGGCGCGCTCGACCATCTCCGACCGGAGCATGTCGAGGCGTTCTCCTCCCAGCTGGCCGAGGCCGATATCGCAATCGTCTCGCTCGAGATCCCTCTCGACACGGCCATCGCTGCCCTGCGTCTTGCCCACGAGGCAGGTACGTTTACCCTGCTCAATCCCGCTCCTGCGCAAAGCCTTCCGGACCCGTGCTGGAAGGACATCGATGTGCTTACACCCAACCGCACCGAGGCCGCGATCCTGCTCGGACTCGACCCCGGTGGTCCGGAGGGCACTGACACCCTGGCGACGCGGCTTCACGAGCGTAGCGGCGCTGTCGTCATCCTCACTCGAGGCACCGAGGGAGCTCTGATCTGCGACGACAGGGGCCTCATCGAGATCCCGAGCGTCTCGGTCCCGGCCGTGGTCGATACGACGGGCGCGGGCGATGCCTTCACCGCCGCCGTCGCTGTGGAACTGGCCGCTGGGCGCTCCGTCGACGAGGCGGCGCGCTTCGCATCACGGGTCGGCGCCTACGTCGTCGCCCGGCCCGAGGTCATCCCCGCGCTGCCCCGACGGGAAGACCTCAGACCTGCCGACCTCGACCCTGGACTGCGGACCGGCTGAACTCTGGACGGCGCATACAGCACCACGAAAAGGGACACCCGTGACCGACTTCGCTTCGCTCGCGCCCAGGGACTTGGCGCCGTACATCCAGCACACCCTCATCGGCGTCGGCACGACCCGCGACCACGCCGTCGCACACGCCCAGCAGTGCGTTGACTACGGCTTCGACGCCGCCATGGTTGCCGGCTCCTGGGTGACCCTGACCGCCGAGGTGCTCGCCGGCACGGGCATCACCGTGGCCTCGGCGCTGGACTTCCCGACGGTCGGCGTCATGACAAGTGCCGGCAAGGCGGCCGAGGCCGCCGAGCTCGTGCGTCTAGGGGCGCGCGAGATCGACATAGGCGTGCAGGTCGGGTGGCTCAAGAGCGGCGACTACGACGGGTTCCGCGAGGACATCGCCGGCGTCGTCCGGGCCGCGGGTGTGCCGATCAAAGTGATGCTCGAGCTGCCGCTGCTCAACGAGGCCGAAAAGGCCGCCGCGATCGAACTCTCCTGTGAGGCAGGCGCGGCCTACCTCAAGAACGCCAGCAGCGGCGCCATCGAGATCGCGAGCCCCGAGAGCATTCGCTATCTCGTCGAACGAGCGCCGAGAGGCGTGCTCGTCAAGGCGTCCGGCGGGATCAGGAGCCGTGAGCACATCGTGGCGCTGCTCGCTGCCGGTGCGGCCAAGATCGGCACCAGCGCGGGCATCGCGGTCGTCACCGTAACGACCGATGAGCACCCCAAGAGCTACTGAAGCCCGATCCGCCACTGGCCCACCTCTGAGGAGCGCCTCGTGCCTGTGCCCTTCATCCTCGACACTGACACCGCCCAGGACGACTGCATCGCGATCATTGCCGGCCTGCTTGACCCCGACGCCGACCTGCGCGCGATCACCATGGTCGCTGGGAACGTCGGCTTCGACCAGCAGGTGCGCAACGCGCACCTCACCCTGAACGCGGTGGGCCGACTCGGCGAGGTGCCGATCCACCTTGGATGCCGCCGACCCCTCGTTGTGCCATGGATGTCGGCTGAGTACGTGCACGGCGACGGCTCCGGCGGGCTCACTATGGACTTCGCGGGCACCGCCACCGAGGCGGAGCACGCCGTCGACGCGTTGATTCGCCTCACCGCCGAGGCCCCGGGCGAGATATCGGTGGTGGCTATCGGCCCGCTGACCAATATCGCGATGGCGGTGGTCAAGTACCCGTCGTTCGTCGGCAACGTCAATCAGCTTGTCATCATGGGCGGCTCCAGCAACGGTCGCGGCAACATCACCGCCGCTGCCGAGTTCAACCTCTACGTCGACCCGCACGCCGCCCGGGTCGTCTTCGAAGCCGGGTTCGACATCACCGTCGTCCCCTGGGCCCCGCTCACACTCGGCGACGCCGTCTTTAGCCGCGAGCAGCTTGCCGGGATCGAGCGGATCGGCACTCCCCTTTCCCAATTCTTCCTCCAGGTCTGCGGGCCGACCCTCGCCTTCGACGAAGCCGTCGGCATCCCAGGCACGACCCACCCTGATTCCCTGTCGGTCGCAGTGTTTCTTCACCCCGAACTCGTACTGCAGGCTTCGGACTACCACGTCGCTATCGAGACTGAGTCGAACCTGACTCGCGGTTATGCCGCGATGTCCTGGGGTGTCCACGGCCTCAGCCCCAACGCCCGCGTCATCGAGCGCGCCGACGCGGCCCGATTCCACGAATACATCACCAACCTGCTCGAAACCCCCACAGCGCCGAATCGCCCGTTCACGACTCCCACCTGACAGCTCCAGCCTGAAGCAGGTGTTGACGGCGGGAACACGCGATGATCGCCCACCACGTCAAGGATCGGTAACAACCGCGCATCCTGTTTGCCTTCCGTGGTTTCCCCCTGATTACGGAAGCTAGGCTGTCGCGCTACATGGCGTCCGGAATCGGCGCTTTATGACCAAGGAGGTCCATCTTGCGTCGAATGACCAAGACGGCAGCATGGCTCTCGATGGCAGTCCTCGCACTGTCCGCCTGTGGTGGCAACGGCGACGGAGATGGCGACGGTGGCGCCGCCACCGGCGAAGCCACCGCGGAATCCGACATCAGGGTCGGCATGGCGTACGACGTCGGTGGCCGCGGCGACCAGTCGTTCAACGACTCGGCGGCCGCGGGCATGGATCAGGCCGTCGAAGAGTACGGCATGGAGAGCCAGGAATCGGAGGCCGCCGACGGCGAGCCGGAGTCCGCCCGCGAGGAGCGCCTGCGCACCTTCGCTGATGCCGGCTTCGACCCGATCGTCGCGGTGGGCTTCGCCTACTCGGGAGCGGTGGCCAAGGTCGCGGCCGAGTACCCCGACCTGCACTTCGCGATCATCGACGACGAGGCGGCTGCAGCCGACAACATCGCCAACCTGGTGTTCGCGGAGGAGCAGGGTTCATTCCTCGTCGGTGCCGCAGCGGCGCTGAAGACCGAGACGGACCACCTCGGGTTCATCGGTGGCGTCGAGGTTCCGCTGATCAAGAAGTTCGAGGCGGGCTTCATCGCGGGTGCGGAGGCGGTCAACCCTGACATCACGGTCGACGTGGTCTACCTGACACAGCCACCGGACTTCTCGGGCTTCAACGACCCGGCGAAGGGCAAGACGGCAGCGGAGGGCATGTTCGACGCCGGCGCCGACATCGTCTACCACGCTGCAGGTGGCTCCGGCGGTGGCCTGTTCGAGGCGGCGTCCGCGGCGGGTATGAGGGCCATTGGTGTCGACTCCGACCAGTACAACACGGCCGACGCGTCGGTGCGGGACGTGATCATGACGTCGATGCTGAAGAACGTGAACGTCGCCGTGTTCGAGTACCTCACCGAGGTCAACGACGGCAACTTCCCGACCGGTGTGACCCGCTATGACCTGTCGGTCGACGGCGTCGGCTATTCCACCAGTGGCGGGTTCATCGACGACATCACCGGGGACCTCGACGAGTACAAGCAGCAGATCATCGACGGGGAGATCACCGTCCCGACGTCCTGATCTTCGTCATGTGGGCCCGTGGGCAAGCGCGGTAGGGTTTGGCCACGGGTCCTTCATGTTCCCTCGAACCGTCGCACCTTCGCCACTCGGGGCACGAGTCCAAGGAGAACCACGTCGTGTCGACTCCGGTGCAGCAAGCCACCAGCGCTGACCGGATCGCCGTTCGGCTGCACGGCATCGGGAAGCGGTTCCCCGGCGTCATCGCCAACGACGACGTCAACATCGATGTCGCGCGCGGCACCATCCACGCGGTCGTCGGGGAGAATGGCGCCGGCAAGTCGACGCTGATGAAGATCTTGTACGGCGTGCAGAAGCCCGACTCCGGCACGATCGAGATCAACGGCACCCAGGTCGTGCTCGGGTCGCCTGCGGACGCCATCCAGGCCGGAGTCGGGATGGTCTTCCAGCATTTCATGCTTGCCGACAACCTGACCGTGCTCGAAAACGTCACCCTCGGTGCGGAGCGGCTGCACGGCATCGGGACCCAGGCGCGCGCCGAGATCATGAAGATCTCCGACGCCTACAGCCTCAACATCCAACCCGATGTCCTGGTCGAGAAGCTCGGTGTCGGTGCGCGCCAGCGAGTCGAGATCCTCAAGGTGCTCTACCGGGGCGCCAAGATCGTGATCCTCGACGAGCCGACCGCAGTACTCGTGCCGCAGGAGGTCGAGGAGCTGTTCGACAACCTGCGCGAGCTGAAGTCCGAAGGCCTCACGGTCATCTTCATCTCGCACAAGCTCGACGAGGTGCTGTCGGTCGCCGACGTGGTCACTGTGATTCGGCGGGGCACGACCGTGGCTACCGTTGATCCCGGCTCCGTGACCGCCCGACAGCTTGCCGAGCTGATGGTCGGCTCGGAACTGCCGTCGCCCAGCACGGAGACCTCCACTGTCACCGACGAGGTACTGATCACGGTCGAGAACCTCACCCTGCCCTCAGACGGCGCCCGACCGCTGCTGGACGACATCTCCTTCGTTATCCACCGTGGTGAGGTGCTGGGCATCGCCGGTGTCGAGGGCAATGGCCAGGCCGAGCTCGTCGAAGGCATCATGGGAATGCGCCCTGCAGCCACCGGCACGGTCACCCTGGTCGACCGCGACCTGTCGACGCTTTCGACCCGGGTGCGCCGCGAGGCGGGCATCGGCTACATCCCCGAGGACCGGCAGCGTCACGGTCTGCTGCTCGATGCGCCGCTGTGGGAGAACCGGGTGCTGGGACACCAGACCCGAGAGCCCAACGTCAATGGCATCTTCATCGACAAGGGAGCTGCGCGCGCCGACACCGTGCGGATCATCGAGGAGTACGACGTGCGCACGCCCGGCCCCGACGTACTCGCCCGCGCGTTGTCCGGTGGCAACCAGCAGAAGCTGATCGTCGGGCGCGAGATGAGCGGCGAACCGATCCTGCTGATCGCTGCGCATCCGACCCGAGGGGTCGACGTCGGCGCGCAGGCGGCGATCTGGGACCAGATCAAACGGGCCCGCCGTGAGGGCCTGGCAGTGTTGTTGATCTCGGCCGACCTCGACGAGCTGATCGGCCTGTCCGACCGGATCGAGGTGATCCTGCGGGGCAAGCTGGTGGGTGAGTTCGACCCGGGTGAGGTGACGCCGCAGCAGCTGGGCTCGGCCATGACCGGAGCAGGTGAGACGGCATGACACCGCGCTTGACCCGCATCGCGCTCGGTATCGCCGCCCCCGTGCTGGCGCTAGCATCCGCGTTCCTCATCACCAGCCTGGTGCTGCTGATCGCGGGCGACCCGGTCGGTGAGGTTTGGTCGACGATCCTCTCGGTACCCGCACCGCGCAACATCGCCAACATCGTCAACAGCGCCACCGTGCTCTACATCTCAGGACTCGCTGTCGCGGTTGGCTTCCGAATGAACCTGTTCAACATCGGTGTCGACGGGCAGTACCGCATCGCCGCATTCTCCGCGGCATTCGTGGCGGGCGAGGCGTGGCTGCCCGGCTACCTGAACACTTTGTTGGCCTTTGTCGCGGCGATCCTCGTGGGCGCGGCATGGGCGGGAATTGCCGGCGTGCTGCGTGCTACCCGAGGTGTCAGCGAGGTCATCTCGACAATCATGCTGAACGCGATCTCCACCTACCTGGTGGCCTACTTCCTGCGCAAGGCGGCCGTGCAGGAGCAGGGCAGCAACGTCATCGCCACCAAGGAGATCCCGGAGGGCAGCCGGATCCCCGGGTTCTCACTGTCGGACCAGGCGGGCTCGACTGTTTACGGCTTCGTGTTCATCGCCATCCTGCTGGGCATCGGCTACTGGGTCATGCTCAACCGCACGAGGTTCGGCTTCGACCTGCGAGCAACGGGTCGGTCGGAGCCGGCCGCGATCGCCAGCGGCATCAACACCAAGCGGATGATCATCTATGCAATGCTGATCTCGGGTGGACTCGCCGGACTGGTCGGGTTGCCGATCCTGTTCGGGGCCGCCTACTCCTACGGCTCGACGTTCCAGTCCGGGCTGGGTTTTGCGGGTATCGCGATCGCGCTGCTGGGACGCAACCACCCGATCGGCATCGCCCTTGGTGCGCTGCTGTTCGCCTTCCTCGACGAGCAGTCCAACCCGCTGCAGATCCTCGTCGGTGTCGCACCCGACATCGTCAAGATCACCCAGGGCATCATCGTGCTGACCGTCGTCATCGCCTATGAGGTCGTGCGTCGTTACGGCGTGCGGATAGAGCAACGCCGGGTCGCGCAGGCCCTGGAGCACCCAGCGGGCGAGAAGGCGGAGGTGTCGGCATGAGCACCTTCGCCTCGGTCAAGGACCGGCTAGCCGCGGTCCGGCCGAAGGGCCGGATCTCACCCTGGTGGATCCTGATCGGCCTTGCGGCCGCGCTATTCCTGCTTTCCGTGCTGCAGCTGGTGACCGGGGCCGACGATCTGGCCTCGTCCGGCACCATTCGGGCGACGATCATCGCTACGGTGCCGATCGCCCTCGCCGGCCTGGGCGGGTTATGGTCGGAGCGATCTGGGGTCGTCAACATCGGCCTCGAGGGCATGATGATCCTCGGCACCTTCGGTGCTGGGTTCTTCGGCTACCACTACGGTCCGTGGGCAGGAGTGCTGGGCGCGATCGCCATGGGGGCGATCGGCGGCCTGATCCACGCCGTCGCGACAGTGGTCTTCGGCGTCGACCACATCATCTCCGGTGTCGCGATCAACATCATCGCGCTCGGAGCGACGCAGTATCTTGCGGCGCTGGCGTTCACCGGGCTCCCCGGCGGCGGCCAGACTCAGTCACCCACGCTGGGCGAGGTCAACTCCATCACGATCGGGCCGCTCTCCGACGCCTTGGGCGACATCGAAGGCAGCGGCATCTTCTTCGTGTCCGAGTTGGCCGCGGGCCTGCGGGCGTTGGTGACGGAACTGTCGCTGCTTGTGCTGCTCGCACTGCTGCTATTCGTCCTCACATACTACGTACTCTGGCGGACCGCGTTCGGCCTGCGGCTGCGCTCGTGTGGTGAGAGCCCGGCGGCTGCAGAGACGCTCGGCGTCAACGTCTACCGCTACAAGTTCATCGCCGTGCTCGCGTCCGGAGGTCTCGCCGGGCTAGGCGGCGGATTCCTTGCCCTGGTGGCGTCGAGCAACTACCGCGACGGCCAGACAGGCGGCCGGGGCTACATCGGCCTGGCCGCGATGATCTTCGGCAACTGGCGACCCGGCGGGCTGCTGGCCGGCTCGGGCCTCTTCGGCTATACGGAGACGCTCGGGCTGCGCCGGGGTGGCGAGTCGGTGCATGCCTTGCTGCTTCTCGTCGCAGCGCTGCTGGTGATCGTCGCGATCTGGCAATGGCGGCGGCTGCGCCATGTGTCTGCTGGCGTCGCGGCAGTCATCGCTCTCGGAGCGGCAGCGCTCTACTACTCGATCGAGGCCGTCCCTGGTGACTTCACCCGGATGACGCCCTACGTGACGACCCTCTTCGTGCTGGCGTTCGCGTCGCAGCGGCTACGAATGCCCGCGGCTGACGGCCAGATATACAGACGCGGGACCGCCGGATGACGGCGGTCGACTGGGCGGCGCTGCAGAGCTTGGCTACCAAGGTCATGGCCTCCGCCTACGCGCCGTACTCCGATTTCCCGGTCGGTGCGGCCGGGCTGGTCGACGACGGCCGGGTGGTCGTCGGGTGCAACGTGGAGAACGCCGCGTACGGCGTGGGGTTATGCGCCGAGTGCGGGCTGGTCTCCTCCCTGCACGCGACCGGTGGTGGCCGCCTAGTCGCCGTAACGTGTGCCGGCGGGCACGGGCAACGGCTGATGCCCTGCGGCCGCTGCCGCCAGCTGCTCTGGGAGAACGGCGGGCCGGACCTGCTCGTGGACACCCCAGCGGGCGCGATCCGGTTGGCGGATTTGCTGCCCAGCGCCTTCGACGCGACCGACCTTTCGCCGTGATCATCTGGGCGGGGTTCGGAATGACCACGTGCACCATGCCTGTCCATACATCACAAGGCTTGCAAGCCTCGTGATGTACGTATTCGCCTGGTGATGGCTGTGGCTCGGGCCACCGTTCGCCAATGGCTGAGCACCTGGCAGTGGATGCGTCGCTAGGCCAAGATCAGGAGCATGGCCGAAGGATTCGATGCCGTCGACGTGATCCGGACCAAACGCGACGGCGGGGAGTTGTCCGACGACCAGATCGACTGGGTCATCGACGCGTATACCCGAGGCGCGGTCGCCGAAGAGCAGATGGCGGCGCTGGCGATGGCGATCCTGTTATGCGGCATGTCGCGGCAGGAAATCGCTCGGTGGACCGCGGCCATGGTCGCCAGCGGGTCGCGGATGGACTGGACTGCCGTCGGGCGTCCGACCACGGACAAGCATTCGACCGGTGGCGTCGGTGACAAGATCACCCTGCCGCTGGCGCCGACGGTGGCCGCGTGTGGCGCAGCGGTCCCGCAGCTGTCCGGCCGGGGGCTCGGTCACACCGGTGGGACGCTGGACAAGCTCGAGTCGATCCCCGGCTGGCGAGCATCGTTGTCCGCCGACGAGATGCTTGCGCAACTGCGATCCGTCGGGGCGGTCGTCTGCGCGGCCGGCGATGACCTCGCGCCGGCGGACAAGAAGCTCTACGCGCTGCGCGACGTTACGGCAACGGTGGAGGCGATCCCGCTCATCGCCTCGTCGATCATGAGCAAGAAGATCGCCGAGGGAACCAGCGCGCTGGTGCTCGACGTCAAGGTCGGCTCCGGCGCGTTCATGAAGGACGTCGATTCGGGTCGGGAACTAGCCCGCACCATGGTGGATCTCGGTGGCGATGCGGGCGTTCACACCGTGGCCATGCTGACCGGTATGGACACCCCGCTCGGGCTCACAGCGGGCAACGCGCTGGAGGTCCGCGAGTCCATCGAGGTCCTTGCCGGTGGCGGCCCGGAGGATGTCGTCGAGCTCACCGTCGCGCTCGCCCAGGAGATGCTGGCGGCCGCTGGGCTCGACAGCGGCCGGGACCCAGCCGATGCCCTCTCCGACGGCTCCGCGATGGACGTCTGGCGAGCGATGGTGCGAGCCCAGGGTGGTGATCCGGATGCTGCCCTGCCGGTCGCCGCCGAGACACATGCGGTGCTAGCGCCGGCCGACGGGGTGCTCACCCGGTTGGACGCCTATGCGGTCGGTGTCGCCGCCTGGCGGTTGGGCGCCGGCCGAGCCCGAAAGGAAGATCTGGTCCAGGCAGCCGCAGGGGTCGAGCTGCACGCCAAGCCGGGTGCGTTCGTACGTGCTGGCGAGCCATTGCTCACCCTGCACACCGACGAGACAGGCCGCTTCGAGAGGGCGCTAGCCGCACTCGACGGCGCATACCAGATCGCGCCGGCCGGCTCGCGCCCCGACTTGCTGCCGCTGATCATCGAGCGGGTCGCGTAAAAGGCGGCCAATCGCCGCTCGCCTGGTCGGAACGATATCCGACCTCACGATCGATGAGTTTCGCCGGGACGCTGGGTTGAATCAGTAAGCGACAGGAGGTCACTGGTGGTGACATTCGTTTTGATTCCCGGTGCGGGCGGCGAAGCCTGGTATTGGCATCGGGTCGTGGCCGAGCTGGACCGGCGAGGGCGCGTGGGCGTGGCTGTCGATCTGCCTGCTGCTGATGACGCCGCTGGTCTGTCCGAGTATGTGGAGGCCGTCGTGCAGGCCGTCGGCGACCGGCAACAGCTTGTGCTCGTCGCCCAGTCGCTCGGCGGGTTCACTGCGCCGATCGTGTGCGAACGAGTTCCGGTCGACCTGCTGGTCCTGCTCAACGCCATGATTCCGTTGCCCGGTGAGCCGGGCGAGGAATGGTGGACGAACACGCGCCACGAGCAGGCCCGTGCGGAGCACGCCGCGCTGATCGGCCGGTCGGTAAGCGGCGAATTCGATCCGTTCGAGGAGTTCTTCCACGACGTCCCGCAGGACGTGGTCGACGAGGCGATCAAACGAGGCGAGCCTGCGCAGTCGTCGACCCCGATGGCCGAGCCGTGGCCGCTCACGGCGTGGCCCGACGTCCCGACCCGGGTCCTGATTGCCCGTGACGACCGCTTCTTCCCGGCCGAGTTCCAGCGCCGGGTTGCCCGCGAGCGGCTCGGCAGCACACCAGACGAGATGGCCGGCGGGCACCTGGTCGCGCTGAGCCGGCCCATTGAGCTGACCGATCGGCTCGAGGCGTACGTGGGCCACCTGGCGGCCGACGACCGCTCCAGTCGGGCTAGTGCTCCGAAGCGGGCTGGCGCCCAAATGTGATGGCTGCTCGGACGAGCTTGGGTGCGCCCTCGACCAACTGCCGGTCTGGCGGTGCCCCCAAAGCGTCGTTGATCGTCGAGAGCGCAAGCCGAAACGCGATCCACGCCGTGGCCTCGAAGATCTCGCGGTCATCGAAACCTGCGTGCCGCAGAACCCCCACGTCACCTTGGGCAATCGCATTCGGGTCGCGGACCACCTGGCGGGACCAGCCGGCAAGTGCCGCCTCTCGGTCAGACAGATCCGCTGAACGTCCGCTGAGGACATCCGCGGCGGTGGCCTCGTCGCTGAGTCGGGCGAGCTTGATCCCCCATGCGAGCGAGCAGTACGAGTCGCTTCTCGCTGCAGCGGTGGCGGCGACCATGACTGCGATCTCGCGCGGTGTCAGGCTGGACCCGGCAACCAACTCGTCGCGAAGGTCCTGGAATGCTGCCAGCAGGTCAGGACGCCAGGCCCAGGTGCGGGTCGTGTTCCAGACGTAGCCGTCGGAGGCTAGATCGTCCTCGTAGACGGCTTGCACCGCTGCTGTCACGGGAGGGTCAGCGAGAAAGGATGCTGAGTGTTTCACGGCATCAGTATGGTCGCGCACTGGGGCCGCTGGGCGTGGTGTGCTGACACGCCTCAGGCAGTGCCGGCCGACGCTGCGTTGACGACGGCAAGACTCTGCCGGGCGATCTCGAGCTCCTCGTTGGTCGGGACGACGAGCACCGTCACGCCGGCGCCGACGGTCGAGACGATGCGGGCAGAGCGATCGGTGGACGCATTGCGCAGGGGATCGATCTCGATGCCCAGTCGTTCCAACCCGAGCAGTGACCGAGCCCGCAGGTCCGGGTTGTTCTCGCCGACGCCGGCGGTCAATACGATCCCGTCGACCCTGCCCAGCACCGCGTAGTAGGCCCCGACGTACTTGCGGATTCGGTAGCAGTACACGTCGACCGCGAGCTGGGCGTCGTCATCTCCGGCCTCGGCGCGACGATAGATCTCGCGCATGTCGTTCACGCCGGCCAGCCCGATCAGGCCGCTGGCGCGGTTGAGTTGCTGGTCGACGTCGTCTGCCCCGAGGTTGGCAACCCGGCGAAGGTGCGCCACCACGGCGGCGTCGATGTCGCCGCTGCGGGTACCCATGACCAGGCCCTCGAGTGGGGTCAGCCCCATCGAGGTGTCGACGCTGTGGCCATTGGCCACGGCCGTCGCACTGGCACCGTTGCCCAGGTGCAGGACGATCAGATTGCAGTCCGCGGTATCGCGACCGAGCAACCTGGCCGCCTCCCGGCTGACATACGCGACTGAAGTCCCGTGGAAGCCGTAGCGGCGCACGCCGTGCTCGTCGCGCCACGGAGCTGGGATCGCATAAGTGAACGCGTGTCGCGGCAGGGTCTGGTGGAACGCGGTGTCGAAAACCGCCACCTGCGGAGTATTCGGCAGCGCTGCCTGGGCGACCCGGATACCGGCCAGGTTTGCCGGGTTGTTCAGCGGCGCAAGGGTCGTCAGCCGGTCGATCGCATCGACGACCTCGTCCGTGATCAGCACCGGGTCGGCGAACTCGTTGCCGCCGTGAACAACTCTGTGACCGACTGCGGCGAGTGTCGCATCGGTGAGTAAGGGGCCCGTCTGCTCGAACGCGGCGAGGATGGCGCGGAGACCAGCATCGTGGTCGGCGATTCGTTCGTCCTGTTCGAGCTCCTGATCGGGCCCGCTGTGCCGCAGGCGTCCCGTCTCCTCACCGATCTTTTCCGCTAGTCCGCGTGCCGGAACGGCGCCGTCAGCCACGCTGACGAGCTGGTACTTGATCGAAGAGGAACCGCAGTTGAGCACCAGAACGTGCTCACTCATCGTTGGCATCCACCGCAGCTTGGATCGCCGTGATGGCGACCGTGTTCACGATGTCCCGCACAAGCGCGCCGCGGGACAGGTCGTTGACTGGCATACGCAGGCCCTGCAGCACCGGGCCGATGGCAACTGCGTCAGCCGAACGCTGCACTGCCTTGTAGGTGTTGTTGCCGGTATTGAGGTCCGGGAAGACGAACACCGTCGCACGTCCTGCGACCTCGCTACCCGGCAGCTTGGTCTTGGCGACGCTCGCGTCTACCGCAGCGTCGTACTGGATCGGGCCCTCGACGGACAGGTCGGGCCGACGCTCTCGGACCAGCTTGGTCGCCTCGCGGACTTTGTCCACGTCCGTGCCGGACCCTGATTCGCCGGTGGAGTACGACAGCATCGCCACGCGGGTGTCGATACCGAACTGCACAGCCGTCGTCGCTGACGAGATCGCGATGTCCGCGAGCTGCTCCGCTGTGGGATCCGGGTTGACCGCGCAGTCGCCGTAGACGAGCACCCGGTCGGGCAGGCACATGAAGAACACGCTGGACACGATCGATACGCCGGGGGAAGTGCGGATGACCTCGAAGGCCGGCCGGATCGTGTGCGCCGTGGTGTGCACCGCACCCGACACCATGCCGTCGGCGTGAGCGAGTAGCACCATCATCGTGCCGAAGTACGACACGTCGACAACCAGGTCACGCGCCGCATCCGCTGTGATGCCCTTGTGGGCACGCAGGGTGGCGTACTCCGCGGCGAATCGTTCGAGCAACTCCGGATCGTGTGGGTCGATGACCCGTGCGGCGCTGATGTCCTGGCCGAGCTGATCGGCCTTCGCCCGCACGACCGCAGGGTCTCCGAGCAGCGTGAGCTCGGCCACCTCCCGTCGAAGCAGCGTGTCCGCGGCGCGCAGAATGCGCTCCTCTTCACCTTCCGGCAACACGATGTGGCGCCGCTGGACGCGCGCCCGGTCGATCAGCTCGTGTTCGAACATCAGCGGCGTGACGACGTCGCTACGAGTCACGTCGAGGCGGGTGAGCAGTTCGACGCCGCCGACGTGCTTTTCGAACAGCGTCAGCGCGGTCTCCACCTTGCGCGGGGACTCTCGGGAGACGCGCCCTCGCGCCGTTGCGAGCTTGGTTGCCGTGCCATAGGTGTCACCCGGGGTCGTCACGACCGGCAGTCGTGGCCCGAGACCGGCGACGAGCTGGTCGATCTGGGGCGGTATCTCGAATCCGCCGTTGAGGAAGACTCCGGCCAACGTCGGAAACGTCTGCGACGCATGCGCCATGAGCACACCGAGCAGCAGGTCCACCCGGTCGCTCGGCGTGACCACGACACCAGCGTCCACCAGTCGGTCCAGGGCGTTCGGGAGTGTCATGGCTCCGACCAGGACATCGAGGGCCTCCCGGCTCAGCAGCTCCGGATCACCACTGCGCAGTTCGCCGTTGCACGCCTGGAGCAGGTCACCCACCGTAGGAGCCGTCAAAATCGGCTCCTGCGGGATGACATAGGCGGGAACCGGTCCGACCAGGGCCTGTTGCACG
Organism: Actinomycetota bacterium; assembly: GCA_046726315.1. Lineage (GTDB taxonomy): Bacteria > Actinomycetota > Actinomycetes > Jiangellales > Jiangellaceae > JACVRX01. Next base: position 41,483 of record JBKPAG010000010.1, on the reverse strand, counting down.
GACTCGAGTTGGTCGGGGTCGATGCGGTTGGCGACAATGGCGAGCAGCCGACCGTACCGGGCGGCGATTTCGGCGGTGGCGATGTCGGCGACCGTACGGACGTCAGCGGGCGACCGGCCTCGACCGTGGACGACGAGCAATACCGGTGCCCCGAGGTTTGCAGCGACGCTGACGTTGTACGAGAACTCGGTCGGGCTGCGTACCCCGGTGTAGTCGCTGCCGACGATGATCATGGCGTCGCGGTCTGCGGCCGCGGCGTGGTACCGGTCGACAATCGTCGACATGGCGCCGTCCGGGTCGGTGTGAACCCGGTCGTAGCTCACCCCTGCGGCCAGGTCATAGGGCATCTCGACGCCCTGGTGATCCAGCAGCAGTTCGAGGACGTAGTCCGGACGATCGTCGGAGCGAACGATGGGACGGAACACGCCGACCCGCCCGACTCGACGGGTCAACAGGTCGAGTGCCCCGAGTGCCACCGTCCCTTTGCCGGTCTCGGCCTCCGGTGAGGTCACGTACAGGCTGCGCGCCACGACCGCGAGGTTATCTGCCAAGTCCTGTGCGTGCCCGGAGCGGGCTAAGCGCCGTGCGCGCCGCTCCGTTGTTGGCCGGCGTCGTCCTCCTCTTCGTCGGTCTGATCCTTCCTGAAGAACGAAAACGTCCCATCGGGTTCCAGCACGACGAGGTCCACCTCGGCGAGATCGCGGACGCTGTGTTCGCGGGCCGCCACGAGTACGTCGTCCAGCGGCATTCGCTCATACCGCAACACCGCCTGGTCCACGTTGCCGTCCTTCAGCAGGACAGTCGGCTCGCCGTCCAGGACAGGGCGGGTTCGCGGAAAACGCCACCCGATCCAGGACAGCAGGATGGACAAGACGGTGAACGTGCCGACCGCCAAGAAGCCGCCGGTCAGCGAGAAGTCCTCCTGCAGCACGGTCTGGCTGATCAGGTCGCCCAGCGTTACCAGCAAGATCAGTTCGAACGCCGAGAGCTGGGTCACTTGGCGTTTGCCGGAGACTCGCAGGACGAACCACAGCAGTACGAAGGTGAAGATGGAGCGGATTACGATGTCCATCAGGGCAGCACCACCATCCGGAAGGTCACCCGCGCCACATCGACGCCCTCGGAGTCAACGGCGACCCAATAACGGTGTGCGCTCGGGGGCTGGGTCGGACCGATCCGGACGTCCAGCGTGAGCTCGAACGCGGTACCCGGCGGCGGGTCGAACTCATACTCCAAACGCCGCGGGCCGGCGGTCTCCGCACTCGGGTTGGGGTAAAAGTTCTGGAAGTCGAAGCGGTCGAAAATGTCCTTGCTGAACGCCACTGTGATCGGGCCGTCAAAACCGCCAGGATGCGTGACCCGCACGCGCAATGGCGCTACCAGGCCCGACCTGGTCACCTGCGCGTACCGGACGTCGAGTCGGAACCCACCACCGGATGCACCGACCTCGGAGGATCGCGGCCCGAGGAGGCCGGTCAGACCGACTATCACGAAGATCGTCAAGGAGACAATCCCCACGCGCCGCATGTTGCGGGCCCGACGGGCACGCTCCCGTTCGCGATGCGCCGGCAGCGTCCGGATGTGTTGCGGCACGAGTCGTTTCTACCGGCAGACTGGGCGTTCCCCCGGTTGGCTCGCCGCCCGGGGAGAGCGGGGTACGGTCAGCTCATGCCGCCGAGACCCGACGAGATCGCCGTCGCGCCGAAGGTCCTGCTGCACGACCATCTCGACGGCGGTTTACGGCCGGCAACGATCGTTGAGCTCGCCGATGACGTCGGCCATCAGCTGCCGACCCGTGATCCTGACGAGCTGGTTGCCTGGTTCGCCGACATGGCGAAGGCTGGGCCGCTCGAGCGCTATCTCGAGACGTTCACCCACACGGTGGCTGTCATGCAACAGCGCGCCGCCCTGGTTCGGGTTGCTGCCGAGTGTGCCGAGGATCTCGCCGCGGACAACGTCGTCTACGCGGAGGTCCGTTATGCCCCCGAGCAGCACCTGGCAGGAGGACTGAGCCTGGAGCAGGTCGTCGAGGCGGTCGAGGAGGGTTTTCGACTGAGTGAGGCGCGCGCTACTGCAGCCGGGCATCCGATCCGGGTGGCGACGTTGCTCACTGCCATGCGGCACGCCGCCCGGTCCGCGGAGATCGCCGCGCTCACCGTCGCGTATCGCGACTCCGGTGTCGTCGGGTTCGACATCGCTGGCGCCGAGGCCGGCTTTCCTCCTACCCGACATCTCGACGCGTTCGAGTATCTGCGGCGGGAGAACTCGCACTTCACCATTCATGCCGGCGAGGCGTTCGGCTTGCCGTCGATCTGGGAGGCACTGCAGTGGTGCGGCGCTGACCGGCTAGGTCATGGGGTCCGGATCATCGACGACATCAGCGTCCGCCCAGATGGAACCGCCGAACTTGGTCGCCTCGCCGCATATGTCCGCGACAAGCGGGTGCCATTGGAGATGTGTCCGTCGTCGAATGTGCAGACCGGCGCAGCCGCGTCTATCGCGGAGCATCCGATCGGGCTGTTGACCCGCCTGCGGTTCCGGGTGACCGTCAACACCGACAACCGGCTGATGAGTGGCACGTCCATGTCCCGGGAGCTCGCCTTGTTGGCAGATGCGTTCGACTATGACCTCGACGACTTTCAGTGGTTCGCCGTCAACGCGATGAAGAGCGCGTTCATCCCCTTCGATGAACGGCTGGAGCTGATCAACAGCGTCGTCAAGCCCGGTTACGCGGCGCTCGTTGCGCAGCGCGCATTCGCATCGGTCCGCGGCGGTGTCCGCTGAGGGAGACCGAGATCACGCCCGATGACCGTGAGTGCAGCCCGCCCGGGTGTGCCAAGATTCCGTGGTCCGCCTCGACAGAATGGACAAGACGACACACATGAGCACGTCCCACGACATCATCGTGGTCGGCGGCGGCGGAGCGGGGTTGCGAGCCGCGATCGCCGCTGCGGAGACGATCCCGGGCCTGGACGTCGCCGTCATCTCAAAGGTCTACCCGATGCGCAGTCACACGGTCTCCGCCGAGGGCGGCGCGGCAGGCGTCATCGCCGCGGACGACAGCCTCGACGAGCACGCCTACGACACCGTTTCCGGCGGTGACTGGCTATGCGACCAGGACGCAGTCGAGCTGTTCGTCAAGGAAGCACCGCGCGAGCTGCTGCGGCTGGAACACTGGGGTTGTCCGTGGAGTCGCACGCCTGACGGGCACGTCGCGGTCCGGCCGTTCGGCGGGATGAGGAAGCAACGGACCTGGTTCGCAGCGGACAAGACCGGCTTCCATCTCCTCCATACCCTGTTCCAGACCTCGCTCAAGTACGAGACCGTACGGCGGTACGACGAGTGGTACGTGACGAAACTGCTCGTCGACGACGGTCGGGTGCAGGGCGTGGTCGCGGTTGAGATCGCGACCGGCCGGATCGAGACGCTCCTGGCCAGGTCCGTGATCCTGGCGACAGGGGGGTGTGGACGCGTCTTCCCGTTCACCACCAACGCAGCCATCAAGACCGGTGACGGCATGGCGCTCGCGTACCGCGCCGGTGCACCGCTGAAGGACATGGAGTTCATGCAGTACCACCCGACCGGGCTGCCGTTCACCGGCATCCTCATCACCGAGGCCGCCCGCGCCGAGGGTGGCTGGCTGCTCAACAAAGACGGCTACCGCTACCTGCAGGACTACGACCTCGGCACACCGTCGCCTACTCCGGTGCTGCGCAGCATGGAGCTCGGGCCTCGCGACCGGCTTTCGCAGGCGTTCGAGCACGAGGTGGAGAAGGGCCGCACCATCGACTCGCCATACGGACCGGTCGTCCACCTCGACTTGCGACATCTCGGTGCCGCGAAGATCGACGCGAAGATTCCGTTTGTTCGCGAGCTGTGCCTGAACTACCAGAACATCGACCCGGCGACGGACTTGGTCCCCGTCCGCCCCGTCCTGCACTACGCCATGGGCGGCGTTCATACCGACATCGACGGCGCCACGCCCGTTGCCGGGCTGTTCGCTGCCGGCGAGGTCGCTTGTGTCAGCATCAACGGTGCGAACCGACTGGGCTCGAACTCGCTGCCCGAGCTGTTCGTGTTCGGCACCCGAGCGGGCAGGGCCGCGGCATGGCACACGCTGCGCGCAAAGCAGCCGTCACACGCCATCGTCGCGCAGGCGGCGGACGAACAGCGCCGGTTGGAGCGCGACATGTTCGGCCGGGAGGGCGGGGAGGAACGCATCGCTGCGATCCGCACCGCCATGCAGTCCACGATGGAGGACAGCGCCGGCATCTACAGGTCCGGCGATTCGCTGGCCAAAGGGGCGGAAACGCTGCGTGAGCTGCAGGAGCGGCTGCCTCGGGCGACTCTCGACGACAAGAGCCGGACGTTTAACACCGAGCTGGTCGCAGCGTTCGAGCAGGCCGCCATGCTCGACGTGGCGGAGGCCATCGTGCAGAGCGCTCTCCGTCGCGAGGAGTCGCGGGGCGCCCACCAGCGCACCGACTTTCCCGCCCGCGATGACCAGCGGTTCCTCGCCCACTCGATGGCGTACCGCGAAGACGACGGTTCGTGCCAGGTCGAGTACTTGCCGGTGACGATTACCCGATGGCCGCCGGGCGAACGGGTCTACGGGAGGTGATGATGGCCGACACCATTGCCCTCGACGTGGCCCGGTACCGGCCAGGGCAGGACGCCGAGCCGAACTTCCAGAGTTACGACGTTCCGCTGCGTGACGACTGGGTCGTTCTCGACGGCCTCAACTTCATCAAGGACGAACTGGACGGCACGCTCTCGTATCGCTGGTCATGCCGGATGGGCGTCTGTGGTAGCTGCGGCATGACTGTCAACGGCGAGCCCAAACTGACCTGCGCCACGTTCCTGGCCGACTATGCGCCTGGGCCGATTCGGGTCGAGCCGCTCGCCAACTTCCCGGTGATGCGGGATCTCGTCGTGGATATCGACGATTTCCTGAGCAAGCTCTCTCGGGTCCAGCCGTGGATCATCCGGGATAGGGAGGCATTGGTCTCCGAGGGGGAGTACCTCCAGACGCCGGAGGAGCTCGAGGAGTACCGGCAATACAGCATGTGCATCAACTGCATGCTGTGTTACTCCGCGTGTCCGGTCTACGGGATCGACGAGGAGTTCATCGGGCCGGCGGCGATCGCGCTGGCGCAGCGGTACAACCTGGACTCTCGCGACCAGGGAGCCGCTGACCGGCTGGATGTCCTGATTCATCCCGACGGCCTGTGGGGCTGCACGTTCGTGGGGGAGTGCACCCGCGTCTGTCCCAAACACGTAGACCCGGCGGGTGCTATTCAGCGATACAAGCTCACCGCAGCGATGGACTCGCTCAAGTCATACCTGCTGCCCAGAGGTCGCCGATGACCACCGATCGCTCGCCGTCGTTCGACGTTCGCCAAGGCGAGTACCGGCCGCGGATGTCGCTGTGGTGGTGGCTGACGAAATGGAGCTACCTGCTTTTCGTCCTACGTGAGCTGAGCAGCGTCTTTGTGGCGTGGTTCGTCGTGTACCTGCTGCTGTTCGTCCGGTCCGTGTTTCAGGGAGAAGGGCAGTATCGGGACTTCTTGGCCTGGGCAGCGGACCCGCTCGTCGTGCTCGTCAACGTGGTCGCTTTGGCCTTCCTGCTTCTGCACACCGTGACCTGGTTCGGTCTCACGCCGCAGGCCATCCCCGCCCGCGTGCGGGGGCGGCCGATGCCGTCGTTTGCAGTCGTTGCGTCGCAGTACGTGGGCTGGGTCGCCGTGTCGGCGTTCGTGTTCTGGCTCGTGGTGGGCTGGTAGATGCGCAGACGCCCCGTCGAACCACTCGTCTGGCTGCTGTTCAGCGGCGGCGGCGTGGTCACTGCGTTGTTCTTCCCGATCCTGCTGTTCCTGTTCGGGCTGGCGTTCCCGTTGGGCTGGCTCGACGCTCCTGACCATGCCCACCTCGACGACGTGCTCGGCCACCCGCTCACCCGCATCGTGCTGCTGGGCCTGTGCGTCCTAGGGCTGGTGCATTGGGCGCATCGGTTCCGGTACACCCTGCACGAGGGGCTGCAGCTGGGGCGGGTCGACACTCAGGTCGCAGTGGTCTGCTACGGCGCTGCCCTGCTCGGTTCGGCAGCGGCCGTCTGGGTGCTGTTCTTCGGCGGCTGACTGGCCGCACGCTCGTCCGGCCTCTGGGCTCGGCACTCCAGGAACCCCTGCTCGTCCGGCATCGTTGAGTGGTCGGCCTTGCACACTACCCCGCATAACGTAGTAGTGTTGATGCCACCACCAGGCGTTACCTACACCGCCAGGCTCACAGGCCCTGGTGACGTATAGGCAGGGGTGGTCCCCGTGGTCATTTCCGGCTGGGCCGGCGGCAAACAGGGAGGGTCGGGGTGGATACCAGCCAGCTGCTGAAAGGGGTGCTCGACGTCGCCGTGCTCGCTGCGCTCCGGGAATCCGACGGCTACGGCTACGACGTCGTCCGCCGCCTGCGCGCCGCCGGGCTCGCCGATGTCGGGGATGCCTCGGTATACGGGACGCTGCGGCGCCTCTACAACGCTGGCGCGTTGACGACCTACGTCGTGCCGTCCGACGAAGGGCCGCATCGCAAGTACTACAGCCTCAACCAGGCCGGACGCGACCTGCTCGAACGCTCGGCGAAGGTGTGGCGGGAGTTCGCCAACACGCTGACCAAACTGATCGACTCCGGCGCCAAGGAGGCGGCGTGAACACTACCCTGAGCCCGGCCGCGGCGTACGTCGACGCGGTCCGCACCGCACTCGCCGACCTGCCGGCCGACGATCTCGCCGAAATCGTCGACGACATCCGCGACCACGTCGAACAGGTCGCCACAGAGCTCGGTGAAGATGTGACGTCCGCAGCACTGGAGCAGCGACTCGGTACGCCCGCTGACTACGCGGCCGAACTGCGGTCAGCGGCTGGTTATCCGCCCGGGCCAGGCGCGGCGCCGGTGCCGCGCCGTCGGTCCCGGCTGTCCCGAGGGCTGACCACATGGTCCGTGCGGATCGCCGTCGTGTTGACCGCTGCCGCGCTCTTGGAAGTGTTTGTCACGGGACGGTACGGCGGAGCACTGTTCCTGGCGTTCGTAGCATGGCTGGCCGCCGCGTTCGCCGGGCTCGTTTGGCTCGTTGCCGAGCGGTCATCAGACACACCTCGGGCGAGCTTGGGAGACCTCCCGGACATGCGCCGTCTTGACAAGCTGGTTCGATGGCTGCGAAATCACCCCGCGGGCGCAGCCACCGTGGAGACGATCACGTCACTTCGGCCCGCCTGGTGGATCGCGCGGGCATGGATAGGCATGGAGTTGGTTGGCCTGTTCTTCCTGGCCGAGTGGTTCCCGCTACCGACGTTTCCCGGGGCGCCACTCGTGTTCGCGGTGGCAGTTGTGATCTCGGTCTGGCTAGGTCGGCGGGCTGCCGCACACCGTCACACGTCGATTGAGCGCGTGCTCGTCTTGCTGGGCAACATCGTCGCCGTACTGGCGCTGGTGGCCACCGTCGGAAGCCTGGCACGAGGTGGCGTGCTCTTCGTCCGCGCCAACAGCCAGCCAGAGGCAGGCGCTTATCGGAGAGGTCCGGCCCGGCGCCTACCACGAAGATGGCACGCCGATCACCAACCTGTACCCCTACGGTCCCGACGGTCGTCTGCTCGAGAACGTGCGCCTCTACGACCAGGACGGTCGGCCGTTCACCAGTCTGGCCTATGACGGATGCAGGATCGACAAGAAGACCGGCGAGCTGTACCTGCCGGCGCTCAACGTCTTTCCGCGGCCGTCGAGCAGTTATGGCGGCAGACTCCGCGACGAATGTCAGGACCTCGGCATCGTTCCGCCATTCGGCTCGACCTTGCCGGGCATGCCGTCGGGTAACGACGTCGGCGGTGCCACTGCGCCGACTCCGTCGTCGTAGCCGGGCCACACCTAGGCGAGCCCAAACATCACCAGGCGGGTAGGCCTCGTGACGTTTGGCCAGGGGTGGTGAACGTGTTCATTCCGGCAAGGTGGGCTAGGCCGTGACGGCTTCGTCCTCCAGCGGCAGCTCGACCGCGTCGTCGGCGCTGATCGTTCGGATGGCGGTGATCGTGGCCCAACCCTCGAGGAGGAGGGCGAGGTCGGTGCCCGGGTCGGGTCGCGCCTCCTCCTCCTTGATGGACATACGGACGTACCCTTCCGCGGCTTCGGCGATGGTCATCTGCACCTGCCCGAACGTGGCCAGCTCAGCCCGACGCAGACCGCTCACCTCCTCCGGGACCCGGTCCGGGACATTGATGTTGATCACGGTTCCATCGGGGACGGTCGCCAGCGCGGGCATGAGCTTGCGGGCGAGGTCAGCCGCGGTCCCCCAGTTCCGGGCCTCGTCATCGACCTTGTCCAGATTCGCCAGGGCGGCTCCTCCGCTCGCGGCGCCGGCGGCTGTGGGAGTGAGCACGTCCAGCGACACGGCCATCGCCCGCAACCCTGCACTCGCCGCGGTGAGGCAGGCGCCGACCGTGCCCGAATGCAGGACCGCATTGCCAGCGTTGGCCCCCCGATTGATACCGGAGATGACGAAATCCGGCCGATCACCGAATGCGCCCAAGATCGCGAGCATGACTATGAAGCCGGGCGATGCGCTGACCGCAAATGCTGGTATCCCGTCGAGGGTTGCCAGCTCATGCCGGTTGATCACCACGCGTCCCTCGTCTACGACGGCGGTCATGGCTGCGCTGATACCGCTGGACTCCTCGGCCGGCGCCGCCACGACGACCTCGAAGCCGTGGTCGACAGCGGCCCGGGCGAGGCGTCGAATACCGGGCGCGGCAATGCCGTCGTCATTGGTAATCAGGACCCGTGGAGAGCTCATGCACGTCACTCTTCCCGTTTGTACGGTTCGATGCGTACCCGTGGGATCAATTCCGCAATGGCGTCGGCGCGGCCGCTGCCGAGACCATGCCGCGTCACGTTGAGCGCGCCCGCCGCGGCACCGGTTCGGACGGCGTCGCGCAGGTCCCCGTTCCTGGCCAGTACGGCGGTCACTCCCGCGGTCATCGAATCGCCGGCACCGCGGGTATCCGCTGCCTCGAGCGCGGGCATCTCGACGACGAAGGCGTCGCCGTCGAGCAGCGCGAGGGATGGGCTGTCGGCGCGCGACACGATGACGGACCCTGCTCCCTCCTCGTGCAACTGCTGCATCGCGGCGATCAGCGTGTCCTCGGTGTCGTCTGCGGCTCGCCCATCGTCGAGCAGTTCCTCGTGGCTTACCTTCAGGAAATGCACGCCGCCGTCGAGTACGGCACTCAGGTGGTCGCCAGACAGGTCGGCCACGACTCGGGTGCCGTTGTTGGTCAGGTCGGCCGCGAGCCGACGGTAGATGTCGGGCGGTACGACCGACGGCTCTGCCGGCCCGCTGAGCACGCTGGTACCGGCGCGTAGGCCCTCGGCCAGCGCTATGCCATAGAGCTCGTCGATCTCGTGCCGGGTCAACGGCGGGCCAGGGTGCTCGGCGATCTCGGCTCGCTCGCCGTCGCGCCGGTCGTGGACATACCACCCGCTGCCGCCGGTATCACGCGGCACGACCTTGAGGGTGACCCCTTCGTCGATGATCAACGGCTCGAGGACCCGGCCGACCTCTCCGCCCAGGCAGGCGCACACCGTCACCGACACGCCGAGGGATGTGATCATGCGGGCCTGCCAGATGCCTTGCCCGCCAGGGTGCACGTGCAACTCGAGCTCGTCGGCTGGCGCTTCGATGGTGACGGTCAACTGCGGCGCCGGTGTGAACACCATGGCGGTTGGGCCCATGATCGTCATCCTTCCGGTTCGAGCGATCTTTGTAGCGGGCATAGAGTGGGCGCATGGCTGCCGGCCGCATGGCGATGCATGCGCGAGCCGGGCGACGAGTACCCGGGCGCCGCTGAGCGCCGCTCTGGTCCGTTCGACGATCGACCTCGCAGGTGAGCCATGCCGCCCATCGTCTCCGACCGCCCTGCCCTCGACGGTCTCGAGGAGAAGTGGACTCGTCGTTGGGAAGAAACCGGGATCTATCGATTCGATCGTTCCGCTTCGCGCGACCGGGTCTACTCGATCGACACACCGCCGCCCACAGTGTCCGGTGACCTGCACGTGGGCCACGTCTTCTCATACACGCACACCGACATCCTCGCGCGATACCAGCGGATGTGCGGCCGTGAGGTGTTCTACCCGATGGGGTGGGACGACAACGGCCTGCCGACCGAGCGGCGGGTGCAGAAGTACTACGGCGTCCGCTGCGACCCCACGCTTCCCTACCGGGAGATCAAGCCCGAACCGGCCGCTGACCGCGACCAGCGGCCGATCTCTCGGCGAAACTTCATCGAGTTGTGCGAGCGCCTGACCAGCCAGGACGAGCAGGCCTTTGAAGAGCTCTGGCGCCGAGTCGGGCTGTCCGTGGACTGGTCGTTGGTCTACACGACGATCGGCGAGACTGCTCGCGCCGTCGCGCAGCGGGCGTTTCTGCGCAACCTTGCTCGCGGCGAGGCCTACCAAGCCGTCGCGCCAACCTTGTGGGATGTCACGTACCAGACTGCCGTCGCACAAGCCGAGCTCGAGGACCGCGAGGTGTCTGGCGGGTTCTACCGGCTCGGGTTCCGAGGTGGTGATGGGCTGCTCGAGGTCGAGACGACGCGGCCCGAGCTGCTCCCGGCCTGTGTCGCGCTCGTCGCGAATCCGGACGACCACCGCTACCAACCGCTGATCGGGACCATGGCGCGTACTCCGTTGTTCGACGTCGAGGTTCCCGTCGTGGTGCATCGGCTCGCCGACCCCGCGAAAGGCACCGGCATCGCCATGGTCTGCACCTTCGGTGACGTCACGGACGTGACCTGGTGGCGAGACCTGGATCTTCCGGTCCGGCCCGTAATCGGGCGCGACGGCCGATTCCTCGCCGACTCGCCGGACGGCCTGCCAGCCGGTGGGCCGTATTCGGAGTTGGCCCGGCTATCTGTGCGGCAGGCGCGGCGGCGGATTGTTCATCTGCTTCGCGAGCAGCGGCTGCTGCTCGGCGAGCCGCAGGAGATCCGCCATCAGGTCAAGTTCTACGAGCGGGGAGATCAGCCGTTGGAGATCGTCACCAGCCGCCAGTGGTATCTCCACAACGGCGGACGGGACGTCGATCTACGCGAGCGGCTACTCGAGCGTGGACGAGAGCTGATCTGGGTCCCCGATTTCATGCGGCGGCGTTACGAGCACTGGGTGTCCGGGCTTACCGGTGACTGGTTGGTGAGTCGGCAGCGGTTCTTCGGAGTGCCGTTCCGTTCCCCGTCTGGTACCCGCTCGACGCTGACGGCACGATCCTCTACGACCAGCCGATCGTCCCTCCCGAGAACGCATTGCCAGTGGACCCCGCGTCCGTACCGGCGCCGGAATACAGCGAGCATCGGCGCGGGCAGCCGGGTGGTTTCGTCCCCGATCCGGACGTGATGGATACATGGGCGACGTCTTCGATGACGCCGCAGATCGCCTGTGGTTGGGAGCGCGATCCTGAACTGTTTTCGCGCACATTTCCGATGGATCTCCGGGCGCAGGCGCACGACATCATCCGCACCTGGCTGTTCTCCACACTGCTGCGCTCGGACTTCGAGCACGGAACGTTGCCCTGGCGTCGGGCGGCGATCTCCGGGTTTGTCGTTGATCTGGATCGCGCGAAGTTGAGCAAGTCCAAGGGCAACGCCGGCACGCCCATCGACGTGCTCCAACGCTACGGCTCCGACGCCGTTCGCTGGCGGGCGGCGGGTGCCCGGCCCGGCCAGGACACGCCGTTCGACGAGACCCAGATGAAGGTCGGCCGTCGGCTCGCGACCAAGATCATGAACGTCAGTCGGTTTGTGCTCGGACCGGGCATCGAAGCGACCGACGCTATTGGCACGCCGGTGACCGAGCCGTTGGACCTGTCGTTGCTGGCCCAACTCGCCGATGTCGTCATGACGACCACCGCCGCGTTCGACGACTACGACTACACCAGCGCACTCGAGGCCACCGAGCGGTTCTTCTGGGACTTCTGCGACGACTACGTCGAGCTGGTCAAGGACCGGGCCTACGGCGAACGGGGTGCCCCCGCAGCCGCGTCCGCGCGGGCTGCACTCGCCCTGGCGCTGTCCGTTCAGTTGCGGATGTTCGCACCGATCCTGCCGTTCGTCACGGAGGAGGTGTGGTCGTGGTGGCGGGAAGACTCCGTACATCGGGCACGGTGGCCACGCCCGGACGAGTCGCTGTCGCGGGGGGAACCGGCCGTATTACTGACTACGGCAATGGCACTCAAACACATTCGGGGTCTGAAGTCGGCCCGCAGGCAGTCGATGCGCGCGGAACTCGATCGGGTCATCGTCCGCGGTCCCAAGCGTGCGCTGGACCTGGTCTCCGTCGCGCTGGACGACCTCAAGGCTGCCGGACGGGCTCGTGAACTCGTGCTCGATGTCGACCCGGCGGCGGACGAGTTGAGGGTGCAATCGTGAGGTCTGACTGAGGAAATGGAGATCTGCCGACGAAATGCCTGACATGCCTCATACCGGAGCGAGGTTGGCGCATTCGCGTGATTCAGCAAAGTCCGCAGCCAACCGGGCGGCATCCTCTCCGTCGGCGAAACGAGGTAGCCCGTCGGATCGGATTTGTGCGGGTGCCCATTTCTCAGCGACGACGAGACCACCGTCCACCGTGACCGTGAGCACCCCGGTTGTGGATGCGGATTCAGAGTCGGGGTGGTACCAGACGAAATTGCCCAGGCCGTAGGCCACGTACGTATCGCCCAGCATCCCCGTTCCCTGAACGCGGTGCGCGTGGCTGCCCACGACGATGTCGGCTCCGGCAGCGGCCAGAGCACGAGCGGTTGTCGTTTGTGAGCGGCTTGGACAGCGCTCGCCCTGGATTCCCCAGTGCATGAAGACGACCACCACGTCGGCCACATCGGCGGCGTCGCGAACAGCTGTGATGAGGCGCGCGGGGTCGCGGACGACGGCGATACCGGCGGTGTCCTCGCCAGCGGACCAGTGCTCAGTCGGGTCCGCTCTGGGGTCGTCCGCGCTGTGGGCGCCGAAGATTGCGAACGTCGTCCCTCGAACATCGACGACGGCGGGCGCGAACGCGTGGTCCGCATTCGATCCGATCCCTATCACCTCGAGCGGGGGATCGGCGGTGATAGCGGCGAGGGTGTCCGAAAGTCCTTCTCGGCCGAAGTCCATCCCGTGGTTGTTGGCCATGGTCGCCACGTCTACACCGGCCGCCGCCAGCGCACCGAACGCCGAGGGCGGTGCCTGAAAGGTGAAGCGTTTCAGCTCGGCGTTTCCGCTGGTGCCGATGGAGGTCTCGAGGTTGACGATGGTCAGGTCGGCCGCAGAGAGCTGCGAGGCGACAGGGGCAAGCGCGGTAGTTGGGTTGGCCAGCCGTGGGCGCAGCTGAGCCTCGAAGTGGACGTCCCCCGCAAAGGCGAGGGTGATCGGGCCCGGTTCCGGTGCCGCTGTGGTGATGGCGGCAGCAGGCGTCGATGTCGTCGGCACGGGTGATTGTGTGGGAATACCGCTGCGCGCCGCCTCCGGTGCTGCTGCCGGCCCTGCACATCCGGCGGCGCTGACCACCGCCAAAACGGCCAGCGGAGCCAGCCGGTGCCGCCGTGCAGGCATGTCGTGAGCCTACGGGCCAGCCGCAGACCCACGGCGGCGGCGGATCGCGCAGTTGGGGAAGCCCGACGACTCGGAACGTCCGATGTCAGTCAGTCGACGGGCGGCAGGGCGGCGTCGAGATCTCCGGGTCGCAGCCGGAACACCTGCAGCTGCAAGTCGTAGTACTTCCCGGTTTCACCGACCCATTCCATGCCGATCCGGCGAACGGTGGCCTCGGCCCGTTTGTTGGCTGGCCGCACCACGGCGAAGACGTCGTCGGCCCCCTTGCCGAACGCCCACCGCGCGAGCGCCCGACCCGCCTCGGTCGCGTATCCCTTGCCCCATGCGGCCCGATGCAGCTGCCACCCCATCTCCAGGTCCTCGTCACCGGGCGGCAGCGGCAGGAGTACCGCGCCGCCGACCAAGCGCCCGTCCGCTCGCACCTCGAGGGCCCAGCGACCCGACGGAGGAGTCAATCGGGAGTCTTCCGCGGTCCACTGCTGAAGGACCAGGCGCATGGCCGAGAGGTCCGACACGCGATCCATCGCCGGGCTCAGCCAGCGGGCGACTTCGGCATCGCCGAAGACGCCCAGGGCCGCATCCGCGTCGTCTACTCGCCATGGGCGCAGGAGCAAGCGCTCGGTGCCTATCTGCTCGGCCATGGGCTTACCGTTTCTCGATCGCCATCAGCGGTCGGGCGGGGAGGTCGATTCGACGTGATCATCGTAGTCGTCGCGCGTGACCGCCACCTTCTGCCCGACATCCCCGGTCGGGTGCGAGTGTCAGATCCCGACCGGATGCCACACCGTCTTGGTTTCGAGGAAGAACGTGAGCCGGCCCAGGCCGGGCTCGGGGGCCCAATCGGGCTCCGCATCCGGAGCACGCAGGACCCGCTTGAGGTTCTCCGCCGCCTGGACCTCCAGAGTGCGTCCGTGATCCGCGTCGCCGGCGATCCCGGTGAGGTCGATCGCGTTGACGTCCATATGCGACGCGAGCCACGGCGCGATCTCCGCCGTCGTTCCCGTCAGCACGTTGACGACGCCACCCGGAACGTCGGAGGTGCCGAGAACCTCGGCGAGCGTGATGGCCGGCAATGGCCGCGTTTGGGAGGCGACGACCACAGCCGTGTTCCCGCTGACCACAGCCGGCGCCAGCACCGAGACCAGGCCGAGCAACGACGACGCTTGCGGTGCGAGGACGGCCACGACACCTGTGGATTCGGGCACGGAGAAGTCGAAGTACGGACCGGCCACGGGGTTGCTCGACCCACTCACTTGCGCGACTTTGTCTGCCCAGCCCGCATACCAGACCCAGCGATCGATCACTTCGTCAACCGACCGCTCGGCGCGGGGCCGCGTCACACCTTCGCCAGCGGCGACCTCATCGACGAACTGGGCACGCCGGCCCTCCATCATCTCGGCGACGCGGTACAGCACCTGGCCACGGTTGTACGCGGTGGCACCTGACCAGCCTGGATACGCCTTTCGCGCCGCGACAACGGCGTCGCGGGCGTCTTTGCGCGACGCCATCGCCGCGTTGGCGAGGAATCGCCCCTTCGCGTCCAGCACCTCGTAGGAGCGGCCGCTCTCCGAGCGAGGAAACGCTCCGCCGATGGCGAGTTTGTACGTCTTCTTGACGGCCAGCCGTTGGCTCATGCTGCGCCGTCCGCCGCCAGATACGCTCCGAGCCCGTGCCGGCCGCCCTCACGCCCGTAGCCGCTCTCCTTGTAGCCACCGAACGGGGAGGTCGGGTCGAACCGGTTGAACGTATTCGCCCATACCACCCCAGCGCGTAACTGCTGGGCCATCCACAGGATCCGCGACCCCTTCTCGGTCCAGACGCCGGCCGACAGGCCGTAGGGGGTGTTGTTGGCCTTTTCGACGGCCTCGGCGGGTGTCCGGAATGTCAGCACCGACAGCACTGGCCCGAAAATCTCCTCCCGGGCAATCCGGTGCGCCTGCGAGACACCGGTGAACACCGTCGGCGGGAACCAATAGCCCCGGTCCGGCAGCTCACACGGCGGCGACCAGCGTTCTGCGCCTTCCGCCTCACCGACGTCGGACAGCTCGCGGATGCGGGCGAGCTGCTCGGCGGAGTTGATCGCGCCGATGTCGGTGTTCTTGTCCAGCGGGTCTCCGACCCGCAGCCTCTGCAGCCGGCGCTTGAGCCGGGTCATCAGCTCGTCGGCCACGGATTCTTGGACCAACAGCCGCGAGCCGGCGCAGCACACGTGACCCTGGTTGAAGAAGATCCCGTTGACGATTCCCTCGACCGCCTGGTCCAGCGGGGCGTCGTCGAACACGACGTTGGCTGCCTTGCCACCGAGCTCCAACGTCACCTTCTTCGACGTTCCAGCGACGCTGCGGGCGATCTGCCTGCCCACCTCTGTCGACCCGGTGAAGGCGACCTTGTCGACGTCGGCGTGCTCGACGAGTGCCCGGCCGGTCTCGCCGGCACCCGTGACGATGTTGACCACACCCGGCGGCAGATCGGCCTGCTGGCAGATCTCGGCGAACAGCAGCGCGGTCAACGGCGTCGTCTCGGCCGGCTTGAGGACGATGGTGTTGCCCGCGGCGAGCGCGGGGGCGATCTTCCAGGCCAGCATCAGCAGCGGGAAGTTCCACGGGATCACCTGACCGGCGACGCCGTGCGGCTTCGGGTCCGGACCGAAGCCCGCGTACTGCAGCTTGTCGGCCCAGCCCGCGTAGTAGAAGAAATGCGCGGCGACCAGTGGGACGTCGACGTCGCGGGACTCCCGGATCGGTTTCCCGTTGTCGATCGACTCGAGCACGGCGAGCTCCCGGGACCGCTCCTGGATGATACGAGCGATCCGGAACAGGTACTTGCCGCGGTCGCGGCCGGATAACCGGGACCAGACCCGGGTGTACGCCCGACGCGCTGCGACGACGGCCGCGTCGACATCGGAGGGACCGGCCGCGGCAATCTCGGCCAGGACCTCCTCGGTTGCTGGGTTCACGGATTTGAACGGGGTCCCGTCGATGGGGTCGACGAACTCGCCGCCGATGAACAGCCCGTACGAGCTGGCGATGTCGACGATCGCTCGCGACTCGGGGGCCGGCGCGTACTCGAGTTTTGCCATCGCGATCAGTCCAACGTGAAGTAATCGGGGCCGCTGTATCGGCCGGTGGTCATCTTCTGCCGTTGCATGAGCAGGTCGTTCAGCAGGCTGGAGGCACCCAGTCGGAACCAGGCGGGAGTCAGCCAGTCGTCGCCGGCGGTCTCGTTGACGAGGACGAGGTATCGGATCGCGTCCTTGGTGGTCCGGATGCCGCCGGCCGGCTTGACGCCGACCTGCCGACCCGTCGCGTCCCGGAAATCGCGCACAGCCTCCAACATGACCAGGGTGACGGGAAGCGTTGCGGCCGGCGCGATCTTGCCGGTGCTGGTCTTGATGAAGTCGCCGCCTGCGAGCATCGCCAGCCAGGAAGCGCGGCGCACGTTGTCGTAGGTAGCGAGCTCCCCGGTTTCCAGAATGACCTTGAGGTGGGCGGCGCCGGCCGACTCTTTCACGGCGACGATCTCGTCGAACACCTCGGCATAACGGCCGGACAGAAAGGCACCGCGGTCGATCACCATGTCGATCTCGTCGGCGCCGGCCGCGACGGCGTCACGGGTGTCCTGCACCCGGACCGCCAAGCTCGCGCGGCCGCTCGGGAAGGCCGTGGCAACGCTGGCGACCTTGATGCCGCTGTTCCCCAGCGCCTGTTTGGAGGTCGCAACCAGATCAGGGTAGACGCAGACCGCGGCCACCGGCGGGACAGTCGGGTCCGACGGATCTGGCCGGCGGGCCTTGGCGCAGAGCGCCTTGACCTTTCCGGGGGTGTCCTGACCCTCGAGCGTGGTGAGATCGATCATCGAGATCGCCATGTCGATGGCCGTCTGTTTTGCGGTGGTCTTGATCGAGCGGGTAGCGAGTGTTGCGGCCCGGAACTCGGCGCCGACCTGGTCAACGCCCGGTAGGCCATGTAGGAAGCGGCGCAGGGACGTCTCGGTTGCGGTGATCGCCGACAGCCGCGCCCCGTCGATCGCCTCGAGGACCGTCACTTCTCGAGTCTAGGCCGGGTTCAGTCCGTGCGGCGGGCCACGATCCGGTCGACGAAGCCGACGGTTAGCCGGTCCAACCGGTCGATCTCGAACCCCTGCTGGCGGATCAGGTCGAGGGGCCGACGGCGGTGGAGATGACGGCGGGTGCGCAGCGGCTCGACCCATTTCATCGGGACGCGCGTGTATTCGATGTGGTCGACGAGCAAAAGGTGGCCGCCGGCCTTGAGCACCCGGTGCATCTCGGCGACGGCCGCCGCCTGGTCGGGAACCGCGCACATGGCGAGTGTGCTGACCACGGTGTCGAAGCTCGCGTCGCCGAACGGCAGCCGCTGTGCGTCGGCCTGGACCAGGCTGACCGCGACGCGCTGGGTGGCGGCGCGCTGAGCAGCAATGCCGAGCATGCCTGCGGAGAAGTCGACGCCAGTCAGCTTGACCTCTGGAGGATAGCGACCCAGGTTGAGCCCGGTGCCGATAGCCACTTCGAGGGTGCGGCCGCGTGCCTGGCCACACAGTCGCTCGCGCGAGTCGCCGATCAGAAAACGCTCTACCCAAGCACCCGAGTCGTATGTCGCCGCCATCTCGTCCCAGTCGGCGCGGGCTCGGCGGGTGCGCTCAGCGCCGTCGTCCACGACGATCAGTCTCGCATCCTCCGCCCTCGAGCAGGCGCGACCAGACCGGTCACCAAGCAGCGCCTACGATCACGAGACACGCCGGAGCGATGGAAGGCCGGACCGGTGGTCAAGCGTGTGGGCGGTCATGGCTTCGACGCTGGTCCGGCGTTGTCGCCGGCCAGACCGGCGGCCGCCGCCAGGTCGGTCTTGATAGCGGCGAGGGCCTTCGCGGCAGTCGCCCGGGCCTCTGCTACCTCTCCGTTGTGGACGGGGACGATGACCTCGATGTAGCACTTGATCTTGGGCTCGGTGCCGCTCGGCCGGACGATCACGCGGGCGCCGGCATCGAGGGAGAACCGCAGCCCGTCCGTCGGGGGCAGACCGCCGATGCCGTCCGCGAGGTCCTCTACCGCCTCGACGGCGCGCCCACCGAGAATCGTCGGCGCCGACGTCCGTAGCCGCCGCATGACCTCGCCGATCAGCGACAGGTTTTCGACGCGGACGGACAGCTGCCCGGTCGCGTGCAAGCCGTAGCCGCGGGCGATGTCGTCGAGTGCGTCGGCCAGACTCCTGCCTTGGGACCGTAACGTCGCCGCGAGCTCGGCAACAAGCACGGCCGCGGACAACCCGTCCTTGTCCCGGACAGCATCGGGGTCGACGCAGTACCCCAGCGCCTCCTCGTAGCCGAACCGCAAGCCCTCGATTCGGCCGATCCATTTGAACCCGGTCAGCGTCTGTTCGTAGCCCAGCCCCTGTCGGCCGGCGATCTTGCCGAGCAGCGACGATGACACGATCGAGCAGGCGTACACACCGGTCAGGCCGGGATCCCGCGCGATCAGGTAGGTGGCGAGCAGCCCGCCGACCTCGTCGCCTGTCAGCATCCGCCATCCATCGGGTGTCGGCGCAGCCACGGCGCACCGGTCGGCGTCGGGGTCGTTCGCGATGATCAAATCTGCGTCTTCGCGCCGGGCGAGCTCCATCGCCAAATCGATGGCGCCGGGCTCCTCGGGATTCGGGAAGGTCACCGTCGGAAAATCCGGGTCGGGAGCAGCCTGCTCGACGACGGCAGCGGGGGCTGGGAACCCGGTCGCGTTGAGCACCCGCCGCATCACCTCCCCGCCGACCCCGTGCAAGGGTGTGTAGACAATGCGGATATCGCGGGGACCACCCGCACGAGCAACCGACGCCACGCGCGCCACGTAGGCGTCGAGAACTGACTCGTCGAGTGTTTCCCACCCCGACTCGGCTCGAGAGACCGACTGGACAGGTCCGACGGCGTCGATCTCCGCCGAGATCTCGATGTCGGTCGGCGGCACGATCAGCGAGCCGTCGCCGAGGTAAACCTTGTAGCCGTTGTGCTGCGGCGGATTGTGGGAGGCCGTCACCATCACACCTGCGTCGACTCCGAGGTACCGGATCGCAAACGCGAGCACCGGTGTTGGCAGCGGCCGCGGGAGCACCATCGCCCGCATCCCTGCACCGACCATCACCGCGCAGGTGTCGCGGGCGAACTGGTCGGACATGTGGCGGGCATCGAACCCAACGACGACGCTCGAACCACCGTGAGCCCGCAGGTACGCCACCAATCCCGCTGCAGCTTGGATGACCACCACCCGGTTCATCCGATTGGGCCCTGCGCCGAGGGCGCCGCGCAACCCAGCGGTGCCGAACTCGAGGCGGCCGGCGAACCGATCACCGAGGTCTGCCAGCGCACCAGCGTCGTCTGCATCTGCGCGCTCGATCAGCGCCGCGAGTTCGGCCCGGGTGGTTGGGTCCGGGTCGTCGGCCAGCCAGGCGCGCGCCTCGTCGAGCACGTCGGTCATCGATTTACCCCGATCCAGTCCGGGCGGCAGAATTCGCCACCCACGTGCAGCGCCGCGAACCGGTCGTCAGCCGATTCCGGCGTGGCCAGGATTTCGGCCGCGAACGCCTCCGAGTCGTCGTGCGGCCGATAACCGAGCGCCCGGGCCGGCTCGAGGTCCCACCACGCCCTGGTGTTCGCAGAGACGCCGTAGACGACGGCGAAGGTCAAGTTCGGCGCCGTGAGGCACGCCTCGACCAACCGCACTGCGTCGCCATGGGACAGCCACGTGGACAACTCGCGACGGCTCCGCGGCCGGTCGCGGAACGACCCTATCCGCAGGCATGCCGCATGAATTCCGTGCCGGTCGACGTAGAGGCTGCACATGGCCTCACTGGCGGCCTTGCCCATGCCGTAGAACGTGTCCGGCCGAGGACGCGTATCGGCGGGCACCATTGATGCGCGGGGAGTGAAGCCGACGGCGTGGTTGCTGCTGGCGTAGACGATGCGGTCCACGTTGGCGGCGAGCATCGCCTCCAACACACCGTGAGTCACCCGCAGGTGTATGTCGAGGACCTCCTCGAAAGTCGTCTCATGTGGGTTGGCGGCGAGATGGACGACAGCGTCGCAGCCGCTCAACAACGGAGCGAGCGTCGTGGTGTCGCTGACGTCGATGGCTTCGACGCCATCGGCCGGCACCAGGTCCAGCGCGACGACCTCGTGTCCGAGGTCAGTTAGACCCGGGTGGACGACCCGCCCGATCTGGCCGGCTGCTCCGGTGACGGCAACCCGCATGCTCAGATCCTCTCCACGACCTCGGCGAGCAGTTGGCCGATGCGTGGCGCGGCTTTCGCGCCCGCCTCGACGACCTCGGCGTGACCGAGGGGAACTGGGCTGATCCCAGCTGCCAGGTTGGTCACCAACGAGATGCCGAGCACCTCCATCCCCGCTTCCCGGGCGGCGATGGCCTCGAGTCCCGTGGACATTCCGACCAGGTCGCCACCGAGCCGTTTGGCCATCTGTACCTCCGCGGGCGTCTCGTAATGCGGCCCGGGGAACTGGACGTATACGCCTTCAGGCAGCGACGAGTCCACGACGCGGGCGATCGCCCGAAGGCGCTTCGCATACAGATCAGTGAGATCGACGAAGGTGGCGCCCTCCAACGGGGAGGTGGCGGTGAGGTTGATGTGGTCGCTGATCAGCACCGGCGTGCCTGGTCCCCACTCCTCACGCAAGCCACCGCAGCCGTTGGTGAGCACGATCGCCCGGCAACCCGCTGCAGCGGCGGTTCGCACCGCGTGGACCACCTGCCGCACGCCTTTGCCTTCGTACAGGTGGGTGCGGGCTCCGAAGGAGAGTGCCCGCCGCTCGGTATCCCCGATCCGGACGGACCGGATCACGCCCACATGGCCCGTGACCCCGGTCGGCGGGAAGCCGGGGACGTCCGTTTGGGGAGTCTCGGCCAGCGTCTCTCCGAGCAGGTCCAGCGCTCCCGCCCAGCCGGAACCGAGGACCAGGGCAACGTCGTGGCGGTCGACGCCGGTGAGCTCGCTGATCCGGCTGGCCGCCGCGGTCGCCACCGCCCGCGGTTCGGCTCCCGAAGGCCTGAAGTCCATCGGGCGGTGGGCCATCACGGCAGGAACATAGCGCGGGCGCGCCCCGCTGCCGATCCACGACAATGACATCCATGACACAGATCGCGATCCTCGGTGGTGGTCCCGGCGGTTACGAGGCGGCCTTGGTCGCCGCGCAACTCGGCGCGGAGGTCACCGTCGTCGACCGGGACGGTCTGGGCGGCTCTGCTGTTCTCACCGACTGTGTGCCGAGCAAAACGCTGGTCGCGACGGCGGAGGCGATGACTGACGTCAGCGAATCGGCCGAGCTGGGCGTCGTCCTCGACGACGCCGCCGTCGCGGTGGACCTCAGTCGCGTCAATACCCGGGTCAAGGCACTGGCAGAGGCGCAGTCCCGTGACATCGCCGGTTCATTGGAGAAGGCCGGCGTGCAGGTCGTCGCCGGTACCGGACGACTGGCCCCCGGCGATCGAGTGATCGTTGAGGCTCCGGACGGAAGCAGTGACGAGTTCGTCGCTGATGTGGCGCTGATCTCGACTGGGGCGCGACCGCGGATCCTCCCGACCGCCGAACCGGACGGTGAGCGGATTCTCACCTGGACCCAGGTCTATGACCTCGACGAGTTGCCGGAGCGGCTGGTCGTCGTCGGGTCGGGTGTGACCGGTGCCGAGTTCGCCAGTGCGTACAACGCCCTCGGCGCCGACGTGGTGCTCGTCTCCTCGCGCGACCGGGTGCTGCCCAGTGAGGATGCCGACGCTGCATACGTGCTGGAGGACGTGTTTGCCCGCAGGGGCCTCACCGTTCTGTCCAGATCTCGCGCCGCGTCGGTGACCCGGGACGGCGGCGGTGTCCTGGTGACGCTCACGGACGGCAGCTCGGTTGAGGGCTCGCACTGCCTGATGGCCGTCGGCTCGGTGCCGAACACCGAGGGCATCGGGCTCGAGGAGTGTGGAATACGGCTAGGGGACGGCGGTTACGTCGAGGTTGACCGGGTGTCCCGCACGACCGGCCGTGGCGTCTATGCGGCCGGCGACTGCACCGGCGTGCTGATGCTCGCGTCGGTGGCCGCGATGCAAGGGCGGACCGCCATGTGGCATGCGCTTGGCGACGCCGTGAGCCCGCTCGACCTCAAGGCAGTGTCGGCGAACGTGTTCACGGAGCCGGAGATCGCCACCGTTGGTTGGAGTCACTCCGCGGTCGACGCCGGAGAGATCGATGCCCGGACCGTCAAGCTGCCCCTCGCGACCAACGCCAGGGCGAAGATGCATGGGATCCGCGACGGGTTCGTGAAGCTGTTCTGCCGGCCGGGTACCGGGATCGTCGTCGGGGGAGTCGTCGTGGCTCCTCGGGCGAGCGAGCTGATTCATCCGATCTCGTTGGCGATCGAGGGATCACTCACGGTAGATCAGATGGCACACGCTTTCACCGTCTACCCGTCGTTGTCGGGTTCGGTCGCAGAAGCCGCTCGCCGGCTGCACCGGCGCTAGGCTGACGGCTCCTACCAGCCGCCGCCGCCGTCGAACCCGCCGCCGAAACCACCACCGTCGAAGCCACCGCCACCCCAGCCGCCGCCATCGAAGCCGCCGGCGTCGCCACCTTCGAACCCGCCGCTGTCACCGCCCGCGTAGTAGCCGCCGGCACCCCAGCCGCTCATGGACGAACCGAGCAAGGTGCCCCACAGAATTCCGGGTAGGAAGCCGCCGTAATAGCCGCCGGCCCACCCGCCCCAGGCAGGACCCGCGTCCCAGTACGGACGGCGTTCGCCTCCACCGACCGGCACCAGTCGCACGTCCGGATCGAGGCCGTCCTTGATCCTGGTGGCATCGGCGGCGCAAGCGGGGACGTCGCGCACGGCACCGCCGGGAGGTGCCCATTGAACATCTTCGACCGACGGTCCGTGTCGTGGGTCGAAGAAGCACGGCAGCCGGCGCTCTGGCGGCTCCTCCCCAGCGAGTCGGGCCCGTACGCATGCCAACAGCCAGCGCCCCTCGTCGAGCGTCGACGTCACAGGCTGCAGATCAGCTGGCCGCTCAACCTTGGCGGCCGCCGTCTTTGCAGTCTCGTACAGATCGAGAGCGCGCGCGTAGTCCCGCTGCGCCTCCTCGGGCGCGGCACCGGGCGTTCGCACGTCGAGGTCGAGCTCGGTCAGCTCCTCGCCGTAGGCCGTGACGTCCTCGTCGAGCGCGGCCCGGACCGGCTCGAGATCCGCGCGTTCCTTGTTGCGCTTGTTCCGTCGGTAGAGCAGGAAGCCCCCTCCGCCGACGGCCGCGATTATGCCCAGCGGGATCCAGCCGGACCCGCTGTCGGAGTCGCCCTCGGACCCGCCGTCGGTTCCGCCGGAGCCACCGGCTTCCACCTCTTCGAGCCCGTTGACGAGTTGGTTACCGAACTCCTCGAAGTCACCGTCAGCAGCGTCGCTCGCCTCGGCGGCTACCCGATCCGCGTCTCCTGGAGGCATGGTGTCGGATGCCGCATCAACCAGACCGTTGGGAGACAGCAGTACGACGTAGGTCCCGTGTTTGCCGGTGGCCTCGCCGAGGTCGTTTGCCTGCGCCGTACTCGCCGACGAGGGCATGACAGCGAGGAAGATCGGCGTGTCAGCGCCTTCGAGCTGGTCCTGGACGGCGTCCTGAGCATCCTGGTCGATCTTGATGCCGTTGTCAGCGAACTCCTCGATCGCTGCAGGGTCGATGTAGAGCCGCGATCCGGACTGGAATGCTTGAGCTGCCTCGTCGTACACGCTGGACATGACTCCATCATCCCCCCGCCGAGCCGAACCGACATGGTCGGTATCTCATGTTGTGACGTCGACCATGGATTCGACCGCCGAAGTCACTCCGCGCAGGCGATGCAGTGGCGGTTGCGGCAACAACACCAGATCCAGCCGGCGCGTGACGTGGTCGCGACCTCGTCCCGGCTCTACGGTGTCCACGCCCAGGTCGCGTCGGGATCTGCGTTTGATCGTCGGTGTTCGCACGGCTCCGTTCGCCGGCCGCGACCTCGACGACGCGCTGTGGGGTGAGCGCACACTCGTCAAGACCTGGAGATGAGGGGCACGCTGCACCTGTTCCCGGCCGCGGAGCTGCCCCTGTGGCTGCGGGCGTTCAAACAGCGTCAGTGGCCGCGGTTCACGCCCGGGTGGGAAAGGTACCACGGCGTCCAGCCGGACGACCTGCGCCGGATCACCGCGGCCGTCGGCGAGGTGCTGCCCGGCCGGGTGCTCACTCGCGACGAGCTCGCTACCGAGATCGCAGCTGCCCTGCGCAAGCCGGCGCTGGCCGAGAAAATCCGCTCCGGCTGGGGCGTCATGCTCAAGCCGGCCGCCGCCGGTGGCTTGCTCTGCTTCGGCCCGGACCGCGACCGCAACGTCACCTTCACCGATCCACGCAGCCACCTCACCGGATTGAAGTGGGACGACGTCGACCCGGACCCGGCGCTCCGGCCCACACGATCCCCGACGTGTTCGTCGGCCAGGTGTCCCGGACCGCGGGCTGGATCTCGCCGGTTCTGCTGGTCGATTGGGGTCGTTGCCGGCACCTGGAGTCTCGATCAGCGGCCGGGTGAGGCGGTGATCACCGTCGATCCGTTCGCCGCTATCAGTGCTGCCAACAAGAAGGCTGCTGCGAAGTACGTCGGGCGCTACAGCCGCATCCTGGATGCCGAAGTCGAGGTGCGCTGGACTGCGTAGCCTTCGGCGAGTTCGATCTTGGCCCGAAGGCCGGTAACCCAGCGCGTGGCATAGCGTCGGCCACCGGAGCAGCGTGCCGACAGCAGTCACCATGCGTGTGCGTAAGGATTGGGGCGCCAGGGCGCCACTCGCGTCACATCGATCATGAATGCAGCACGCCAATCCCACAACGATCACCGCAGCAGCGCCGCAAATGCCACGACGATCAGCCACCACCAGGCGTCTCCATACACCAACAGGCTTGCCAGCCTGGCGGTGTATAGGCAGGCATGGACCCCGTGATCATTTAGGCGAGGCCGAGATCAGTCCTTGATCTCGCACAGGACGGCGCCGTTGGCGACGGTGGCGCCGACCTCGGCGGCAAGACCGGTGACGGTGCCCGCCTTGTGCGCGTTGATCGGCTGCTCCATCTTCATGGCCTCGAGGACCACAACCAGATCGCCTGCCTCGACCTGTTGCCCCTCCTCGACGACCACCTTGACGATCGTTCCCTGCATGGGCGAGGTCAGAGCGTCGCCTCCGGCAACCTGCCCGGCGCGGCCGCCGGTGGATCGACGTGGCGGTCTCGAACCGCGGCCAGCAGCGGCGTCGAGGGACGTCAACCCGGCCGGCAACGACACCTCGAATCGCTTGCCGCCGACCTCGACCACGACGTTCTCGCGGGTTTCGGAAACGTCGGTCGTGACACCCGTTCGACCGGCGTAGGGCGGGATCCGGTTGTCGAACTCGGTCTCGATCCAGCGGGTATGCACGCCGAATGGCGTCTGGGGGTCCTCAGGAGCGTAGGCGGGGTCGTCGACGACTGCCCGGTGGAACGGGATGACCGTAGCCAGACCTTGCACCTCGAACTCCGCAAGCGCGCGGCGGGAGCGTTGCAACGCCTGTTGCCGGTTGCTCCCGGTTACGATCAACTTTGCGAGCAGCGAATCGAAGTTCGGCCCGACGACGCTGCCTGCCTCGACGCCAGCGTCGAGACGCACGCCGGGACCACTGGGTGGCCGGAACACCGATACGGGCCCTGGCGTGGGCAAGAAGTTTCGCCCCGGGTCTTCGCCGTTGATGCGGAACTCGATGGAGTGGCCGCGGATCGCCGGGTCGTCGTACCCGAGTGGTTCGCCGGCCGCGATTCGGAACATCTCGCGGACCAGGTCGATCCCGGTGACCTCCTCTGTGACCGGGTGTTCCACCTGCAGACGGGTGTTGACCTCGAGGAACGAGATCGTGCCGTCCGGTCCGACGAGGAACTCACAGGTGCCGGCTCCGACGTAGCCGGCTTCACTGAGCATCGCCTTCGACGCCCAGTAGAGCTGCGCGTTCTGGTCGGCGGAAAGGAACGGCGCAGGCGCCTCCTCAACCAGCTTCTGGTGCCGGCGCTGGAGCGAGCAGTCACGGGTGGAAACGACGACGACGTTGCCGTGCTGGTCGGCCAGGCATTGCGTCTCGACGTGTCGCGGTCGGTCGAGGTACCGCTCGACGAAACACTCGCCGCGGCCGAACGCGGCGACAGCCTCGCGGACCGCCGAGTCGTACAACTCGGGAACCTCGTCCAGCGACCGGGCGACCTTGAGTCCACGGCCGCCGCCGCCGAATGCGGCCTTGATCGCGATCGGCAGGCCGTGCTCCTCGGCGAACGCGATGACCTCGGCCACCCCTTCGACCGGATCGGGCGTCCCGGCGACCAAAGGCGCGCCGGCACGTTGCGCGATGTGGCGGGCGCTGACCTTGTCGCCGAGGGCCTCGATGGCGGATGGCGGTGGGCCGATCCAGGTCAGGCCGGCGGTGATGACGGCCTGGGCGAACGCTGCGTTCTCGGCCAGGAACCCGTAGCCCGGATGGACGGCGTCCGCCTTCGACCGCGCGGCGATGTCGAGCAGCTTGTCGACCACGAGGTAGGTCTCGGCGCTGGTCTGGCCGCCGAGTGCATAGGCATCGTCGGCGACCCGCACATGCAGCGAGTCTCGATCTGAGTCGGCGTAGACGGCGACACTGCCGATGCCGGAGTCTCGACACGCACGGGCGACGCGGACGGCGATCTCGCCCCGGTTGGCGATGAGCACCTTGGTGATCGCCGTCACGCCCGCACTCCTTCGTCGGCTGCCGGGGAGCCTAGCCGCACGAGGTCGTCGCGGCACCGGCGCTCGAGATGGTGCAACTCGGCAAGGGTGCGCTCGATGTCGGAGCGGCGTTGCTCCAGCTCGGAGCGCCGCACCGCGATCTGTTCGAGCAGGTAGGCGAGCTGTCCGGCCTCGCCACTCCCGGCGTCGTACATGCCGACGATCTTCTTGATCTCCTCGAGTGGGAAGCCCAGCCGCTTGCCGCGGAGAACCAGCTCGAGCCGGACCCGGTCGCCGGCGTGGAAGATGCGATGCGTACCCCGTCGCTCGGGTGTGAGCAACCCGTGCTCCTCGTAGAAGCGCAGCGTGCGCTGGGTGACGCCGAACTCGCGCGCCAACTCGGTGATCGTCCAGGTGTCCACGGCCTCGGTTTGCCTCCGACGCGGGTTGCGCGTAATGGTGGTCATCGCTTACTTTAACGTAAACGTAAGGAACCTTGGCGGCGTCCACCACTCGGCGCGCACGTACTTCACCAGGCTGGTTTGCCTGGTGAAGTACGGGCAGGGGTGGTGAACGTGGTCATTCCGGCAGCACCGATAGCTCCCCTGGAGGGCCCGCGGTGAATTTCGAGCTGTCCCCGGAGCACGAGACGTTCCGTAAGGTCGTCCGGGAATTCGCGGAGGCGGAGATCGCCCCCTACGCGGCACGCTGGGACCGGGACCATCACTTCCCGGTCGAGCTCATGCCGGCGCTGGGCGAGCTCGGCGTGTTCGGGCTTACCACGCCGGAGGAGTACGGCGGCGGCGGGGGCGATTTCACCAGCCTCTGCGTCGCTATCGAGGAGATCGGCCGGGTCGATCAGTCGATCGGCATCACGCTGGAAAGCGCGGTCGGCCTCGGGATCAGCCCGATCCTGACCTACGGGACCGAACAGCAGAAGCAGCGCTGGTTGCCGGACCTGGTCACCGGCCGGGCGCTGGCCGGATTCGGCTTAACCGAGCCGGGTGCCGGGTCCGACGCCGGAGCGACCGCAACCAAGGCAGTCCTCGACGACGGCGAGTGGGTCATCGACGGTGCCAAGCAGTTCATCACCAACTCCGGCACACCGATCACGTCATGCGTGACGGTGACTGCTCGTACCGGCGCCTTGCCCGACGGCCGCGCGGAGATCTCCACGATCATCGTCCCGTCCGGCACGCCCGGATTCACCGTCGAGCCGGTCTACGGCAAGCTCGGCTGGCACGCGTCGGACACCCGCCCGCTGACGTTCACCGGCTGCCGCGTCCCAGCCGACCACCTGCTCGGTGAGCGGGGCCGGGGATTTGCCCAGTTCCTGGCCACACTCGACGACGGGCGAATCGCGATCGCCGCCCTCGCCGTCGGGTGCATCCAGGCGATGCTCGAGCAATCGGTGGGGTACGCCAACGAACGAACGGCGTTCGGCGTCCCGATCGGCAGCAAGCAGGGCGTCGCGTTCAGAATCGCGGATCTGAAGGTCATGGCCGACGGCGCTCGGTTGCTGACCTACCGAGCAGCCGCGCTGCGGGACGCCGGAAGGCCGCACGCGGAGATCAAACAGGCGGCATCGGTCGCGAAGCTCTATGCGACCGAATCGGCGGTGACAGCGACTAGGATCGCCACCCAGGTGCACGGGGGATACGGCTTCATGGAGGAATACCCGGTCGCCCGCTTCTACCGGGACGCCAAGGTGCTCGAGATCGGCGAGGGCACCAGCGAGGTGCAACGCCTGCTGATCGGGCGCAGCCTCGGCCTCCCCGTCGAGTAACGTGCCATGATCGCGACGGTTGCGAGGCCTTCCCTGCGCACGAACGCTTGGGCACCCGTTCGGGCAACGAGGTGACGTTCCATGGATCACGATCACTTCAAGGACGTCGCGGCCGCGCGCGAGGCGACGCTGGCTCCGAGCGAACAGGCTGCGGCCAAGCTCGCCGCCCAGGACAAGCTCTACGTTCGGGACCGGCTGGCGCTGCTGTTCGACGAGGGCACGTTCGTCGAGGACGGTCAACTCGCGAACGCACGCGCGACCGGCTTGCCCGCTGACGGTGTCGTCACCGGACGGGGTCTGGTCGACGGCCGCCCAGCGCTGGTCGTCGCCAATGACCCCACCGTCAAAGCCGGATCCTGGGGGGCGCGGACCGTCGAGAAGATGGTCCGTGTCACCGAGATCGCGCTCCGGGACGAGCTGCCGGTGTTCTGGTTCATCGACAGCGCCGGCGCGCGGATCACCGACCAGGTCGAGTTGTTCCCCGGGCGGCGCGGGGCGGGTCGCATCTTTAACAACCAGGTCGCCCTCTCCGGCAAGGTCCCACAGATCTGCTGCCTGTTCGGCCCGAGCGCGGCCGGTGGCGCGTACATCCCGTCGTTCTGCGACGTGGTGTTCATGGTCGAGGGCAACGCGTCCATGTACCTGGGATCGCCGCGGATGGCCGAGATGGTCGTCGGCGAGAAGGTCACCCTGGAGGAGATGGGCGGCGCCCGGATGCACGTCACGGTGTCCGGATGCGGCGACAACCTCGCTGCCGACGACGCAGAGGCCATCGAGCTGGCCAAGACCTACTTCTCGTACGTGCCCGGGTCGTGGCGCTCCTCGCCGCCTTCCTACAACCCATCGCCACCGGTCCGGACGTTCACCCGCGACGTCGTCCCAGTTGAAGAATCAATCGGCTACGACATCCGCGACGTCGTCGAGGCGCTGTTCGACGACAGCTCGTTCTTCGAGATCAAGCCGCTGTTTGCCGCCGAACTGGTCACCGGCTTTGCCCTGCTGGAGGGCCAGGTGGTGGGCGTCGTCGCCAACCAGCCCGCGGTCAAGGGCGGTGTGTTGTTCGTCGACTCCGCGGACAAGGCCGCGCGGTTCATATGGCTCTGCGACGCGTTCAACATCCCGCTCGTATACCTGGCCGATGTGCCAGGCTTCATGATCGGGTCCGAGGTCGAGCGCCAGGGCATCATCCGGCACGGCGCGAAGATGATCACGGCCGTGGCGGAAGCCACGGTACCCACGGTGTCGGTGATCGTCCGCAAGGCCTACGGCGCTGGGCTGTACGCCATGTGCGGGCCCGGCTTCGGTCCGGACGCATGCCTGGCTCTGCCGACCGCGAAGATCGCGGTCATGGGGCCGGAGGCGGCGGTCAACGCGGTGTACTTCAACAAGATCGCCGCAATCGAGGACGCCGACGAACGAGCAGCGTACGTCGCGGGCCTGCGCGAGGAGTTCGAGACCGACATCGACATCTTGCAGCTGGCGTCCGACCTCGTCATCGACGCGGTTGTCGAGCCGGAGTCGCTGCGCGACGAGCTCGTCGCCCGACTGGCCGCGGCGGCGACCCGGGACCGCTCCTTCTCCGAGCGCCGCCACGGCGTCCCGCCGGTGTGAGACTTCGCGCGCTGCCCTCGGCGAATCGTCAAGGAGTGATCGTGACGACCGAGCCGTTCCCGAACGCGTTTATCGTGGCGAAGAGCGTGCCGTCTGCCCACTCGACCGCGGCGGGTGAGGGCACTTCAACGAAGGGCTCCGCGCCGGTGCCAGACACGGTAGAGATCTGGTTGCCGAACAACTCCGCCACATAGATCGTGCCGTCGGGCGCAATCGCGAGGTCGGTGGCTCCGAGGAAGCCGCCAGCGACGAAAGCGACCTCGCCAGTGGCCGGGTCGACGCTGTAGACCGCGCCGCGCGCCCCGAGGCTCGGGTCCTCCGGCCCGCCAGGCAGCAACGTGACGTAGAGCAAGCCGTCGGGGCCCAACTCCACGTCGGTCGGCACCGGCTCGAAGTTGTAGGTGCTTCCGACGGCGCACTCGGGTAAGCCAATGCCGGCCGGCGCCACTGCGGGCTGCGGCGGCAGCACGGCGAGGACACTGATCGATCCGTTCGCGCCGACCCGGAGAATGTCGTTGCCGCCGGCGTCCGCGACCAGCCAAGAACCGCCTGCCAGCTTCACCGCGTACGGGTTCGAATCGACGATTCCGGCGTAGGGCTCGCCGCCGATTTCTGGCGGTATCTGCGCGGCGCACTCCGGTGTCAGATCTTGGAACCCGTAGCTGTTCACCTGGTCCGGGTTGTTGGCCGCCTCGAATCCAAGGAGGTCGGCCAGCACTCGGACCTTGCCGTTCGGCTGCACGCGCCTGAGGTCGGCGGCGGTGGCAGTCATCTCTTCGTCCGCAGCACGTGTCGTGTATGTGACCGTGCCCTTGCCGGCAGCATCGACGCCGTTGATCATTGCGTCGCTCCCCGACACGAGGTCGGTCGTTCCCTTCTTGCCGATCGCCGTCAGGGCGCCGCCGAACGATTGCGTCACGTACACCGTGCCGTCGCTCCCCACAGCCAGCCCCAGCGGGCCCGCGAGACCTTCGACGATCGGATCCGAGACAGTCTGTGCTGCCGCAGGGACGCTCATTGGCACAGCCACGGTGATCGCGGTTGCTGCCACAGTCAGCGCTACGGTCCGGCGCGTTCGTGCCATGTGCTCCCACCACCCCTGGGCGCACCCCTCGCCCATCGAGATCCCGCGCTTTGCGATTGCGGGGCGAGCCGATGCTGCCAGATAACGGGCGGTTCTGCGTTTGCGGACTGGGTGCCGACGACAAACTGTCCCAACCGTTATGTCACCTGTTCCAGCTCACCCGCGGTCCGACCAGAGCTCGGTCCACGACACGTCCAGGTCGGCAAGCAGCCGACGCAGCAGCGGAAGCGACAGGCCCACGACGTTGGCCGGGTCGCCTTCGATCCGGTCGACGAATGCCCCGCCCAGACCGTCGATGGTGAACGCGCCGGCTACGTCCAGCGGCTCACCGGTCGCGACGTATGCCGCAATCTCTGCGTCGGTGACGTCGGCGAAGTAGACGTTGGTCGAAGCGACCTCGCCGCGGCTCGGGGAGTCGGCCGAGCGGCGATCTATCACCCAGTGCCCCGTGTGCAGGACGCCGGACCGCCCGCGCATTAGGCGCCACCGCTGCGCCGCGTCCTCTGGCCGCACCGGCTTCCCGTACGCGGTGCCACCGAGTTCGAGGACAGAGTCGCAACCGAGCACCACGACTCCCAACGTTTGCTGGGCGATCGCCTCCGCCTTGGCTCGGGCCAGAATGAGGCCTTCATCGGCCGGAGAGAGGGTTCCGCGTTCGGCTCGGGCTCGGCGCAACGCGGCGACCTCGTCGACCCGCGAAGGCACGACCACCGGCTCGACTCCGGCGGCGCGGAGAATGCGCAGCCGAGCGGGGGAAGCAGACGCAAGCAGAAGGCGGACCCGGCTCACAGCCGGGCCAGTGCGTCCCGGAGCGGGTCGAGGCCGAGTGCACCCAGATCGAGGGCGGCCCGGTGGAACTCCTTGAGATCGAACGCGTCGCCCTTGCGCCGGCGTACGTCGTCGCGAGCAGCCAGCCAAATCCGCTCGCCGACCTTGTACGAGGGCGCTTGACCCGGCCAGCCGAGGTAGCGGTCGAGCTCGAAACGGAGATTCTCCTCCGGCAGCCGGGTGTGCCGGCGGAGGAACGTGTACGCCGACTCCGGAGTCCACGGTCCGGCGGCGAGGCCGTCTTGGGCCACGAGCTGGTCCGGCACCTCGAGTTCGAGGTGAACGCCGATGTCGACGACAACGCGGGCAGCGCGGAAGGCCTGGGCGTCGAGCATGCCCAGCCGGTCGCCGGGATCGTCGAGGAAGCCCAGATCGGCCATCAGCCGCTCGGCGTAGAGCGCCCAGCCTTCGCCGTGGCCGGACACCCAGCACAGCAGCCGCTGCCAGCGGTTGAGCACCTCGTGCCGGTAGACCGCCTGGGCTACCTGAAGGTGATGTCCCGGCACCCCTTCGTGGAAGACCGTGGTGGTTTCCTTCCAGGTCGAGAAGTCGTCGACACCCTCGGGCACCGACCACCACATGCGGCCCGGGCGGGAGAAATCCTCGCTCGGTCCGGTGTAGTAGATTCCGCCGTCTTTCGTCGGGGCGATCCGGCACTCGAGGACGCGAATCGGGTCCGGGATGTCGAAGTGCACATCGGCGACCGCGGCGATCGTGCGGTCGGACAGCTCCTGCATCCACTTCTGCAGAGCCGTGGTGCCTTGGATGCGGCGCGATGCGTCAGCCTGCAGGGCTGCTACGGCCTCCTCGACAGTCCCGGTGGGCACGATGGCCGCTGCGACATTGCCCATCTCCGCCTCGACCCGGTTCAGCTCCTGCAAGCCCCAGGCGTAGGTCTCGTCGAGATCGACGGTCGCACCTAGAAAGTAGCGGCTCGCGATGGCGTACCGGCCGCGACCGACCGGGTCGTGCTCATTTGCGCGGGGAGCGACGTCGTCGGTCAGGTAACGGGCGAAGTCCAGATAACTTTGCGCAGCTGCCGCCGCGCAGGCGTCGAGGTCGGTCCGTAGCTTTTCCGGGCCCGGTGCGACTAGATCGACGAAGAAGCTGGCAGCGTTGCGCTTGGCCTGCTTGGCGACGGCGACGACCTGCCGGCGCGGTGGCGGCAGGCCAGCAGCGAGGTCGGATTCCATCGTCTGCCGGTAGGCCGTGACCGCGCCCGGCAGATCGCGCAGCCGCGCTGCCACGTTGTTCCAGTGTTCTTCGGTCTCCAGCGGCATCAAGTCGTACACCTGGCGGGTCCAATGCCAAGGCGTCTCGAGGACGTTCAGCGACCGATCCAGCCCGGCATCGTGCATCTCGATCTCGAGCGAGAGCCGCTCCTGCATCGCCTCACCCGCCACGCGCTCCCGTTCGTCGCGCGCAGTCGCGGTTGTCAGGTCGCGGAGCGTGCGCCTGGCCAGGTCTACTCGCGCTGCGAACCCGGCCGGGGACAGGTCGGTCGTCTCCGCGTCATGGCCTGGGATGCCGGCGTATGTGGCAGTAAACGGGTCGAGAGCGGCGTAGGCCTCGACATAATCCTCGGCGATCGCGTCGACGTTTCGGGAGCCGTCAGTCACGAACCGCCACCCTAGACGACCCGCCATGCCGCCAACGACCGCGCAGCAGCCCCACAGCAGGCAATTGCCCAACTCACTGCCCTCGCCGATGATCTCGAAGACGAAACCACTGAACCAATCAACGAACTATCGAAGCCGACGCGTGCCAACTGCACCGTCACCTGGGCGGCCGGAGCGCACAAATGTCAGCGGCACAGTCGTGTTATTTGTCCTCCCTGTCGCCCCAGCCCGGGCCCAAGCATCCGGCTTGGTTCGGAAGCTACCCGGACGGGGCGATTTATTAGTGCTATACCCCATAAATCCCTATTGGTTACGTTATCTCGCGTTCTGGCTCGCTGATGTACCCGCTGGGGTAGTCATTGATCCGGCGGTTCTTGCAGAGCAGGCCATGGCGAGAATGCGGCGGACTGCAATCGACCCTCAGATCGCTCCTCGGCATTATGGGTCGACGCGGACTCGATGGGGCTGGTGGGCCTTCCGGTGTGGCTTTGGACCGACCCGACGCCGACAACCTGGCACCCGAATTCGGCTTCTGCCAGCGCGGGCGGAATAACGGTCACCGCCACAGCGTGGGTCGAGAGAGCGGAGATCAGACCACGTCTGGAGGCCGTGATGGTCACGTCATCACGATCACGGCCACCTCGTACTGGATCGCCGAATGGTCCGGGGGAGGGCAATCGGGCACGATCGAGGTCGACTTCTCCACCAGCGAACAGGTCCGCATCGGCGAGATTCAGGTCCTCAGGACGAAGTAATGGCCAATGGCCACAGTGGTGGGCGTGGAAAGGATCATCGACCGGGACTCTGGCGAACCGTACCTAATCGGGTGTCCTCGCGGGCCGCCCGTTGTGGGCGTGCCCCGAGTCCGGACGGTCCTTGGTGATCCGGAACATGGACCACCTGTGTGGGCGGCGGATCGTCGACGACTTCCCAGAGCTTGAGGAATGGATCACGACCGAGCCGGCTGCACGGCAGCTCGTGGTCATGGGGTGGGGGGATGTGAGTGCCTGCTCGATCGAAGCTTGGTTGCGATTGCCGAGGATGGTCCTTAAGAGGTTCATTGCCCGGCGGGGGCCCTGTCGGGCGCCCGGAACCGTCTTCGAGTAGCCGCTCCCGGAGTGGCTCACCTTGTCCGGCACGATGCCTGTCCCCGGCTGAGCGCGCTTCCATGGGTCCGAACGCTCGTGGTGTCTCGCGGGAGAGAAACTCATCCGTGTGCTCGCAGTTGATTGATCCAGCGATGGCCGGGATGGACGCGAGCCAGGGCGCTGGCCAGCCAGGCTTGTCGTGCTGGATCCAACAGGGGTAACACGCCGGCGAAGTCGGCATGGTCCTTTGGTCGGTCGTGCTTGGCCTTGAACAGCAGCACGACCTCCGGCACCAGATAGGGCACGCCCTCGGTCGATGTCAGGATGATCTGGTCGTAGGGCAGTCGGATGCTCTGCTCGCGGCGGCAGATCCAGATGTCGCCGTCGTGTGGTTCGCGGAAGATGTCCAGCCGGTAGATCCCGGTGGCCGGCTCGCGAACCCACGTTTGGTGCATGATGTCGAACGCTGGGCTGTCCAGCGGCCACCGCTTGCCCGCGCCGACCACGTCGAACTCGTAATCCGCCAGCGCCGCTCGAATTAGATCGAACCGGCCGGCCGGCACGGCGATCTCGAGGTCTTCGTGTTCGCGACTCGCCTGACCGCGGAACAGGTCCAATGCCCAGCCGGCAACCACGCACCACGGCACGTCCACCCCACCCAGCCGGACGGCGAGCTGCAGCGGCAGCCAAGGATCCCACGGCGGATTCTCTCCCACCTCGATCCCACCGAGACAAACCTCGTCCTCGACCACGGTTCTGTTCTACACGTCGAGACCACAACAGCTGTCCCGCTGCGGCATGGTCGCGTTCGCACGCAGCGCGGCAGTTGCGGATGTTTGCAATCCGGGAACTCGTCTGTGGCGATCGGTGGCCAACCATGCAGCTACGCCGGCTCGACGCGTTTGCGTGGCGAAGGTCAAGAACGCATGGCGCGCCGCTTCGCCCGCGCCATTTTGAACAGGTAGGCCAGTGTCGGCGGGATCCAACCGAGTTGCTTGGCTGTCCCGAGATCGTCGCGGTTCGCCCAGTGCTCGATGATCCTGCCGTCTTCGATCCGGAACCTATGGGATTGGGTCATCGCGAAGGCCTTGTTCGTTGGCGGAAAGACAGTCTCCACCGCGCCGTCGTCGGTGTAGACGGCAAACGGGGCGACGTGGTGCCCGTTCGTCGTCGAGTGCACCGCGACCAGGTTGCCCTGAGCAACGGAGTGGTGGATGTCGTAGCGCAGGTCGCCGAATGCGGTGCGTAACCACACCGCGGTCGAGTAGAAGCCGGCCGGGCCGGGAATCCGCGACGATGGTGGCTGGATCCGGTTCTCGTGGTCGACGGCGCGCGGGTGGTACAGGGGGTCGAAGGCGGCCCGATCCCATCGGCCATGGCGTGGATGCTGCGCGCCGCTACCAAACCCAATCGGATACCTGATTGCGCGGCGATGCAGATAATGTTTGCATAACTTGTTTGCATAGGTATTGTGTATCCATGGGCGAACCGCACCCGCGCCGGGAGATCACCGATCTGGGTTCGCTGAAGCTGCTGGCGCATCCGATGCGGTACCGGATGATGGATCGCCTTCGGCAGGGTCCTGCCACCTCCACGACGCTGGCCCGGGTGCTCGGGCTGAACACCGGTGTGACCAGCTACCACCTGCGGCAGATGGCCGAGCACGGCTTCATCGAGGAGGTCCCGGAGCTGTCGCGCGGGCGGGAGCGGTGGTGGCGGGCCCGCCGGTTGGACCTCCGCTTCCCGCGCCGCAGTGAGCAAAGCGAGGAGATGCGGCCGGTGATGGACGAGATGCACCGGCTCGACTTCGCCGCCGAGCTCGAGCAGTTCGCCCGCTTCCAGCTCGAGCGCGAGGAGCTGGGTCCGTGGGCGGACGCCTTGCTGTTCTCCCGCGGCTCGATCCGGGTCGACCTGGCCGAACTGGAGGAGTTCTTCGAGGAGTACGTAAGCCTGCTCAAGCGATACCAGCGGCCGGACCAGGAGACCCCTTCCCAGGCGCGCACCGTGCTGGCTCGCCTGCTCGCCTTTCCGGTTCCCACCGACACGACCGAGGAGGCGAGCGTGCCCGAACACGACTGACCCGCGTGCGGGTCCTGGGTCGCCGAGCTGGCACTCGGCGACCCAGGCAGTGGAAGCCGTACCACCGCGCCCCGACCCGGGGCGTCCGTCAGCGGAGCGAGCCTCCGCAGAAAGGAGAGCACCTCGTGGCGCTCTCGAGCAAGCTCGCCACACGGATCTCCGGGTTGCCGTGCGGGCGAGTCTCCAAGTGGCTGGTGCTGCTGGCCTGGCTCGCGATCGTCGTGTTGGCCGTGCCGCTGTCCGGCAAGTTGTCCGGGGTGGTGGACGACAACAGCACCGCAGAGCTGCCTCGCGGCGCCGAGTCGACCCGAGTGGCCGAGCTTGCCGACCGTTTCCCGGACGGCGAGGTGACGACCGCGATCGTCGTCTATGTCCGGCCGGGCGGCATCACCGCCGCCGACCGGGCCGAGGTCGACGCCGACCGGCGCGCCCTCGCATCGCTCGCCGCGCAGCGGATCCGTCCGGCCGCGGCATCCGCCGACGGCGCCGCCCTGCTGCTCGCCGTACCGCTGAACGATGACGACTCCCTGTCGGACCACGCCGCGAAGGTCCGCACGCTGGCCGGTGAGAACCTGCCCACCGGCCTGGACGCCAAACTCACCGGACCGGCCGGCAACGAGCTGGACGCCACCGAGGCGTTCGAGGGCCTGGACGCTAAGGTCCTACTGGTCACCGTGGCCGTGGTCGCGCTGCTCCTGCTGTTCACCTACCGCAGCCCGGTGCTGTGGCTCCTGCCACTGCTGGGCGTCGGCGTTGCGCTGCAGGTCGCCAACGCCGGGGCATATCTGCTGGCCGAGCACGGGGGAATGCTCGTCGCGTCCGGCACCGCCAGCATCCTGACCGTGCTGGTGTTCGGCGTCGGCACCGACTACGCCCTGCTGCTGCTGGCGCGGTACCGAGAGGAGTTGCGGCGCCAGCCGGACCGGCACGTGGCGATGGCGGTGGCGCTGCGTCGGGCCGGCCCGGCCATCACCGCCTCGGCGGCCACCGTCTGTCTCGGGCTGCTGTGCCTGCTGGCAGCGAATATGGGCTTCAACTTCGCTCTCGGACCGGTAGCCGCACTCGGTGTCCTCGCCGGACTGATCGCCATGCTTACGCTGCTGCCGGCCACGCTGGTGATCCTCGGCAGGTGGGTGTTCTGGCCGGCGATACCGCGTTATGGCACAGCCGACGTCGCGCACCGTTCGGTGTGGGGCCGGATCGGAGGCCGGGTCGCGAGCCGGCCCCGGCTGGTGTGGATCGGCACCGCGCTGGCGCTCGGAGCCGTGACACTCGGCGCGCTTGGCATTCGTACCGGCCTGGACAACGAGCACCGCATCAACACCACACCGGACTCGGTGGTCGGCCAGCGGCTGCTGGCCGACCACTACCCGGCAGGCCAGAGCCGACCGATACAGGTCGTCGCTGACGCACCCGCCGCCGCCGCCGTAACCGCGAGCCTCCGCCAGGTCCCCGGCGTGGCCCAGGTACCTCCGGCCGAGCCATCCACCGACGGTCGACTGGTCAAGGTAGCCGCGGTGCTGACCGACCCGGCCGGCAGCGCAGCGGCCGCTGCCACCGTGGACCGGGTCCGGGACGCCATGCACGCAGTACCCGGAGCGCACGCCCTTGTCGGCGGCAGCCCTGCCGGCACCGTCGACCAGGACCGAGCGCAGGCGCACGACCGGCGGGTCGTGATCCCGCTCGTTCTGGCGGTGGTGTTCCTCGTGCTGCTCTTGCTGCTACGTTCCCTGGTGGCTCCGCTGCTGCTGATCGCCACCGTGGTGCTGTCCTACTTCGCCGCCCTTGGCGCGAGCTGGTTGCTGTTCACCCACCTGTTCACGTTCCCCGCCCTGGACGTCCAGGTGGCGCTGATCGGGTTCCTGTTCCTGGTGGCGCTCGGCGTGGACTACAACATCTTCCTGGTCTCCCGAATCCGGGAGGAGGCCACGCACCACGGCCACCACGCCGGCGTGCTGCGCGGACTGGCCGCCACCGGTGGTGTGATCTCCAGCGCTGGCCTGGTACTCGCCGCCACCTTCGGCGCGCTCGCCGTGCTGCCACTGGTCTTCCTCATCGAAGTAGGGCTGCTGGTCGCCCTCGGCGTGCTGCTTGACACCTTCCTGGTGCGGTCGATCCTGGTACCGGCACTCGCCCTCGACGTCGGCCCCCGATTCTGGTGGCCCGGCGACGCAACCGTCAGCGACGGCCGCCATGGAGCCGACCGGCAGCACGACAGCGCCGACCTGACCGAGCCCAGTGCCACCGCGTCGCGCTGAGCTCCCGCTGCGCACCTAGATCCGCGCGGATCGGGCCGACGCCGACGTCGAGGCCCTTCGGCATCAGGCCGAGCGTCGTGGACGGCATCGGCATCACGCCGATGTTGCCCATCGGGAACACGCCGGTCCAGGTCGGCCCGGCCTCGTCCTTGGTGCCCGGGGCAACGACCTTGTCGTCCACCAGGCCGCGGAAGACGGAGTACCTTCTTGGCTGCGCCTCGAAGTCAGGACCCGCAGATCTGGTCCGGGGTCAATGCCGGCAACCTCAAGAATTACCTCCGCGTCCCGACTTCCGTCCCACCTCGGGTGGCGGATGGCCGATCGATGTCGATCGACCTAAGCGGTTCTTGCTGACCATGCCGATACAGTTCGCCGAGCCACGCCTGAACCAGCGCCGGCTCCAGTTCCGTAAGTGCACCCGGAATGCACCAGCCCGAAATGGGGCTCAGCTACGACCAAGCCCCAGGCGGAGGAAGTGGCCTCCGACCTGGGGCTTTGTGGTGGGAGCAGGTGACGGGAATCGAACCCGCACTGTCAGCTTGGGAATCACGTCGGTGGGCGGCCGATCGAGCAGTCGGCCGCGTGACCTGGTGGCCGGTCACGGACTGGAATGACCCTGTGCGGCTCGGGCTAATGGCACGTTATTGGCATGGCGTCGGAGTGCATCACCAGCTTGGAAGATGTGCGCTCACCCTCAGGGTGTCTCAGCCTGGCGGCGACGACCGATGAGTGACCGCTGTTGACCGCTGGTCGCCGAGACGTGGCCGCCACGTGTGGCACGTATGTGGCAGACCGTCCTCCGCTGTACACATGGTCTCAGAACCCGTGGGTCACCTGGGCAGATCAGTCGTCGTTATGGCTGTTGACGTTGATCACGTTGCCGTCTGGGGCGCGGACGAAGAACCTCCGGATGCCCCAAGGTTCGGTGGTGAGCGGATGGACGATCTCGAAGCCGCGTCGTTTCGCTTCGTGGTACGCCTCCTCGATGGCGTCGCCGACGTGGACCGAGATCACCGAGTCGTGCGCAGCGGTTGCGTCGCGGGTGACGAGTTGAACGACGGCCCGACCGTCCGGGGACTGGAAGCGGGCGACCCAGCCCAGATCGAACCCCTGGACGCTGAGCCCGAGGTAGTCCAGGTAGAAGTCGCGAGCTTCGCCGATGTCTTTAACGGACAGGTTCGCGGTGATGCCGGTGGCCTGCACTGGCGGTTCCTTGTCTCGGTAGCGGCCTGGGGTGCCATTTTCTTGCGTTCTGCCGAGTCATTCCAGCGCCGTGCGCACGTGGTGGCACGTGATGGTGTGGGTGCGGCTCCTCCGCCGTGCGATGGCAGAGGCGTCGGCGCCCCTTGCCGGCGGAGGACCCGGAGGTTCGGAGGGCGGAGCCCGCTGAGGTCTTCGATGCGTGCATGTCCGAGGACGGCCCGCGAGGGCCGCCCGCAACGGCGGCCGGCGAGCGCCGCATCAGCGGCGCCTTGATCCACAAGAGCCCAACCCAGCAACGCACAGAGGTGCGCGGCTGTCCTCGTCGGGTGAGCCGCGACGGTCATCCGCCACCTGATGTGCGAGGTTCGGCCTAACACTCGGCGGTTGCGGCCGGATCGCGGCATAGATAGACGTTGTGCGTGTCGATAGCGGACGTAGGAACGTCCTCCTGATGCGCTTGTGGCTTGGTGTCCCATCGCAGAAGGAGGACGTTCGTGGGCAACGCTAGCGGCATCTCTCGAGGCGACCGCAACCGC
>JBKPAG010000009.1:0-12474 GCA_046726315.1 Actinomycetota bacterium | reverse complement strand
CGGTTGCGGTGGCACCGCTGGCCAGCCCACCCAGTTGGCAGCCGATCCCCATGTCGCCGGTCAGCACGCACTCGCCCTGGGTGGCCCCGAAGGAGAGCAGCCGCACGCCGCCTGAGACCGCCGGGCTCCAGGTTTCGGTGAAGCTGACCGCCGATGCCGGTGACGGACCATGGTTGGTGATCGTCACGGTGTAGGTGAGGGTCTGCCCGGGCGCAACCGGTCGGCGGATTCGATGATCTGGACGGCAAGGTCGGCGGGACTGACGTTGACCCCGGTCGAATCGGAGTTGTTCGACACCACCGGGTCGGGCTGGTCCGCGGAGACCGAGCCTTGAATCGTGTAGGCGCCCGCGTCGGACGCCGTGAGCCCGAGGATCCCAGCGCTGCCAGCGCCCGGCGGCAGCGATCCGAAGGAGTAGAGACAGCTCAGCCCGCTAGCTGTCTCGGTGCACTGGCCATCACCGTTACTGGGGCTCAGGCTGCGCGGGAATTCCAGAGCGACGGTTACTCCTGTGGCAGTCGCCGGGCCGGTGTTCCTGACCCCGATGCTCAACCAGATGTTCTCCCCGGCATAACCCGCCGAGGAACTCGCCAGGTTGATCGATACGTCCGCCTCGGTCGGCTCCACGACTTCCGTTTCTTCGGTCTGGGAACTGTTCGACAGGTCGGGGTCCCGCTCGGTCGCAGTCACCGTGAACGTGACCTGAAGGCCGCCCGCTGTCGTGGGGACGACGGTGAGTGCGATCACGCCAATGGCATTGGCGTCCCATGAGGGAAAGCCGCACGTCACGATCCCGGCTGACTCAGTGCATGCCGGGTCCGACTCCAAGGGTTCGACGGGAGGGCGGGCGAAGGCTGCGAGCGGGCGTCACGCTACCGGCGCGTACGCCTAACTGCTCGGTTGCGTCCGGCGCCGCGTCGCGCTCGCGCCCATGGCCGGCGCCGCGATAGCCGGGTCGCCGAGGCCGAAAGCTTGGCCAGGGTCATCCGGCGTGCCAGCCGGAAGATCGACATCTACAGCGCGGAGCGGCGCCAGACGGGGAACGCCGAGGCCGGCCAGTTGTGGCTTTGCGGCGACCAGGGTCGAACGTGACGCCCTGGCCGAGCTGCACGAGCTGCTGGTCAGCTCGCAGACCTCGTCGACATCGAGCAGGGCCAGTTGGGAGACGCTCTGGCGAGTCCTCGGTGCGTTCGGCGGCAGCCGTCGCGCCAGCCCTGGGCATCTACCCGACCAGCGCACCAAGCCGCTGGGTCACTTCCTCCTCGTCGAGGGCGTCGGTGAAATGGGTGGCGTATTGACCGGCGGGGTCGAGGACGTAGGTGATCGCGGTGTGCGGCATGGCGTAGCCGTCCTCGTCCTCGGGGTCGTCGGCTCGGCGGGCGAAGACGCGGAAAGCCCTCTTTGCAGCGTCGATCTGTTCTCGTGATCCGGTCAGGCCGATGAAGCGGGGATAGCCATGCTCCAGGAACGCACGCATGACCTGCGGGGTGTCTCGCTCGGGGTCGACGGTCACGTACAGCGCGTGGATGCGATCGGCGAGCGGTCCGAGGTTGTCCAGGACAGTGGACAGCCGGGCCAAAGCGCGCGGGCAGATCATCCGGCAGTGGGTGAAACCGAAGAATAGCAACGTGTGGCGCCCGAGGAAGCTCTCGTTGCTCACGGCGTTGCCGTGGTGGTCGACCAGTCGGAACGCGCCTCCCACGGGTGGCCGGCCGCGGGCCAGGATGTCGCGCTCGGTCATGGTTGCCTCGTTCCGGTCACCCGCCCGGCAAACGCCATGGTGAAGCCGTGAGGGCCGCCCTCCGGACAGTGCAGCACAAGGCCATCGACCTCGCGGTCGACATCGACACGACCGGTGACGTCGACTGCCTCGTTGTTTCCATGTGCGACGTCGTGTCCGTCGCACTGGAGTGTCCATACGCCTCGCCCGGTCGTGTTGCTCAACAGGACCGCGCCGTCGCCGTGACGGTCGTGGCGGCGCTGCAGGGTGAAGGACAGTGTGCCGGCCTGGTCATCGAAGACGGCTTGGGTGACGTCGAGATCGGAGGCGACCCGGGTGAGCGCCGGTTCGTCGAAGTGCGACCGGTCCCAGGGCTGGTTGTAGAGGTGCCACAGCCCGTCCGGGACGTTGAGCCGGGCATAGGCCAACAGTGCGTTGCCGGTGAGCGGCTCGACCAGCGTGCAGTTGCCGTCGGCGTCCTGCGCCGCGTCGTTTCGGGGATAGTACAGGCCGCCGTCGCGCCAGGTCGGGGACATGTACCGGTCGGCGTGCGTCAACAGGCCCTGCAGGGTTGGTGTGTCGCCCATCTCGGACGCCCACACTGCGGTCCAGCCGTGATCACAGGTGTCGTTGACCACGATGTGCCCCTTTACCTGGTACGGGGACGCGGACCGCACCGACAGGGCCCCATCCTTGCCGGGTATCAAAAAATCCCGAACCTATGCCGGATAGTGCCGATGAACGAAGTCGCGGTTCCACATGTTCATCAGTGCGCCACACCAGGCGTCCACCCAGGGCGCCTTCATCACATTGGGACGCACCGTCCGGCTGTCCTCGGACATCATGATGTTGTAGTGGCCGTTCTCGCCCAGGCGGCCGAACTGCTGCCAGGTCTGCTCGTATCCGCGGATGACCTCCTCGCCCGTGGTCCCGCCGGTCAACACATCGTGCATGCGAAAGCCCAGGATCGCCGGCTGATTGCAGATCTGGAAGATGCAGTTGGGCTCGCAGGCGATGCCGAGGTAGCCATTTTCG
Source organism: Actinomycetota bacterium (assembly GCA_046726315.1). Lineage (GTDB taxonomy): Bacteria > Actinomycetota > Actinomycetes > Jiangellales > Jiangellaceae > JACVRX01. Next base: position 9,719 of record JBKPAG010000009.1, on the reverse strand, counting down.
ACCATCAGCCAGTAGATGTGCTCGTTGAGCGAGTTCTGGTCGTACTCGAAGCGATTTTCATCCCCGCCCCAGAAGTAGGACCAGTGCTGGAATGTCAGAGCTCCCGGCTGGGCGTAGCGGTCGTCGGCGAACAGCACGTTGTACAGCAGGGCCATGGACTGCACGTAGGCGCTGTACATGATGTTGTCCCGGGCGACCGGATCCCACTCCTCCCGGTACTTCTCCGAGAGGTGCGCGTTGAAGATGCTGCCGCCGCGGCTGACGTCGCGCCAATACATCCACACCTCAGGCAGCAGGATCTTGTCAACGAGGCGTTCGAAGACCGGTTTGAACACCCCCGGGGCCGCGGGCAGCCGATGGTAGTGGGTGAGTGCCAACGCGTAGGCCATGTAGGCGAGTTGGAAACGGTACCCGCCGAAGTCGTCCTGGCTGGTGCCGCGCCCCTGCATCAGCGACCAGTCGTTGGGTTGTTGGCGGGACAGATTGTCGATATGCCGCAGGTGCCCCAGCTGCTCCACATCTAGCCGCCCCGTTATTCCTTGCCTCATCGACCCCGGCGCACGATTGACAGCAGACATTCAGATCCTCCTGCCCCGCCGGCCCGGCTTGACGCGTGACCCCTCGCGACTGCACTGCCTGCCTGTCCAGTTTGCCACCGGTGGCGCCCGTCGAAGCTTCTGATCCCCTGGATCGTCGCAGCCCGCCGCGGGTGATCCAACAGCTGCGGGACCTGACCCGGCACCGCAAGAAGCTGATCGAGGAACGCACCCGCGAGACCCAGCGGATCCAGAAGCTGCTGGAGGACGCCGGGATCAAGCTGGACTCGGTGGTTTCCGACGTGCTCGGCAAGTCCGCTCGGGCGATGCTGCAGGCGCTGATCGGTGGTGAGCGTGACCCGGTGGTGCTCGCGGAGATGGCCCGGACCCGGATGCGCCCCAAGATCGCCGAACTGCGGCTGGCGCTGGAGGGCGGGTTCGACGAGCACCACGCGTTGATGCTGCGGCTGCACCTGACCCACATCGACCAGCTCACCGCCGCCATCGACGGGCTCGACGCGCAGGTCGACCGGGTGATCGCCCCTTTGGTGAGCAGCACCGCCGGCTCACCACAATCCCCGGCGTCGGTAAGCGAACCGCAGAGGTGATCATCGCCGAGATCGGCGTCGACATGAGCCGGTTCCCCACCGCTGCGCACCTGGCATCGTGGGCCGGGATGTGCCCCGGCAACCACGAATCCGGCGGCAAGCGCCGCTCCGGCAAGGCCCGCAAGGGCGACGCCGCCCTGCGCTCCGCGCTGTGCGAGTCGGCGTGGACCGTGTCACGCACCAACAACTACCTCGGCTCGCTGTACCGCAAGCTGCATCGCCGGTTCGGCAAGAAGGGCGAGGCCAAGGCCGCCTTCGCCGTGGGCCACGCCATCCTGGTCATCGCCTGGCACCTGCTACACGATCAACGCGACTACGAAGAACTCGGCGCCGACTACCTCGACCGCCGCCAAGACGCCCAAACCCGCACCCGCTACCTGGTCCGCCAACTCGAATCGCTCGGCCACACGGTGACCATCGCGCAAGCCGCATTACCCCCAACCAGATCTCCGGGCTAACGCCCGGAGGCTTCGCTCTGCCAGGTTGCGCCCAGTTTCGTCTCAGAGACCTGTGCGGCGTTCAGCAAGATCGGCGACCCCGCGCCGGTGCCCTCATTCCGCCCACAGCACGGGCGAGCACGTCGAGCCGTTCGGCGACCGCCTCGAGGTCATGGTCGAACAGATCGGCGTACAGGTCGAGGGTCATCGACGCCTTTGCGTGCCCGGGCATCCGCTGTACCGCCTTCACGTTCGCGCCGGCCGACACGGCCAGGCTCGCCGCGGATGGCGCGGCTGCTGCGCCCGGGGCGGCACCCTGGTCGCGTCCACTGACTACTGCTCGGAACCCATCGACACCACCGGCCTGGTCGCAGCTGCCGGTTGGTGGTGCTTGGCATGACGTGGCCCGAGACGATGGCATAGGTGAAGGCACGGCCCGTCTTTTGGCGGAAGGCCGCTCCCTGGAAGCCGCTGATCCGTCGCCAAACCCCTTCGAGTCCACGCATTGTTAGCCTCCCATGCCAGTCACTTCTCTGGTTCTCGAGGTTGATTGAAAACACTCGGGGTCTGTCTAGTAACACTGGTCAAGATCTTTTTGTTGGGTCCGGCTTTGCGCATATCAGCTACGTCGTCGACGTGCGCCGAGTCAGCGGTTCGGGACGCTGCAAGGTGACTCCGGAGCCCCCACGAGGCTCGGCGGTCAGAGTGACGAGGTAGCGAGGAGCCGCGCTCCGCGGCTCCGAGCGCGGCGTGCGCTACTGGCTCGGGTAGCCTGATCTTGGTTCGGATGGTCTTGGGGCCGGAGGACGGCGCTCGCGTTGTTACTCAGACCTGCGTCGTCAATGCTGCGCTCATGATCGGTCACGGGCGCAGCCGACGGCGCGTATCTGTCCCATCTTGGTCGCCCGTCCCTACGCCTTGCCTGACGCGATCCATGCGTCGATGACCTCGGGGAGCCGGCCCGGGCGTCCGGGCTTTCCGCATGATCCTATGTGTCGGACAGCAAGCGCAGCCGCTCGGCGAGAGTCGGAGCTGCGGGATGTGCACATACTCGTGGCAATTACGACGTTCATCGACAGTTTCCAGGATGATCCGAACCCGGCGCTCACGTCGCATGGGGGCCACCTCCGTCGAGGGATCCGAGGCCGACAGGCGCCGTCTGGCGGCGGCCGAAGCGCAGGTACAGTGACGGGACCACGAACAGGTTGAGTAGCGTCGAGGTGAACAGCCCGCCGAGGATCACCATGGCAAGCGGATGCTCGATCTCATGACCGGGCCGCTCGCCGAGCACCACCAGCGGCACCAGCGCGAGCCCGGTCGCCAGCGTAGTCATCAGGATCGGCGACAGCCTCTCGCGCGCGCCGCGGACCACCAGGGCGGGCCCGAACGCCTCACCCTCCGCGCGTTCGAGGTGCTGGTAGTGGTTGATCAGCAGGATGCCGTTGCGCGCGGCGATGCCGAACACGGTGAAGAAGCCGACCAACGAGCCGAGGGAGATGATGCCGCTGGACAGCCGGGCGGCGAGCACGCCACCGACGAGCGCCATCGGCAGCGTAAATAGGACGAGCAGCGCCAGCCGCCAGCTGTGGAACGAGGCCTGCAGGAGGAGCAGGATCGCGATCGCGGCGATGATTGCGGAGCTGAGCAGCCGCCTCTGCGCGGCCTGGCGCTCCGTATACTCCCCGAGCACCACGGCGTGGTAGCCACGGTCGAAGCGCACCCTCTCGAGCTTCTCGTTGAGCTCGTTGACGACGGAGCCGAGGTCACGCCCGGCGACGTCCCCGCCGACGTCGAGTCGCCGGGAGTCGCCCTCGCGCTCGATCGCGTTCGGGTTGGGCAGCACCTCCACCGACGCCACGTCCTTGAGCAGCACGCGCTTGCCGGAGGGGGTGTCGATGGGCAGGTTCTCGATGCTGGTCAAGCTGGTGCGGGTCGCCGGAGTGCTCCACACCACGACGTCGTAGGCCCTGCCGGCCCGGAAGATGTCCCCGACCTCCTCGCCTGCCACCAGCGTCGCGGCGGCGCGACGAACGTCGCCGGGCTTGATGCCGTACTTCTCGGCCTGCGCGAGCTTGACTTGTACCTGGATCTGCGGGATGTCGGTGGAGATGTCGGTGTGTGCGTCGACGACGCCGTCGATCTCCGCGAGGATGTGCAGGATTTCCTCCGTCTTCTCCCGGAGTACCTGGAGGTCCTCTCCGTAGACCCGGATGACGATGGGTTCCTTGCTGCCGGTGAGGACTTCCTCGATCCGCTCGTCGAGGTACGTCTGCACCTCGTGGAACAGTCCCGGATAGCTCTCCGCGACCGCGTTGATCTCCTCGACCGTCGCGTTGTAGTCGGCCGAGGGAGTGAGGCTCACCCAGTTCTCGCCGAAGTTGACGCCGAAGACCTCCTCGCCGAGGAACGCCTGCCCGATATGCGCCCCGAAGCTGCGCACGCCGGGGATGGCCCGCAGTTCCTTGCTGACCGCGGTCGTGGTCCGCGCCGTCTCGGCGTCGGAGGTGCCCGGTACCCCGACCCAGTGCATCAGGAAGTCGCGCTCCTTGAACGCGGGGAACAGCGACTGCCCGAGCGTGGGGAAGATTCCCAATCCGAGCGCGGTGACCAGGCCGAAGGCGACGTAGGCGGTCTTCGGCCTGCCGATGATCCTCAGCAGCACGGACGTGTACGCGGCCTGCAGCCACCTCACCAGGGGCGACTGGTGCCGCTCGATCGGCGCCCGGCGCAAGAGGATCAGGGTCAGCGCGGGCGTCAGGGTCAGCGCCACGACCATCGAGGCGACGATCGCCAGCGTGTAGGACAGCGCCAATGGCCGGAAGAAGGCTCCGGTCAGCCCCAGGAGCAGGAAAACCGGGATCGCGGCGGCCACGATGATCAGCGTGGCGTAGACGATCGGGCTGCGGACCTCGAGCGAGGCTTCGAGGATGACCGACGCCGTCGACCGCTCACTGCCGGAGAGCCGGTGCTGCCGAAGCCGTCTGACAATGTTCTCCACGTCGATGATCGCGTCGTCCACCACCGCCCCCAACGCGATCACCAGACCGGCCAGGGTCATGGTATTGATCGTCGCCCCGCGCCAGTAGAGGACGAGCATCGTCGCCATCAACGAGAGCGGGATCGTCAAGAGGCTGATCAGCGCCACCCGCGGCTCGAACAGGAACAGGCCGAGGATTACCACGACGAGTAGGAAGCCGAGCACCAGCGCCTGCGACAGGTTGCGGATCGCCAGCCTGACGAAGTCGGCCTGTTGGAACACCTTCGTGTCGAAGGTGATGCTCGGCAGCCCCTGCTGAAGCTCCTTGATCGCATCCTCCACGCCTTGGGTCAGCTGCAGCGTGTTCGCCCAGGGCAGCTTCTCCACCACCAGCAGCAGCCCCGGCTCGCCGTTGATGACCGCGTCGCCGAACAACGGCTGGTGGTCCTCCTTCACCTGGGCCACGTCCCCGAGCCGGACCGTCGAGGTGGCGTTGCTCGTCACCGGCACGGCGGCGAGGTCCGCCGGGGTGACGATGGGCAGGACATCGCGCACGCCGATCCGCTGGTTGGGGGACTCGATCACACCGCCGGTCCCGATCACGCTGCCGCTGGAGTACTTGAGCAACCCGGCGTCGACGGCGTCGGCCGTGGTCTCCATCACCTGGTTCAGCGTGACCCCGCTGGCCGTCAGCTTCGGCGGCTCGACCTGCACCGTCATCATCTGCAGACGCTCGTTCCAGATGGCCACGTTGGCCACACCCGGAACCTGCAGGAGCCTGGCCCTGATCGTCCAGTAGGCCATCATCGACATCTCGATCAGGGAGTGGTCCTTCGAGGTCATCCCGATGTGCATGGCGCGCCCGGTCGCCGACACCGGCGCCAGCATGACCGGCGGAGCGGCCCAGGTCGGCAGGGTCGTCGCCACCGTCTCGAGCCGCTCCGAGGCGAGTTGGCGTGCTCGCAGCTCGTTGGTGCCCTGGCTGAAGATCAGCTCGATCGAGGACAACTGCGGCACCGACCTGGACCGCATATCCTCCAGGCCCTCCATCCCGTTCAGCGCCTGCTCGAGCGGCACGGTGACGAGCGACTCGACGTCGGTGGTGGCCAGACCCAGGCACGCGGTCTGGATGACGACGCGCGGCGGCGCGAACTCGGGGAAAACGTCGACTCGCATCGAGGGCAGCGACGCCACGCCGAGCACCATTATCGCCGCGGCGCCGGCGACCACGAGGAACCGGAATTGGAGGCTGGAGCTGACGATCCAGCGCATCATCGTGCGGGGTCCACTCCCGGGTCCTGTCGACGGATCCCTTGGCATTGGCATGGGGCCGTCCTGCGGGGTCATTCCTCACCGCTGATCTCGAGCTCGGCGCCGAGCAGCTCCGGCGCGCCGACCACGACGACCGTCGTACCGGTGGGCGGCCCGGCGGTGAGGATCGCAGTGTCGCCCTGGATGGACTCCACGGTGATCGGCTTACGCAGGTAGGTGCGCGGGGCGGAGGTGGTGTACATCCACGTCGACCCGTCGCTGTCGTAGACGACGGCGGCGTAGGGGGCGACCTGGTGCGCGGCGGGCGCTCCGCCGCCGACGGCGATCGGGGTCTCCTGCACCGTGTCCGTCTCGATTCCGACCCGCTTGACCGCTTCCTCGGTCAGGGTGACCTGCTGGACGTCGCTGCCCGCCACGGTCTGGAGGGTGACCGGGGCCTCGCCCTCCGCCGCCGGCTCGGAGGAGCCGCAGCCGGCGAGGCACGCCACGGCAGCGAGGACGACAGCGATCGAGCGCATGGCGTTCATCGATCTCCCCCTCTCGGTCGTTCTCGGCTCGGCCGCCACACCGTGGCCGGTGTCGCGGTGGGTTCGACGTCGTGATCGGCCGTCGGGGGGCGGGACGCCACGGCGACGCATAGAGCGGGCAGGACGAGGAGGGTGATGACCGTCGAAGTGACCAGCCCACCGAGGACGGTCACGGCGAGCGGCCGCACGACCTCAAGTCCGGCCCGGCCGCCGAGCACGACCACCGGCAGCAGAACCACCGCGATCGCCAGCGCGGTCTGCACGACCGGGACGGCGCGTTCGCGGGTCGCCTCCAGCACGGCGTCGGAGCCCGGCGCCACATGCTCCCGCAGCTCGAGCGCCCGGATCCGACGAGCAAGGGTCAGGCAACCGTGGACGGTAAGGGCGAACACCGCGAACAGGCCGGCCAGGGCACCCACCGATCTCACCCCGCCGACCGTCGGAGCGACCAGGAGGCCGCCGACGCACGCGAGCGGCAGAACGAGGAGCAGCACCGCGGCCCGCCGCCAGCTCGCCGTCGCCGCCTGCAGGAGCAGGAAGATGGCGACCAGCACTGCGACGCCGTAGGCGACCGCGCGGCGGACGTCCGCCTGCTCGACGGTGGCATTGCCGAGCACCTGGACGTGGTATTCCAGCGGCATCGACAGCTTCGCGACACGGGCCTTGACGTCGGCCACGACAGCCGCCGCACCGCGACCGCGCACCGTGGCGACGACCTCGGCAGTGCGGGACACCTCGTCGTGGGTGATTGCTGTCGGCTGGGGTGCGATCTTCACGCTGGCGACGTCGCCGAGCCGGACCTGGCGGCCGGACGGGGTGTCGAGTAGGAGGCTCTGCAGGCTGCTGAGGCTGGCCCGGCTGCCCTGGTCGCCCAACACCACTACGTTGAAGATCTTCGCCTGCTCGTAGAGGGTGCCGGCGACGAGCCCCGAGGTCAGCGTCGTCGCGTTGCGCCGGATGTCGCCCGGTTTCAGGCCGTACTTCTGCGCCGCCGCGAGGTCGACGTCGATCTGCGCGGTGGGCTGTTGCACGAGTGGTACCACCCGCGGGGCGACGACGCCCTTTACCTTGCTGATCACCGCGCGCAGCTCTTCGGCCTTGGCCCGCAGCGTCTGGAAGTCCTCGCCGTAGACGCGGACGACGAGGTCGTCGCTCATGTCTGCCGTCACCGCGGCGACCCGGTCGCTGGGATAGGTGAGCAGTCTGGTCGTGAGCCCGGCGTAGCCGTGCGCGACGGCTCGGATGGCCGCCTGCGTCTTGGTGTAGTCGGCCCGGTCGCTGAGGCTGATCCACATTTCGCTGGAGTTGACGTCGATGGTCTGGTCCGAGGTGATGGCCCGGCCCACATGGAGGCCGACGTCGCGGACCCCAGGAAGGCCGCGCAACTCTTCGCTCATCGCGGTGGTGATCCGGTCCATCTCCGGCAGCGAGGTGCCCGGAACGGCCTCCACGTGCAGCAGCAGGTTCCGGTCCGCCATGGCCGGGAGCAATGAGCGGTAGCCCAGTTGTGGAACGACAACGAGGGCTGCGAGCGCAAGTACCGCGGTGACAACCCACGCCCGCCGTGGGCGCCGGACGAGGGTACTGACACCTCGGGTGAACGCCGTCTGCACCCCTCGGGCGAACGGGCTCACTCGGCCCTGGTCGGGGCTCTCGCGCAGCAGCAGGACGGCCAGCGTCGGGGTGACCGTCAGCGCCACCAGCATCGAGGCGAGCACGGCGAGGGCGTAGGTGAGGACGAGGGGCCGGGTGAAGGCGGTGGTCAGGTTGCCCATCACCAGGAACGGCAAGGTGGCGAGCAGGACGATGAGCGTGGCGAACACCAGCGCCCCTCTGGTCTCCAGGCACGCCTCGACCACGATGGACGCCCGCGAACCCGCCTCGTCTGTGTAACGCCGCTCGCGCAGCCGCCGCCGCACCGCGTCGACGTCCCCCACGGCGTCGTCGATCACAAGGGCGATGGCCGCGGCGAGCCCGACCAGCGTCATCGTCGTGAACGTCCCACCGCGCAGGTAGAGCACGTACGCCGCCGCCATGAGCGAGAGCGGGATCGCGACGATGCTGATCAACGCCGCGCGCCACGAGGCGAAGGTGGCCAGCAGGAGGGCGATGAGCAGCAGCAGCGCTACCAGCGTGACCAGGCCGACGTTGTGCAGCGCCGTCTGGATGAACGTCGCCGGACGGTAGACGGATGAGTCCACGGTGATCCCCGCCATGCCCGGCTTGAGGTCCGTCATGGCTTGTTCGATCGCCCTGGTCACCTCAAGCGTGTCCGCATACGGGAACTTCTCGATCACCAGGAACAGGCTGGGTGTGCCGTTGACGACCGCGTCGCCGATCAGGGGCTGGTGGTCCTCGACGACGTGGGTGACGTCCCCGAGCCGGACCGATCCGGCGGGGGTCCCCTCCACAGGCACGGCGGCGAGCTGCTCCGGTGTGCTGATGGGCAGCACGTGCTGGATCGACAGGCGCTGGTTACGGGACTCGACGAAGCCGCCGGTGCCGGGCGTGGACGCCTCGACGAAGGACAGAGGTGACACCCACAGTGCGTTGCCCGCGGTCTCGATCACCTGGGTGAGGGTCACCCCGTGGCTGCGCAACTGCGCGGGGTCGACCTGAACCTGGAGCTGGCGGTCGCGTTGGCCGAAGATGGAGACATTGGCCACGCCCGGGATGCTCTTCAGCTTGGGAAGGATCCTCCAGCGCGCGAGCACCGACATGTCGATCAGCGGGACGTCCTTCGACGTCAGCCCGACCATGGCGACCCGGTTAGTGGACGCCAGGGGCTGGATCATGATCGGCGGGGTGCCGACAGCGGGAAGCACGTGCGCCTGCGTCAGCCGCTCCTGGACCATCTGCCGGGCGGCGTAGACGTCCGTCCCGGGCTCGAACACGATGTCGATCACCGACAGCCCCGGCTCGGAGCGGGAGTGGATGTGGTCCACCCACGGCACGCCGTTGAGCAGGTCCTGCTCCAGGCCCAGCGTGATCAGATGCTCCACCTCGGCCGCGGACAGGCCGAGCGCCTCGGTCTGGATCTGTACCGTCGGCGGCGCGAACTCCGGGTAGACGTCCACCGGTGCACCGCGCAGCGCGGCGATGCCGAGCACGGGCAACGCGATCGCCAGTGCCAGCACCACCCGGCTGAACTTGAGGCTGGAACCCACGAGCGAGCGCATCAGGACTGCCCCGCTGCGGATTCTGGCTGCGACGGTGCGGTCTGACCGTAGACAGCCTTGCTGTGCTGGTAGGCGCTCTGCTCCAGCTTCAGCGCCTCCGCTCGGGCAGCTTCGAGCTCCTCCGGTGACAGCTGGGCAGCCTCGACCAGTTCCAGCGTCTCCTGGGTCGGATCGTCGCCGCCG
>JBKPAG010000008.1:0-150799 GCA_046726315.1 Actinomycetota bacterium | reverse complement strand
CGCCTCCAACGCCGATGTGATCCGGCGCGGAAGCGGCGCATTCCAGCTCCGCCGCCACAGGCCACGCGCGGCCTTGTGCTGCTCGGCGAGCTCACGCATGGTGAGTGCGCCTGGCGTCTACAACGTCGTGGACAGCGACCCCGGCGCCGTCGCGGAGTGGCTGCCGTACCTGGCCAAGGTCGTGGGCGCGAAGCCGCCGCTGCGCATGCCCGCCTGGCTCGGGCGGCTGCTCGCCGGAGAGTTCGTCGTGGCCCAGATGACCAGCTGGCGCGGGTCCGCGAACGAGAAGGCAAGGAAAGAGCTCGGCTGGGAGCCGCGGTACGCGAGCTGGCGGGAGGGATTCCGTGCCTGGGTCGGCGGATGAGACGGGCGCTGCCGGGTACCGGCCACTGCTGTTCTCCATCGCCTACGGGATGACCGGATCCGTGGGCGACGCCGAGGACATCGTGCAGGACGCGTTCCTCGGCCTGACCCGGGCGCGCCAGGCGGGAACCACGATCGCCGATCCGAAGGCGTACCTGACGACGGCTGTGACGCGGCTGGGAATCAACTACCTGAGGTCCGCGCGGGTACGGCGGGAGACGTACGTGGGGGACTGGCTGCCCGAGCCGGTTGTCGTTCCCGCCGACGGTCCGGGGCCGGCTGAGTACGCCGAGCTGGCCGACTCGCTGTCGATGGCGTTCCTCGTGCTGCTGGAGGCCCTCTCGCCGGTGGAGCGGGCGGTGTTCATGCTCCGCGAGGTGTTCGGGTACGACTACCCGGATGTGGCCAGGATCACCGGCAAGACCGAGGTGAACTGCCGGCAGATCTTCGCCCGCGCCAGGCGGCGCATCGCCGCCGGAGGGCAGCCACGCGACAGCGCGCCACCCCCGGCGCGGCGGGCGGAAGGCGAGGAACTCGCCCGCAGGTTCTTCGAGGCCGCCGCGGGCGGCGACATGGACGCGCTGCTCGGCATGCTCGCGCCCGATGTGGTGCTCCACGGGGACGGCGGCGGCAAGGCGAAGGCGATCGGGAAGCCGCTGGCCGGGCGGCAGCGCGTCATGCGGCTGCTCGTCGTCGGGCTCCGCTGGGGCCGGACCCTTGGCGCCTCCCTCCGGCTGGCCTGGGTCAACGGCCAGCCGGGCGCCGTGATGTACGACGCCGAAGGGCGCGTGGTCGGCGTGGTCGAGCTCGACGTCGCCGACGGCGTGGTCCAGGCGATCCGCTCTGTGGTCAATCCCGACAAGCTTGGTCACATCGGACCGGTGTCTGATATCGCGCGACTGCCGGATAAAGAACCGGAGCAAGAATTAGCCTGAGCGGTGGAACACCCGACCGACATGACTAATTTGCCTCTCTTAGGCTAACATCGCGCTCCGCCCGGACGAGGACGACAACCCAGAGTGCGAGTCGTGCCGCTGACACTGCCCCAGGGCGCGTGGCCCTCGCCCGTCGGTGCGGAGCAGGTCACCGCCGGATCGCGCCCCACACAAATATGGGCCGACCGATGAGTCACATGGTGGGGTGAGACCAGGCCAGCCGAGTGCGGGCGGGAGCAGATCGTGGGCGTTGCCCGGTGGTGTCCCCGGGACTTCCTACCTGACGGGTTCAACGCGCGTACCTGGGGTGCGTGTGTATGGCGGCGCCGCATGGTGGGTACGTGGCGGAACGGTGTTCACGACGAACTTCGCCGACCAACGGATGTACCGCCTTGAGGCGTGCGATCCGCAGCCGCACACCGCGCCGCCCCACGCCTGCGGTCAGCAGGTGACGTGCAGGATGGCGTTGATGTCTCGCCGGTCCAGGCTCGTAATGAGGCGGCAGGCGTTCTCGGTGGGGGTGGTGAGGAGTTCCACGCCCCGGCGGTCGGCCTCCTGTCTGAGCTCGGGCGTGATCGGAAGCGAACCGTGTGCCCCGGTGCCGATGATCAGCTGGCTGCCGCTCCACGGGATGTCCTCGTCGGCGGACAGCGGGGTATGGCCGTAGCGAGCGCGGTGCGGTTTGGAGGGTTTCTTGATCCGCTTGCGCACCTCGCCCCGATCGATGACGACGTCATGCTCATGACGGCGTCCGTCTATCTCGATCGATCCGAACGCGACCAGATGTGCCTTCATCTCGCCTTCCCAAACACATCCTTACCTCAGGGCCCGCTCCCTAACCCGGGGAGGCACCCCGGGAAACGCACGACGGATTCGGAGCCGGTCGCCGATACCACCCGTCCGGCGGCGCGAGCCGCCGCCGAGTCCGCACTGCCGGCCCGGGCGACCTGTGCGTTACCCCTCGATGCATGTTCTTGATCAGTTGTGCCTGTGGATTCCAGGGGGCGTTGTCGGTGTGGTCTCATAGAATCGAACACATGTTCGAGGATGCGGTGGAGATCCGGGATCGGTTGGCCGGTCTGGTCGACCGGTTGGATCCGGACGCGGTCAGCGCGTCGACGGCGGGTGAGCTGTGGGCGATCCTGGACAAGTCGGAGCGATTGTGTGCGGCCGGGAAGACGTTGCTGGCCCGCCGCCTGGCGCAGACCCACCGGCCGGAGAAGGCAGGGGCCAAGACCGCAGCCGAGGACTTGGCGAACAGGTCCGGCACCTCGACCGGCGCGGCCAAGGACTCGCTGGCCACCTCGGCCCGGCTGCCGGAGCAGCCCGGTGTCCAGGGCGCGCTGCGGCGCGGTGCGGTGTCCCTGGCGCAGGCCGCGGTCATCTCGGCCGCGGTGGCGGCGAACCCGGCCGCAGAACACCGGCTGGTGGAGTTGGCCCGGCGGGTGTCGGTTCCGGAGCTGCGGGAGGAATGCGCGCGGGTGCGGGCCGCGGCCGACCCGGACCCGGAGGCCACCAACCGCAGGTTGCATCGGGCCCGGCGGTTGCGCCGGTACGTCGACGGCGAGGGGTTCTGGAACTTGCACGCGAGGGGCACCCCGCAGGCCGGGGCCGGGTTCAACGCCGTACTGGACGCGGTCACCGACCGGGTGTTCACGCGCGCCCGCCGGGCCGGTCGCACCGAGCCGGTGCAGGCCTACGCCTTCGACGCGCTGATGGCCCTCGCCGACCGAACGGTCGGACCCGCCGCCGACCAGCCGACCACCGGCGGCAAGGGCCAGGCGGTGACAGGCACCGACGTCGGCCTGGGTCCGGCCGGGCCAGACGCCAATGGGGACGCCGAGCCGAACCAGGGCGACCGCGAACCAGGCCAGATAGCCGCCGGGCCGAGCGCATCGGGCCGGGGTGTGGCTGACGCCAACCGCGGTGGGTTTGATCGGGGTGACCGCGAGCCGGGCGCTGACCCGCTGGCACCGCGGCTGCCGGGGCGGCCGAACCCGCGGTATCTGGCGCTGCTGCGGGTCGACGTGCAAGCCCTGCACCGCGGTCGGGTGGCCGGTGGCGAACTCTGCGAGATCCGCGGCGTCGGCCCGGTGCCGGTGTCGGTGGCCGAACAGCTGCTCGGCCGTTCGGTGCTGCACCTGGTCATCACCCGCGGGGTGGATGTCCTGAACGTGACTCACCTGGGCCGCGGGCCAACCGCGGCTCAGAAGATCGCCCTGGCCTGGGCCAGTCCCGGCTGCGAGGTCGAGGGATGCTGGCGGACCCGCACCGAAAACGACCACCAGAAGCCCTGGGCGGAAACCCGACATACCCGGCTGGACGAGCTGGACCCGTTGTGTGACCACCACCATGACCTGAAAACCCGATCCGGCTGGGCGCTGGTCGAAGGCACCGGCAAACGCCCAATGGTCCCGCCTGACCACCCACGGCACCCGAGGCACCGATCCAACCCGCGAACCGGTTCGCCAAGACCGGCAGGCAACCCGGCTCGCGTCGCCACAGCCCGGCCGAACCTGGCGCGGCCGGCGCAGCACAGCCCGGACCAGCCGACGCAGCACAGCTCAGACCAGCCGGCACAACAGACCCTGCCCGACCCACCCGGCGACCCACCACAAGCCGCCTAGCCCATCACACGAGCGGCCTCAAGAGAAAGCCGCCTGATCGACCGCCCGGCATCTCGTCCGGCTCTGCAGCGTCGCTGGCCCCCAGCGCGTCGCCGACGTCTTCGACGCGGTGGAAGAGGAGCGCGCCCCCCGATCATCATGGGAAATTTGCCTCCTCAGGCAGCGGTGCGGCCGAAGACCTGCTCCGCTACGGCCGAGACCGTCCAAGCGACCCACTCTTCGTGTGACCAGCCGTAGCTTTCGACGAGGACGTGATAGACGTCCATCCCGGCGAGCAGGAGCAGCAGGTGCGTCGCCCGTTCCAGCGTCAGCCCCGAACGGAACTCCGCCTTGGCGCGAAGAAGCTCGAGGACCTCTCGGTATCCATCGGCCCGCAAGTCTTCGTTGAAGGCCATGACCCGCGCGGTGTCCGGATCTCCGTCGGCTGCCACTCGCGCGACGAGATAGAGCGGCGTCACTCGGCGCATGATCTCCCCCACTCCCGCCACCAGGTGCCGGAGCGCATGGGTGACGTCGGGTTCGGCCGCCATCGCTGCGTACCAGGGTTGCTGCTGTGGGATGAGCGGCTCATGCTCGCCCGTCACCGCGAACTCGTAGGCGCGACCGAGTAGGGCCGCCTTGGTGTGGAACACGAAAAAGACGGTCTGAACCGCCACGCCCGCAGCCTCGGCGATCTGCGCCATCGTCGTGCCGGCGTATCCCTGCTCGCAGAAGAGCGTGTAGGCAGCCTTGACGATCCGCCAATGCGTTGCCTTTGCGCGTTGGCGTCGAGACAGCCTCGTCGGTTCAGACCTCTTGACGGCGGACATCCGGGCCGTAACGTTACCTCATTAGAGTCCATCACTAGTGATGGAATCGCACTATCGTGCGGTCGGCACGTCCGCGACGCCGCGGGGAGGACAAGGGGTAGAGGCCATGACGATGCGGGCTGGAGAGGTCTATGAGCATCCCTACGAACGCCTGGTCGTGCGAGTCGGGACAGCCGAATCGGACGGTCGCGAACTTGTTGCCGACCTGTATGTGCGCGCTGACGCGCCGGGTGTGCCGCGCCATGTCCACCCCACGGTGGCCGAAACGTTCACCGTTGTCCGCGGCAACGTCAGCGCATGGTCGCCCGACGAAGGCGAAAGGATTCTTGGACCCGGTGAGACCGTACGCGTCCCGCCGAACACTGCGCACGGCTGGCGCCCGGTGGGCGATGAGGAGGTCCGCATGCTGGTCGAGGCCCGCCCAGGGGCGAGGTTCGAGGAGATGTGGCGCCAATTCATGGGCTTACTGCAGGACGGCAAGGCCGGACCCAAAGGACCGGGCTTCCTGCAGATCATGATGATGGCCCACGAATTCTCCGACGTCATGGCGGTGGCCGGTCCACCGCTGTTCCTGCAGCGCGCTCTCGCGGCGCTCGTCACGCCCATCGGACGGTTCCGCGGCTACAAGGGTCGGTATGAGGAGTACCTGACCCGAGGACCCTCCATGATCGTGGAACCCGAGCCGCTGCCGGTCGTGCAGCCGGAGCAATAGCGCGCCAGAAGGGTCAAACATGCCACGGGCAGATGCCGACCGTGCTCCGGCGTTCAATCGCCCTCGACCGGGCCCACCGCAAGCCACTCAGCCCCGATTTCGGACCGACCGCTCGCGGCTTGTCATGCCCATGCGACGACGGTCGCGCACGAGGGTCGCCCGCGCCAATCGGGCCGCCACCCCGGGCACCGGCGAGGCGGGCGCGCAGCAGCCGGACGCCAGAGGCAGCGCTCGCCCGGGGCGTGCCGTGGAGGACAGCGGGTCTGACCGAACACATCGAGGCCGGCAAGTCAGCAAACAACGATCCAGCTTGGGCAAGGCCGTCAATGCTCGGCACGCTCGAGGGGAACGATCCGGATGCGGCGACGAAGGATCAGCGAGCCGATTGATGTGACGACGCGACCAATCCGGTACTGGCGGGACATCGAGCCAGGTAGCGACCGCGGGCTGGTCGGGTGGAAGCCCCAGCGTTGGTAATGGTCTGCGAACGGGCGGTTCACGAGCATGTGCATGCGGCCGTGGTCGCTCGACAGCAGCCCGTCGATCAGCTGGCCCCCGAGGCCGTGATCGCGGTACTCCGGCTGACCACGAGGGATGCAAGCTCGCGTGCTCCGTCGGTGTGCAGCCGGACCTGCGCGACGCCGACGATGCGGCCGTCGTCGTCGGCCACGAGGAATCGCGACCAGTGCAGGCCGCGCGGATTGAGTCGGGCCCGGCGGACCAACGCCGTGATCACTGCTTGGTCGGCCGCACGGGCCCGGCGGATCACGGGCGTCATGGCATCAGCGTGCCAAGCCGCTCACGAGGACCCTTCTTTGCGCCGGGCACACAGCTACCCACCCTCCGGTGCGAAGACCTGGCCCTGACCCCGTCCCGGTTGTCCACTGGGGTCGGTGTTTCGACCAGCCCATGTCGCCGGATAGCGCGCCCGCCTGCGGTCTTCGGCCACGATTACAGCGGACGCGTGGTCACGCCTGCCTCTCCTGCGCAGAGTAGAAGTCGGCGACGGCATGGAAGGACTCCTTCGGCTCCCATGGCATGTCTGGATAGGTCGTTCCGGAGCGGTTGGCATCCCAGAACGTGTTCGGGAAGGTAGCGGCGAGGTCGCCGAGACGGTTGCCGTAGCTCTTTACGAGGCTATAGCTGGCCATGTCGAGGTCGTGCCGTGGATCGTCGCTGTAGGGAGACATCGGGGCGACGAAGGTCATCAGGAACACCCCGTCGGCCCCTGCGTGATCGAGGATCGTGAGCAGTTTGGTCAGCTCATGGGCCTGTTCCGCTTCGTCGCGAACGTAGGCGCCGTTCAGCTGGGGTGGTCTGTTGCCGAGTCTGGCGACGTCGAGATCGATGATGGCCCAACCCATGCCGCCCGCCTCAGCAGCTCCACGGTAGGTGCAGCAACCGGTTTCGGTGATGACAACCGGGCGGTCGTGGGTGAAGAAGCGCCGAAGCAGATCGGTGAACCGTCCTTTGATCTGAGCGTCGCGATAGATGTCGACGCTGACGACGTCGAACAGGCTCCAGTCGACGGCCTCCAGCGGAATTGACGCGTAGGTCACGTTGCCCTGAAACACCTGCCGCACGACATCGTTCGCCTTCGCCAGGAAGTCGTTGAGTGGCGCGTTGTGTGCCCCGGATCGAACGTGCTCCCAAAAGGAAGGGTTGTGCATGCGGTCGAGGAAGGTCTTCCCCTCCACGATGCCCTGCATGAACAGCGTCAGCTCTGAGCCCACGCTGAGAACGAACTTGTCCGGCCGGTACCTTCTCAGGTCTTCGGCCCGCTTCGCAGCCTCGGCGAGGTAAGCGAGCGTTTCGTCCGGGCTGTGCTCCCACAGTTCCGGCGAAAACCAGACCTCCAGCCCCCGCTCGAGTGCCTCTTCACCGGCGGCTGTCAGCCGGTCAAGATCCTGCCCGCAGATCCTCACCGCGGTGGCGTGCAAGTCGTCCTTGATGATTTCCAGCTCGCGCCGCACCTCATCGCGGTCGAACACTGGGCGCCAGTTCTGGCCCATCATCACTCGCCCGACGTCGTAGCACACACCTCTTCTGTTCATCGGTCACATACTCCGTTCTCAGCCGGTCAACCGGGCGCGCACCACCGAGCGGTCTACGCGCAGTGCATGGAGAAGCTCGGCCGCGGGGTCGGGACGCTCGCAGTCCAGCAGTGCGAGCAGGAAGTGCCGGGCCTCGATGCGTCCGGTCTTCACCGGGCGTGCGGTCTCGATCGCTCGCTTGAAGACGGCGCGCGCACCAGAGGTCAGCGGAGGCCGACCACCGGGTGCAGTGTCGGCCGCAAGTTTGAGGCTGGCTGCTTCGATGCCGACGGCGGCGAGCGCCGCGCGGTCGAGCGCATCGTCTGCGGCGCGGGCGGATTCCAGGTCCACGCCGAGTGCGCGGGCGGGTTCGCCGGCCGGGTCGTGGAGCAGGCCCAGCAGGAGGTGGTCGGTGCCGAGGCGGCGGTCGCCGCGTCGGCGCGCTTCTTCAGCAGCCCCGCTCAACACGAGCCTCCTAGCGTCTTCGCTGAGCCGCTTGGCCATCACTGTCCTCGCTTCCCGTACTTCGTGTGCACCGACTGGCGAGAAACGCCCAGGGCGTCGCCGATCTGCTCCCAGGACCAGCCTTGCTCGCGGGCCAGCTGCACGTGGATCGCCTCAACTCGTTCCGCCAGCCGGTGCAGCGCACCGACCGCTCGCAGGCCGACCGCCGGGTCGGCCGCTGAGACGCTCGCCATGAGCTCGTTCGATTCCATGGCTGTCAGCCTAGACTGACACCACTCGTTCTGTCAATCTAGCCTGACGTGAGCGTCTGTCTGTATAGGCAGCCGTGCGAAAGACTCTGTTCCATGGCCTCCTGCTGTGACCCGCCCGGGTGTGAGGAAGTGTTCAATGCCGCGTTCGCGCGCCGTCTCGCCAAGCGCTATCGCCGGAAGGGGCTCGACTCGACGGCCGGCCGCATGGTCGAGGCGCTCACTGACCGAGGTGTTGACGGGGCGACGGTGCTGGAGATCGGCGGTGGCATCGGGGCCATCCAGATAGAGCTGCTCAAGCGCGGTGCTGCTCGCACCGTCAATGTCGAGCTGTCATCGGCCTACGAGGCGGACGCTGCCGAGCTGCTTCGCGCAGCCAGCTTGACCGAACGAGCCGACCGACGCGTCGTCGACATCGCGTTCACGCCGCACGTCGTTGACTCGGCGGATGTCGTAGTGCTGCATCGCGTCGTGTGCTGTTACCCCGACTACGCGCTACTGCTCGCGGTCGCCGCGGACCATGCTCGGCGGCTGCTCGTGTTCAGCTACCCGCCGGACAACCTCATCGCCCGACTGTTCACCGGCATGGAGAATCTGACCCGGCGGATCCGACGACGGCAGTTCCGTACGTTCGTACACGACCCATCACAGATGCTCGCCATCCTTGATGACCGTGGGCTTCACGCCTCGGTGCTGCACCGCGGAGCATGGCATGTTGCGCTCGCCGAAAGGAACCCCGCATAGCGCTTCCGGAGCAAGCGCGGACACTTCACCTCTGGGGCTCATCCGGCCGGATCGGTATACGGACCCGCAGCACTGTTTCACCCGGATGAGAGTCGATCGTGATCCTGCCATTGTGGCGCTCCACGACGATGCGCCGTGCGATGTCAAGGCCGAGTCCGGTGCCTTTGCCCACGTCCTTGGTCGTGTAGAAGGCCTCGAACGCGCGAGCCGCCACCTGCGGTGGCATACCAGGGCCAGTGTCGCCGATCTCGACGGCAACGTAGTCGCCCTCAACCCGTGTCGCTACCCGGAGCGTGCCGTTACCGTCCATCGCGTCGACGGCGTTGTCGATCAGGTTGGTCCAGACTTGATTGAGCTCGGCCGCGTAGGCCTCGATCAGCGGGACGTCGGCGCTGTACTCCCGGACGACGGTGATGCCGTCGCGGAGCTTGTGCGCAAGCATCACCAGCGTGCTCTCGAGACCCTCCTTCACATTGATGCGCTGCATCGACGCGCGGTCCATCTGCGAGTAGGACCTGACGGCGGCAACGAGGTCGGAGATGCGTCGGGTCGACTCCTTCACCTCCGAGAGCAACGTGGCGACGGAGAACGTGCTCGCCACCCACTCGAGGCCGGGCTGAATGGCCGATCCCGGCAGCACGGTCGCGGCCCGCGCGCACCACGCGAGATCGACCCCGGCGGCGGCGAGCGTGGGGGCGATGGTCCACTCGCGCACGATGCCTTGGCGGGTGAGCCACGACGAGAGGGCCTGCTCACGATCGGCTCGGGACAGCGGATCTTCGTCGGCTACACGAGGTTCGATCTCACGACGCAGCGCCTCGAGTGCGGCGAACTGAGCCGACGAAATGTCGTCGCGGGCGAGCCAACCGACAGACGAGACAAGCGCCTGACACGCGGCTTCGAGGGCGTCGACCGCGCGAGTAGCGGCAGAAGCTGGGTTGTTGATCTCGTGCGCAAGTCCGGCAGCGAGCGTGCCAAGGGTGACGAGCGACTCCCGCTGCCGTGCCGTCGACTCGATCGAGCGCGCAGTCCGGTAGAGCCCTGCGATGAGGTGTGCGCCGAACGGGAACCAGGTGTAGGCACGCTCCCGTAGCACTTCGGCCGGCACCCGGAGCACCCGCCCGCCGGCAGCTCCTCGGCCGGTTGCGAGATAGACGCCATCCTCGTCCCAGGCGCGGAACCCGCCGGCCCAGCGGCCCGGAACGTCCATCCTCGCGACCACGGTGTCCTCACGGCCGACGTGGCGGACGAGGTCGACTGCACCGTCTACGAGCACCCACCAGAAGTCCGCGTGCTCGCCCTCGCGGAACAGATCGGCTCCGGGCTCGATGCGAACTTCGGTACCGCCTTCGACCAGCTCAGCGAGCTGGTCGTCGGTCAAGCCCTCGAAGAGTGCCAGCGGGCGGAGCTCGTCGACGCGCATCAGATCGTGGCCAGGTAGCGATGCACCAGATAGATCGACATCGCGCCCTCACCGACGGCCGACGCGACTCGCTTCATGGAGTCGAGTCGAACGTCGCCGGCGGCGAACACTCCAGGCACGCTTGTCTCGAGAGCGAATGGCGCACGCGGAAGCGGCCACCGATTCGCATAATGCGAGCCTGCAAGGTCCTGACCCGTCACGACGAACCCCTTGTCGTCGCGGATCACGTCGGGGCCGAGCCACTCGGTGTGAGGCGAGGCGCCGATAAAGACGAACAGCCAGCTCGATGCAACCTCCTCGGTACGTCCGGAGTCCCTGTCGGCGATGGTGAGCGCCTCGAGGTGGCCGTCGCCTCGGCCCGCCACCACCTCCGACCGGTACCGCACGTCGATGTTCGGCGCGGACGTGATTCTCTCCACGAGGTACTGCGACATCGTGTCCATCAGCGTGGCAGGTCGTGCCACCAGCACCACGCGCTGTGCGAAGCGCGACAGGTTGAGCGCAGCTTGGCCCGCCGAGTTGGCCGCACCGACGACGTAGACGTCATCGCCCTGGCATTGGCGCGCATCGCTGGCGTCCGCGCCGTAATAGACGCCACGGCCGGTCAGCTCCTCGAGCCCGGTCGCCTCCAGCCGGCGGTACGACACGCCAGTCGCGACGATGAGCGCCCGTGCCTCGATCTCCCCTGAACCGTCGAAGAGCACGGCGCGCACGGGGCCCCTCGCCTCGAAGCCGACGACGTCGCGCGCGAGGACCATCTCGGCACCGAAGCGAGAAGCCTGAGCGAGTGCGCGCCGCGCGAGGTCCGAGCCACTCAACCCCTTGGGAAACCCGAGGTAGTTCTCGATCGCCGCGCTCTGTCCCGCCTGCCCTCCGGGGGCGTCGCGCTCCACGATGACGGTGCTCAGGCCCTCGGACGCTGCGTAGACCGCGGCGGCCAGGCCGGCCGGGCCACCGCCGACGATGCAGACGTCGTACAGCGGCTGTAGTGCGCTGGTGCGCAAGCCGAGCGCGCCGGCCAGCTCGAGCGTCGACGGCGAGCGCAGCGTGTCGCCACTCGGGACGAGCACAAGCGGGAGGTCGGCGGACTTCGCCTCGGCGAGGTTGCGCAACTGCTCGGCCTCGGCGTCGCGCTCGATGTCGTACCAGCGGTAGGGCACGTGGTTGCGCGCCAGGAACATCTTGATCGCGTGGCTGCGATCAGACCACCGGTGTCCGACAACTCGGATGTCAGCGGTGTGCTCTCGATTGGCCTGCCGCCAGTCGTCGAGCAGATCGTCGGTGACGGGATACAGCCGTTCATCGGGAGGGTCCCAGGGCTTGAGCAGGTAGTAGTCGAGGCCGATGTCGTTGATCGCCTTGATGGCGACGTCGGTGTCGGCGTACGCGGTGATCAGCAGGAGTTTCGCGCCTGGTGCATGGGCGCGCGCCTGCTCGAGCATCTCGATGCCCGTCATACGCGGCATCCGCTGGTCTGCGGCGATCAACGCCACCGGCTCGTCCCGGAGGGCGAGCTTGGTCAGGGCGGCCAGCGCCTCATGGCCAGACGTCGCACGGACGATGCGGTAGTCGGCGCCGTAGCGGCTGGTCAGGTCGCGGGTGATCGCAGCAGAGACGTGCGGGTCGTCGTCGACCGTCACGATGGTCGGTTTGCTCATGCGATCAGCCCTGGGCGACCTCTCTGCCTGCCCGAGGAGGCTGCAGGAACGGGAGAATCGGCGGTCGCAAGAAGCATAAGCGCCGGTCGGGAGGTAGGCAGAACGATCGTGCACGCTCACGCCGCACAGCCCCGGGCGATGTCAGACTGTGCTGCACGTGGCCGGACGAGGCAGAGGGCCCCGTCGGGGCCCTCTGCGGACTAAATCACCGTTGACATCGTTAGTGGACTTGGCCGCGGATCTCCCCGCCGGGGAAGTCACCGGGCCCGGTGTTGGCCGGGTCGACCCCGTCGTTGGTATGCACGTTGACGTAGGTGTTGCCGCTCCGGAGCGCGTCGAGGACAGCGGCCAGGTCGGTCCAGCCGCACGCGTTGCCGGGGTCGGGGGCGGTGATCGTTCCCTCGGCCAGGGTTCCGTCGAAGGCGCCGCTGGCCGGTGGCCCCATGAACAGGGTGACGCCAACCGGGCCGTTGACCCCGACGGCGCCGCAGTGGATGTGCGCCGCGAAGGCGTTGTTGATGTTCTCTACGTTGACCTTGAACAGCAGTACTGTTCCGTCCTCGCGGAGCTTGAACTTGGCCACGCCTGTGGCCGGGGTGTCCCGTGCCGGGACCTCCTGGTCGCCGGAGAGCGGCGCCACGAAGTTCTCGCCGGCCGAGGCCGTTGGTGCCAGCCCGAGCACCGCCAGCGCAGCGGTGAGGACGAGCACGATCGTCCTGCGCATTCCTTTGCTCCTTCCGGTTTGGGCCTACCGCCGGGAGATCTGGTGGACCTCGCCCTTGTCCAACGACACCAGGAACAGGTTGCCGTTCGGACCGGTCTCGATGTCGGTCACCACCCCGAAGTCCCTCCCGATGAGCAGGCTCTCGCTTCCGGTGATGTCGAACTTGTGGTTGTTGTCGGCAACCCGGTCCTCCAGCCGGGGGTCGTCGACGCCGATCCTTGCGCTGTTCCCGGTCAGATTGAAGTGGAACAGGTGCCCGCCTTCAAGGAAGTTGCGCGCGCCGCCCATGAACAGGTCACCGTTGAACTGGGCACCCAGGCCGCTGCCGTCGACGAAGCCGATGCCGCCCGGGGCGATCTCGAACTCGTTCGAACATACGGACTCCCTTCCGCGCGTCTCGGTCGACAGCGACGCCCAGCAGCGACGCCGCGTCGTCGGCCGGTCACCGCGGGTGCGACCGATTACTCCATGAGCAGATCTGGCGACACCTCCGCTCGCGCCGGTATGCCATCGCCCGCGCTCTCGCCGACAAACCCCTCAACAGGGCACGGATGTCCGGGCTGACCGGTTCAACGCCACGGGATCGACGAATCCTGGCCCGGCGCGCTGCCCGAGCCCGCCTAGTCGCGCCAGACTGCTTGAGCCCCGTCACCTATGGGTGGGAGATGTTGTTGTCCTCCAGCGTTTCGATCCTCGCGTTTGTCGTGCAGCCGTCGACGAGCATGTCACCGTCAACCACCACGGTGCCGGTGGCAACGGCGTCCCACACTTGGCCGACAAAGAGGCCGGTGAACCCCACACCCGAGGAACTCGGCTGTACGAGACCGTACGGGCTCACCGCGGAGATCGGTGGCGCCGAACTCGTCCTCAGCCAGCGCCAGCGCTATGTCGAACCCGAAGACTGGACCACGCAGCATCCGTCCCCCGTGTCGGGCACGCGTGAGATCCACGAGTAGGACCTGTGGGAGAACCACCCCCTTGACTTCCGTCACGCGAGCGCTGGGACGCCTCGGTCCATGCCTGTCGAATCGCCAAACGTCCCTCAACTAGGTACGGACGACGACGCCCGAGGGTTCAGCGCAACCGAGTGCCATGAACGGGCCCGACGGAACCGGCGCTCACCCTCGCATGAAGTCGATCCACCTGCCGACCGCTCGTGGTTTGTCGATGCCCATGCGAGGTCGTGGCGTCACCCTCCAGGGTGAGCCGCGCCCGGCCGTCGAGCAGAGCGACGACCGTCGCGCGTGAGGTCGCCGGCGCCGATCGGCCGCCCTCGGGCACCGGCGAGGGCGGCGCGTAGCCGCCGGTCGCCGGCAGCGGCGCTCGTCCGGGCGCCCGGGGAGTGGACAGCCCTGACCGAATTCATCGAGGCCGGCGAGTTCATGCCGTCATTGACTCAGCCGGCCGATGAATGATCGGCCGCCGCGAACGAGCGGATTCGCCACCGTGGTGAACAGCCTCGCGTCGCGAGAACAGGACACACCCGCCGCCAGGGCAGTGGGCCGTCCAGCCATGGCACGCCGAACACCATGTGGTTGTTGGCCGAGACGGCATCGAAGCCGAGCCCAGTCGCGGTCTCGACGTACTTCTCCAGGTGCTCGACGGCAAACCGGTGGTCACCGAAGTCCATCAGTGGCAGGTGGACACCGAACCGCATCCACGCCGACCTCGAGGCCGAGCTTGTCCGTGTAGAACCGTGCGCCCCGTCCACGTCGAGGACGAAGACGCATACCAGACCAACACCGGTGATCACGCAGACGCGGTATGGCGCAAGCTGCGCGTGATGGCAGTAAGAACGTCGCGTCGAAGGTCCGCCTCCGGGGGCTGCATCGGCGTTACTCTGCGGCTGTCGATCGAGGAGGAGACCGATGGTAACCGTTGGCTTGTTGGCAACACTTCGCGCGAAGTCGGGCAAAGAGGACGAGCTTGCGTCGTTCCTCGAGGGAGCCTTGCCGCTTGCGCAAGACGAGGACGACACGATCGCCTGGTTTGCTATCAAGATCGACAACTCCACATACGGCATCTTCGATGTCTTCCCGGGACCCGAAGGCCGCCAGGACCACCTCGATGGACCGATCGCTTCCGCACTGATGGACAAGGCCGACGACCTGCTGAGCTCACCGCCGGACATCAAGCCGATCGACGTCCTGGCAGCCAAATTGCCGAGCTAACGCGAGGAACCCCGGCGTCGCGCGCCCTACCCGACCTGCCGCCATCCCGTCCATGCAGTCAGCTCCGCTCTTGAGCCCGTGCCGGGCTCGCCCTGGTTAGGTTCTGCTCAATCTGCAGGTCCCCGATCGCACCGCCGCTGCGTTGAAGGCACCCGGTCCGCTACCCGGCCTCCATCACCGTGGGCACCTTCGACGGGCGCCCGGGAACAGCCGAGTGCATCGGCCAAGCTGTCACGGTGAAGATCATCATCAGGCCAGACGGCGGAAGCTGGCCAAATCAGAGCAGCAGGCCGATCTTCACAGCGGGCCCTAGACGCGGCTCCCGCTGGCCAGCCGCCGCCGATCTCGGTGGCGTCGAACGCATCGCGAGGGGGCATCGGTGCCTCGGCCGACAACGTCGTCGATGCTGCCGGGTAGCCGACACGCTGCGCGAGTTCACGCAACGATGGATCACCTGACAGGGAGGGTGTGCCCATAGTGAGTACGTTTGTGTTGATCCACGGCGCGGGCGACGGCGGTTGGTACTGGCATCTGGTCGAGGCCGAGTTGCGTGCGCACGGGCACGACGTGGTGGCTCCCGACCTTCCTGCCGATGACGAATCGGCCGGCCTGAACGAGTACGCCGACACCGTAGTACAGGCCGTGGGTGACCGGAAGAATCTGGTTGTCGTGGGCCAGTCGTACGGCGCGTTCACCGCACCCTTGGTCGCCGATCGGCTCCCGGTCGATGTGCTGGTCCTGGTGGCCGGAATGATCCCCTCCCCCGGTGAGGCTCCAAATGACTGGTGGGGATAACACCGGCTACCGAGCCGCGGTGCAGCAGCAAGCCACGTGTGATGGCGGCCAGACCGGTAACGAAGACCCGTTCGTCAGCTTCTATCACGACGTGCCGCGCAGGCTGGCCGAAGAGGCGATGAGCAGAGAGCGGGCGCACCCGTCAGCGGCATCCATGGAATCGCCGTGGCCGCTGGAGACCTGGCCGAACGTGCCAACGAGATATGTGCTGTGCACCGAGGACAGCTTCTTCCCTCCCGACTTCTGTCGCCGGCTGGTGGCCGAGCGTCTAGGCATCACTCCCGACGAGATCGCGAGCGGGCACTGTGTCGCGCTCAGCCGCCCAAAGGAACTGGCAGAAATGCTGGAGGGCTAAGGGCACGACCTCACGACGGGTTCGGCGGCCAACCCCGACCTACGCTGCTGACCCTGCCGATCGCACGACGCAGGGGCCATCTGGTGACTGCAGATCTTGCAGGAGCACGCGAAGCGGACGGAGGTCAATTCGACGTCTAGCACACGAGCCGACGTGTCAACGTCGCCGAAGTCCGCTTGCTCTGACGACGGGCTGTTCGACGGCGGCACGGATCGACGACTCGACCCCGAGTACCCGTACAGACCCACGGGCTCGAGTCACCGCGGTGTAGAGCAGCTCGCGAGTCAATAGCGGCGATTCGAAAGGAGGCACCAGAACAGTTACGTGGGCGAACTGGCTGCCTTGGGCGCGGTGGATGGTCATGGCGTGGACGGTCTGGACCGCGTCAAGGCGGGTGGGGGCGACCTCAATGAGGTCGGTTCCGCGGGTGAAGACGGCGATGGGACCGGCGGTGCGACCGATGATGGCGCCGATATCGCCGTTGTAGAGGCCGAGTTCGTAGTCGTTGGCGGTGATGATGAGCGGGCGGCCGACGTACCACTCACGGTCGGGTTCGAACTGCGGTACGGCTGCAGCGAGCCATCGCTCGACTTCTTGACTCCAGCGGGCCACGCCCAAGGGGCCGCGGCGGTGGGCGCAGAGCAGGCGGTGTCGGTCAAGTGCCGCTAAGGCAGCAGGGGCGTCACCGCCAAGCGCGGCCTCAATGAGCGCTCGGCCGGCGTTCACGACGTCGGCGTGGAGGCCTTCGAGGCCCATTGGATTGCGGGTATCCAGATTCGTCTCGACGAAATCAACCTGTGAGTCGCCGCGGCGGAGAACGGCCATGACGTCGTCGGTGCGGCCGCGGCGGATGGCTTCAGCGAGTTCGGCGATGGCGCCGCCGTACCGGTGGACAGTGCGCAGCCGGACGACGTCGTTCCGGAGCTCCGTTTCGAGTTCGTCGGCCGGCTGGACGTCGCCAGGTAGCAGCGAGGACAGGTGCGTGAGCCGGTCATCGGGTGCCGACCGGGGCGGGCGGTGGACGAGGTCGCCGAGCACGGCGCCGGCTTCGACTGAGGCGAGCTGGTCAGGGTCGCCAACCAGGACCAGCTGAGCGTCCGGACGCATCGCCTCGAGCAGTCGGGACATGAGTGTCAACGAGACCATCGATGTTTCGTCCACGACGACCACGTCGTAGGGCAGGTGGTTGTGCCGGTTGAAGCGGAAGCGGCTGTGCGAGTCGGGTCGCCAGCTGAGCAGGCGGTGCAGTGTCGAGGCCGAGGGAGCGAGTGGAACCTCGATGCCCTCGCTGGTGAGACGGGTGAACTCCTCCGTCACCGCTTCTTCCATCCGCGCGGCGGCCTTGCCGGTGGGCGCCGCCAGAGCCACGCGGGGCGTATCGAGCGTCTTGGCGAGCACGGCGAGCAGGCGGGCAACTGTCGTGGTTTTGCCGGTGCCTGGTCCGCCGGCGATCATTGTCACCCAGCCAGTGACGCTTGCCGCCACCGCGAGTCGTTGCAGATCCGGGGCGGGGCTGGGGAAGAGGCGATCCAGCACAGCGCGAAGCCGGTCGTTGTCGACCGGCGGAGGGGTGCGGGACGTGCGGGTCTCCAGCTCGTCGCGGACGAGCTGCTCCTCGCGCCAGTACCGGTCCAGGTAGAGCAGGCTTTCGACCAGGCGCAACGGCCTGTCGTCGAAACCTTTGACGCCGGGGGCGATGAGTGGACTTCCCGCGCAGGTTGCAAGCCAGGCCGTCGGCTCGGGCCAGGGGAGTGCTTCGACGTCTGCGGGGTCCTCCACGTCACCTGCTGAGCGGTTGGCTTCGGCGAGGTCGAGGCATACCGAGCCTTCGCGGACAGCCCGAACGGCGAGGGCGGCGGCCAGTAGCACTTGGTCGTTCGACTCTTCGCAGAGGCGGCCGAGCGTCATCGCTATGTGGACGTCGGCGGCGGTGAGTATTCCGGCGATGTTGAAGTCGACGAGCAGACCCTGGGCCCGAGTTGCCAGCCGGACGTGGTGAAGATCGTCGAGCACGGTCACAGCACACCTCGATCCAACAGCGTGGAGAGGTCCTCGACCAGTGCGGCTGGCGGATTCCACGAGAGCACTCCACACGGCACGCTGCCGACGACGGGAGTGTCCGGGCCGCACATGCCACGTAAAAACAGATAGAGCACTCCACCGAGGTGCGTCGCCGGGTCATAGCCGGGGTGCCGCCAGCGCAGGAACCGGTGCAGCGCGACCGAATAGAGGAGCGCCTGCAGCGGATAGTGCGCGCGGACCATCTCGGCGGTCATTGCCTCCGGTCGGTAGTCCCACGCGGTCAGCGGCTCCGCGCCGGACGGGCCAAAGCCGCCAAGCCAGTTGGTCTTGTAGTCGACCACCACATAGCGCGCATTGCTGTCGGTCGCGCGCACTCGCAGCACTGCGTCCAGGCTGCCGGACAGGTAACCGCGAAGGCGCTGGCTCCGCAGGCCAGGCACGTTGATCGCGGCGGCGTACCGGGCCAGCAGGTCGGTGGGCGGGAGGTGCCGGCGGAGCAACCGTGCAACCTCGGCGACCGTCGCGTCGTCGGTTCGCGGGTCATCGCCACCGGCCAGCGGCAGCTCGAACTCCAGCTCGGCCAGCCGATCGGCTGTCGTAAAGTCGCGCAAACGGCGTCCCCCGGCCAGAGGTCCAAGTGCGGTATCGAAGGCGGGCAGCAGACCATCCGCCAGCGCTGCCGGGTCGACTGTGGTGCCGAACCGGCGCTCGACCGCCTCGGTGCAACGCCCATGCAGCTCGGCGCCGAGGTCGTCGGCGGCTGGGTCGACGTGCTCCAAGATGGTGTGGACGAGGGTTCCGAACGCCGCGCCGGACGGGAAGTCTGCGAGCGGCGACCGGACCGTGCGCAACGCCTCCTCCAGTAAGTCGGACGGTGCCGCGGCGACGACGGAGGACGGGACCGCCGGCTCGTCCTGCCGCTCCTCGACTTCGAGCTCAGGCTCGCTGCCGACACCGGGGTCCGGCACCACGTCGTCGTGCAGAAACCGGGTAAGCCCGGTGTAGGACGTGCGGCGCCAGCCCTCGTCGAGGCGGCGGCCGAAACTCGCCGTAGCGACCGCCGGCGGTTCGACAAGCGGCGGCCGCCAGCGGGCGGAGCGGTCGGCGCCGACGTGCTCGATGGCGACGGTATCGCCGGCGACGGCGAACAGCTCGTCCAGCCGTTTGCGCACGTCGACATCGCGGGGGAGCCGGATCCGGGCGGGCGGCTGCTCGCTCGGCGTGAACTCGCCGAACAGCAATCGGCTGAGCGGCGCGTGCTCGGCGGTCGTTGCCGGAACCCACCAGGCGACCACCTGGCAGCGGGCCCGGGTCATCGCGACGTAGAGCAGTCGCAGGTCCTCGCCCAGCTCCTCGGCGAGATGCCGCTCGCGCCGCTCCATGTACCCCGGCCCGTCCGGGCCACCCACGTCGCGCAGCCGCGTGCCGTTGTCGTCGTGCAGCAGCAGGAAATCGGGAGTGTCGCGGACGTGCCGGTCCCACCCGTACGGCACGTACACGACCGGGAACTGCAGGCCCTTGGCGCCGTGGATGGTCACCACTTGTACCGCGTCTGCGTCGGACTCCAACCGACGGCTGCGCTCCTCGGCGGCGTCGTCGGCCGCCTCGATGATCTGCCGCTGCAGCCACTCCACGATCGCCGCGAGGCCCAGCCGGCCGGTCACCGCCGCCGCGTGTAGCGCCTGCCCGATGTGCCGGACGTCGGTGAGCCGACGCTCGCCGTCCTCGGCGGCGAGCAGCCGCTCCACCAGCCCGGACGACGTTGTCACCTCCAGCAGCGCCGCTACCCCACGCTCGGTGAGCACGTCACGCCAACCGCGTAGCTGCCGACCCAGCTCGTCGGTTCCCGCGTCGCCGCATTCCGCGATCCGGCGCGGTGACCAGCCGACGAACGGCGTCAGCGCGGCGGCATGGATCAGGCCGGACCGATGCGGCTGCTCCAGCGCGCGCAGCAACGTCAGCCACTCGCGGGCCACCGGGGCAAGGAACACGCTGCGGCTGCCGGTGAGCACCGCCGGAACGCCTGCCGCCGCGAGAACATTACGCACCAGCACCGCGTTGTCGTTGGTGCGGACAAGTACGGCGATGTCGCCTGGGGAGACCGGCCGTGGCGCGCCGTCCAGTGTGAGCCGAGCCGGGCCGGACAGCTGGTCGACGATGTCGAACGCAACGTCCTCGGCAACGATCCGGCGTGCGGTCTTGACGGTGATCTTCGTCGAGTCGGCGGCGTCGGCCAGCGCGCGCCGGACCACCCGCAGCCGCAGCGGCGCGCCGGCGCCGTCAAGCCGCGGCGCGCCGTGCGATGCATCGACGTCGCGCACCGGGATGCGCTCGTCGCCCAGCGCCGCGCCCCGGAACACGGCGCCGAGCGCATCGAGCAGCGGTGAGTCGCTGCGCCAGTTGCGTGCCAGTGTGCGGTGGGTAGTGGCGACGTCCCTGGCCGACAGGTACGCGATTAGGTCGGCGCCGCGGAAGGCGTAGATGGCCTGCTTGGGGTCGCCGATGAGCACCAGCGTCGTCGCGCCGTGGAACGCGGTGTGCAGGATCCGCCACTGCAGCGGGTCGGTGTCCTGGAACTCGTCGACGAGCACCACCCGGTACCGCGACCGGACCCGCTCGACGGCGGCCGCGCCGCGCACCGGATCGCGCAGCGCGTCGTCGAGCCGGCTGACCAGGTCGTCGTAATCGAGCAGCCGGCGCATCCGCTTGCGGCGGTACACCTCTGTATTGGTGTCCGTCGCCAGGGCGTAGCGGAGCTGGGCGGCCGACTCGTCCGCCGCATCGGCGGGGACCAGCGTCGCCTGCGGGTCGCCGATCGCGGCCCGGGCGACCTCGAGCGCGATCCGAGGAGTGAGCAGCGGCTCGCCGGGCTCCCGCGCGAACCGGCGCAGGTACAGATCACCAACCACCTCGACGACCAAGTCGTCCACGTCCTCGACGAACGTCGAGTCCGCTTCCAGGTCACCGGCCATGCCAAGCCCGGCCAGCATCTGCAGGCAGAACCCGTGCGTGGTGGCGATCGTCGCGGCGTCAAACGCGGCCAGCGCCCGAGTGAGCCGGTGCCTTCGCTTCACAACCTCGTCATCGGGGGCGTCGGCGAGCAGGGCCAGCAGCTCGTCGGCGCCGCCCAGGCGGGCGCGGCATGGGTCGGCCAGCCCGCGCTCGGATGTAAGCAGCCGCTCGCGGACCCGCTCGCGCAGCTCCTGGGTGGCTGCCCGGCTGAACGTGACCAGCATCAGCTCGGGCAGCTCCGCGACGCCCTCGGCGACATAGCGGGTGGCCAGCGCAGCGATGGTGTACGTCTTGCCGGTGCCGGCGCTCGCCTCCAGCACAGTTGTGCCGGTGGGCAGCGGACCACGGACGTCGAACGGCTCGACGTCTGCGACGACCGGCGTGAGCCTCATGCCAGCGTCTCCGCTGCCAGCAACGGCTCCCAGAGCCGGCGGGCCAGGGCGCCGAACCGGTGCGGCTCGTCGGAGAGCCAGCCGACGGGTTGCTCCTCGTCGGCGGCCTGCTCGGCGAGCAGGACGTCGAACGGCGCCGGGTCGCCCCAAATCAGCCGGTGCGCGGGCTCGGCCTGCTCGGCCTCGTAGCGGTCGCTGGCCCATTTCTTCTCCGCCAGAGCTTGCGCGTTCGCCGAGGTCACGCTCTGGCGTTTGGTGGCGTACTCGGCGGAGGACTTCACCGCAATCGGCACAGGTGCGCGCATGCCTTGAGCACGCAACTCCACCAGCGTGATCATGTGCTCACGAGCTTTGGTCTCATCGACTGGTCCCAGTCGAGACGTTGTGATGCCGTCTCTCTCGCCGCGACCGATGGTGACCGCGGTCCACACGGTGCCCGGATGGGCTGACGACAGTGCAAGCAGCTGCACCCAGGCGCGTAGCCGGTGCTTCGGCGCGAGCCGGGAGAACTCCACCCGTACCACGGTGCTGCTGTGGACGCCGCCGACGGTGCCGACCAGCCGCCGACGGCCAACGTCGACTGCTACGTCCACCGTCTGCGCTGGGCCGGTGCGGTGCTCGGCCGCCGCCTCGACCAGCGGATCGACCTCGGCCATGATCTCGTCGACCACCCGCCTGCCCAGCTCACCGGGCGGCAGCGTCTGCCGTCGCCATTCGGCCTGGATGCACGTCATGGCGTCCGCACCGGCTAGCCGGGCACGCAACAGCCGGTCGCCGACCGCCCAGCGACGCAACGGGTCGAGCTCGACGGCGAGGGCGTCGTCGAGCTCCTCGTCGTCGCCGGCGAGCGTGACGCCGAGCCGCTGCCGGAGGAATGCCTTCGCCGGGTGCTCGAGGAACGCGATCAGGTCGTCAAGCGCGAGTTCGTCAGGCTCCTCCGCCGGCGCAAGCGGCGCGGGCACGAACGGGCCCGGGGCGACACGCGATTGCCCGGCGCGTACAGCCCCGGCGAGCGATTGCCGGTCGAAGCTGAACGGCCGGCCGTCCGCGCCGAGTTCTCCGGCGACGAAGTTGCGCTGGTCGAACGGCTGCAGCGGGTGGTGGACGACGAGGTAATCGCGGGCCGGGCGGCCGTCGGAGGTGCGGACCAGGGCGTCGGCGGCGTCGAGAATCTCGCCCACGGGTACGGCGGGCGGACGCGGCGCGTTTGTTCGCGGGTCAGCGCCGGTGTAGAGGACCACCAGGTGATCCTTGGCGGCCAGGGTCGCGTCGAGCAGCAGCTGTCGGTCCTCGCTGCGCGGGTCGCGCTCGCCAACCCGCGGGTCGCGGGCCAGGACGTCGTCGCCGTCGACGCTCGCGGTGCGCGGGAACCGGCCGTCGTCGAGCCCGAGCAGGCAGACGACGCGGTGCGGCACCGAGCGCATTGGCACCATCGAGCACATGGTCAGCTCGCCGGTGCGGAAGTTCGCTCTGGTGGGACGGCCGCGGAGGCTGTCGGCGAGCAGGCTGCGGACGTCGGCCAGGGAGAGAGGGATGGTGTGCGCGCGGTCGCCTGCGTGCTTGGCCACCGTGGCGAGCTCGCGCTGGGCTTGCGCCTGCTGCCAGGCGTCGGTCTCGGTGACGTCGGTGAGCCGGGCCATGCCGGTGCCGAGGGTGTCCAGCCAGTGGGCGAGCGGGTGGTCGCCGGTGAGGTCATCGAGCGTGATCGCCAGCCGGTCGACCAGTTCGGCCAGCCGGCCGGCGAGTTCGATGTCGCTGCTGTCGACGTCGTCGAGTGGCAGCGCCTTGTCGATCCAGCGCAGCCCGTCCTCCGCCATCGCGGCGCCCAGCAGGATGCGGTCCAAACCGGTACGCCAGGTGTTTTGCGGGATCGAGGCGAGGTCGTACGGCGCGCGGTGCTCGCCGTCGAGCCCCCATCGAATACCTGACGACGCCACCCAGCCGCGGATGCGTTCGAGGTCGTCGTCGGTAAACCGGAACCGGCGCCGGACAGGGGTCGAAGCGGCGAGGTCGAGCACCTGGCTGGCGGTGACCCGGGCGTCGGCGAGCTCCAGCAGTGCGGCGACGGTGGCCAGCAGCGGGTTGGTCTGGCGCAGCGACCGGTCGGCGAGCCGGGCCCTCAGCCGGTGGCCGGGGTGCCGGGTCTCGTCGCCGTCGTCGTCAGCCAGCCCGAACGTGGCCGAGATCAAGGGGGCGTAGTCCTCGATGTCCGGGCACATGACCAGCACGTCGCGCGGTTCGAGCGTCGGATTGTCAGCGAGCAGGCCGACGAGCACCTCGCGGAGCACCTCGACCTGCCGTTCCGGGCCGTGGCAGGCGTGGACTTGCAGGGTCCGGTCGGCGGGATCCAGGCGCGGCCTGGTCTCGTCGGGCGCTTGGACCGCGTCGTCCTGCAACGACCGCTGCAGCCGCCCGAGCAACGTTTCTGGACGCGCCGGCAGCGGGTGGTGAAGGTCATTGACGGTCTCAGCGCCGGCCGTAATCCGTAGTTGGAGCTCGCGGGAGTCGCGGCCGAGGCTGGCCAGCAGCGCGTTGCGGGGGACGTCGGACGTCGGATCGTCGGGACGCCTTGTGACTTCGTGCGCGTACGGGGCGACGCGTTCCCACAGCACGGGGGAGGGGTGGGGAAGCCACAGGTGAACCTCGCGGTGCTCGGCGAGCGCGACGACGACGTCGAGCTGGGCGGACGTCAGCCGGGTCGGGCCGAACAGCGAGACTCGCTGCGGCAGGTCGACGAGATCGGGCTCGGTGCGTAGGCGCTGACAGGCGGGGCCGAGCCGCTCAGCCGGGCTGGGGAGGCCGATCCGGCTGCGGACCTCCCGCCACAGCTCCGCCTGCCAGCGCAGGTCGTCTGGGATGTCAGCGTTGCCGCCGTCTGCCCAGGCCTGGAGCATCGACGGGCGATGTGCCCCGTACGAGTCGTACAGGGCGGCGAGGTGACGGGCGGTGGCCAGCCGACGTCCGGTTCGAGGCGCGAGCGCTGCGCCACCGATGCCGAGATGGCGGGCCAGCGTCGCGCACCAGTCGCGCGAGGCGCAGTCGTCGATGGTCTCGAGCAGCGGCCAGACCAGCCGGTCCGGTTCCCACGGGTCGCCGTCGGGTTCGATGCCATCGGCCCGAGCGAGGACGTCGGTGACGAGCGCGGATGGGTGCGGGAAGCGGACGTTGGCGCAGACACCGTCAGCGCTGTCTGGCGACGCGCCGAGGACATGTGAGAGGCGCTGGGTAACCCAGCGTTCGACGCCCTTCGCCGGGACTGCGACGACCTCGGGCGCGAACGGATCGGTTGGCGGCTCGCGTAGCACTTCGGCGAGCCCGTCGACCAGCCGGTCGGCACGCTCGGACCGGTGGACGTGCAGCACGTGTGCGTTTCTCCTTCGAGACCCAGGGCAGTCGGAAGCGTCTCGACCTTAGACGCACGCCCTGACGCATCCGGGTCGGGTTAGCCAAGGCCGCGTGGTTCGCTGCCGCTCGTCAGGCTGGACGGCGTATACCCTTGACAGCTACGCCAAATTGCCGCCAGTCCTGAGGGTGATCACGATGCCGCGGAGCGTGCGAGGGAACCTCGGTCACGCCACGGAATTGCCCGACCAGGCCGAATCGCACGATCCCCTCCAGGAGAACGAGATCGACCTGGGGGTCTACGTGGCATTGCGTGATGCAGTAACGGCGCGGGCGGCCGCCGAAGTTGCGATCAGAGATGCGGTAATCGCCGCTCGAGCGCACGGCGTCTCCTGGGAGACGATCGGCGTCCTGCTCGGCACGTCGGGCGGGGCAGTTCTTCAGCGCTACGGTCAATAGCCTGGCCCGGGTTTACCGCTGACCGCCCACCTCGTTGATCCTGGCAGAATGGCCGGGCTTGAAGATCGAACTGCCGCGGCCTCGCCATGATCAACAGCTGGCGCACACCTGTTAGCGTGCCGAAGCGGATGAAGGGGTGGGAGCGTCTAGCGCTTCGTCGGCCGGGATGCGGGGGGTGGAAACAGGTGCGCAACCTGCGGTGCACCAAGCGTGTAGCGCTGTGCCTCCTCTTCAAACCTGCGGTCCGCGCCGGTCAGTCGGTGCTCGCGCTGCCGTAGATGTTCGGCCCAGGTGCCGATCAGGTAGGACTCGACGAACTTGGTGGGTTCAGCACCGTCGCGGAACAGCTCCCATCGCAGAGCCCCGGTACGCCGCCGGGAGCGGCCGACGTGTCGCATGGCGTCGGTGAAGGCGGCGACGTTGTGTTCTGGGACCCGATACGTCAAGGTGACAAGCACTGGTCCGTCATTAGCATTCGGGGTGAACATCAACTGAGGAGCCGGCCAGTGCGCCGACGGCGTTCGGTCCAGCTTGCTGGTGTCCGGCATCGGAGCCCGCAGGCCCAGGACCGCTCCGAGCGCCAGGACCGCGGCTGCAAGGAGCAGCGCAGTGGTCACTGATGTGCGGTCCGCGACAACACCCCAGATCACCGCACCCACCGCCTGCGTGCCCTGGAAGACGGCCAGGTAATAAGCCAGGCCGCGTGCTCTGACCCAGTTCGGCAAGGCCAGCTGCAGCCCGGAGTTCAGGCTCGACATCACAGCAATCCACGCACCGCCAACCGGCACGAGGGCAATACCGACCAGCACCGCGTCGCTGAACGTGGCGACCAAGCCGATTGCTGCCGCCGTGACGAACGTCGCCCCCGTGACCAGTCGAGCCGAGCCAACTCGGGCCCGCAATCGCGGAATGACCAGCGCGCCGGTGACCGCACCGACGCCGACCATGCCCAGCAACAAGCCGTAGCCGGCAGAGCCCAGGTGCAGATTTCTGGCCGCCACCACCGGCAGCAGTGCCCAGACCGCGCTCGCGGCCGGAATGAACAGGACCGCTCGGTACAGCAGCCGTCGCACGATCAGCGCATGCCGCACGTAGCGGCCACCGGCCCGCAGTGCCTCGACCAGCCGCTCCCGCGAACCCTGGTCGCCGCGCTCCGGCGCCCGCCAACGAGCAAGTACGGCGGCGATGCCGACGAAGGACGCGGCGTTCAGTGCGAACACCCATCCGGCGCCGGCGATCGCGACGATGACACCGCCGAGGGCAGGTCCGACGGCCCTGGCGAGGTTCATGTTGACCCCGTTCAGCGCGGCCGCCTGCGGAAGCATCGCACGGTCCACCAGATCGGGCTGGATCGCCTGCCAGGCGGGGCCGGCTACCGCGTTGCCGCAGCCAAGGAGAAACGTGAGCGTCAGAATGACCGCCGGGGAAGCTGCACCCAGGAACGTCACTGCGGCAAGAGTCGCGGCGGCCACAAACATCCCGAACTGCGCGCCGAGCAGCAGTCTCCGCCGATCGACCAGGTCGGCCCACGCGCCGGCCGGCAGGGCGAGCGCCACGATGGGCAGACTGGAGGCGGTCTGCACCAGCGCCACCAGCAACGGGGAGCGGTCGATCAGCAGCCACTGCGCGCCGACGGTCTGCATCCAGGTGCCGACGTTCGAGGCGAATTGGGCGATCCAGAGCGCCCGGAAGACTGGGTAGTCCCGGATCGGCGCCCACGCCGACGCCGGCCCGGCCGCCCGCGCTGGCTGGGGTTCCGCGCCCCGTGTCGATGAACGGTCAGCACGGCGCCGTTGGTCAGGTTCCATACCGCCTCCCGATGCGGCGACCCACCGCATGACCGCGCCGACTATTCCTCAATCGACCCCCACGTCGTTGATCTTGGCGAAGTCACCGGGTTCCAAGATCAAACTACCGCCACTTCGCCGTGATCAACAGCTGTGCGGCAACCTGACCGCCGACCTGGCCCCCGGCGGAGATCTTCCGGCACCTGCTGTCGCAAAATGCGGGCAGCTTCCCAGCCGTTGATGCGGTGTGCCGACGCCGTGAGGGCGCTCGTTGCGAGAAGGTCCGCTGTCGCGGAGAGATCACCCGGGCCGATCCGGTGAACCGTGCACTACGCCTCGAGGCAGGTTCGCAGTCGTTCGAGGTCTGCGGTGATGGTCTTGCGGACCTGGCGCTCCATCAGTGGAGTTGCCCAGCCGAAGAACCGGCCGGGTTCCCCTGTGGCGCGGATGGCCACGAGTGTGCCGTCCGGCGCATCCTCCAGCTCGTAGCGGACGAGCATCGGGAACGGCCGATCGACCTTGAGCTCGACCAACCGGTCGGGATCGTGATGCGTCACGACATAGCCATAGTCGAACGTCCGGCCGAGGAACTTCGCGGTTCGTGCAACCGTCGCTCCATGCACGAGTGGTCCCGGCTGCGCCGGGCGGCTGGATGTGATGCCGCCGGTCCAGCGCAGGTCGTTGCTCGGGTCGAACATGACGGCCGCGACCTCGCTGCGGGACCGGTGGATCAGTACGAACGGGCGGACGTCAACGGCCATGCTGTCCGCCGGTTGGTGAGTGGTTCGCGGCCGACGTCATCAGCCTGTGGCGGCCGGCATCAGAGGCTGCGGAACTCCTGACGCCGCGTACCTAGCAAGCCGGTCCAGGACGAGCGCCCAGGTCTGTGCGGTGTGGCCCAGGTCGACCTCGGGATATCCCTCGCCGAAGCCGTAGTGACGGAACAGTACGCCTGTCCTGGTCTCAGCCCGCACGGCGTTACCGAGCTCCCATTCCCATGTCGATCCCTCCCAGAACGGGAAGCCCGACGTGACGTGTATGCGGACGAGTTTGCCGGCCTCGGCCGTGACCTCCACTTCGAGGTCGATAGGGGTCGATGGGAACCCGAACCGTGCAT
This sequence comes from Actinomycetota bacterium, assembly GCA_046726315.1. Lineage (GTDB taxonomy): Bacteria > Actinomycetota > Actinomycetes > Jiangellales > Jiangellaceae > JACVRX01. The sequence goes on along the minus strand of JBKPAG010000008.1, from coordinate 122,606 downwards.
GGTCCGCGGCGACGTGGCAGTCCTCCGTCCAGAAAGCACGCTGCCCGTCGGTCGTCGTGACGATGTCGAAGACGCGACTGGGATCCGCGTCGACGTCGACGGCAAGTGTGATGGATCGGCCCATCGTGTCCTCCAGTTGGCATTGCGCTATTTTAGCTCTATCTAAAATAGTGTTGAGGCGTCAAGACGGCCTGGCGCAGTGCGACACACTGGTCTGCCGGTCGTGGGGAGGCGAGGCTGCGCGTGGAACCGTTGCAAGTGATCGCGGCGCCACGCCGGTTGCGCATCCTCGAGCTGGTCTGGGACCGGGAACTCGCCGCCGGGGAGATCGCCGCCGAGTTCGAGGTGTCCTGGTCGGCCATCAGCCAGCACCTGACGGTCCTCAAGGGCGCGGGCCTCCTGGTCGAACGCCGCGAGGGCACCAGCCGCATTTATCGCACCGACCAGGCTGCGCTGGGGTCCCTGCGCTCGGTCGTCGAAGATCACTGGCGACGGGGGCTCGGCCGGGTCAAGGACCTTGCTGAAGCGGAGCAACGAGAGAAGGACCGGTTATGACCGACCCCGATGTCCTCGAAGTCACCGTGCACATCGCCGCGTCGCCGGAGACGGTGTTCCCGTACTTCACCGATCCCGACCGGTATGTCGAATGGATGGGCGACCGCGCCACGGTGGATCCGGTGCCCGGCGGGCCTTACCGCGTCCGTGTGCGCGGTGGCGTCGAGGCGGCCGGTGAGTTCGTCGAAGTCGACCCGCCGAAGCGAATCGTGTTCACCTGGGGCTGGACCGATGACCAGACCGTTCCGCCGGGATCCACGCAGGTCGTCGTCACGCTCGAGGAAGAGGACGGCGGCACCCGTGTGGTGCTGCGCCACTACGGCCTGCCGAGTGACGCCCAGCGCGCCCACCATCGCACCGGATGGGAGATGTACCTGGGCCGGCTCGGGGTCCGGGCCGTCGGCGGAGATCCGGGGCCCGATCCCATCGCCTAGGCACCCGCAGCCGTTGGCCGGCCCACGACTGAGGCCGATGCTCCGGCGAATTTGTGAGGCCGCCACATAATGAAGTAACCTCATCATATGACGGCCGAAGCCCGGTACATCGCTGCGCTCGACCATATCCTTGAGCTGACGGTCCTCCTGCACGACGACATGACCGAGAGTCTTGCTCGCGACGGGCTGACGACGTCGCGTGCCCATCTGTTATGGGAACTTCGCCGGCTGGGTCCGTCCACCCAGACCGCACTGGCCGACGCCCTTCAGGTGAGCGCACGCACTGTTACCGGCCATGTCGACGGGCTCGTCGAGGGCGGCTTCGTCACCCGGGAGCCGCATCCCACCGACCGGCGCGCCTTTCTCGTCTCGTTCACCGAGCATGGGGCGGCCGTCGTCAAGGTCATGGAGGAAGGCCAGCAAGAGCTTGCGCATCTCCTGTTCGCCGGAATGCCCCCACAGCAATTCGGCTGCTTCGCCGAAGGGCTCGGCGAGGTTGTGAACCGGCTTCGCGGCCGACTTCTCGCAGCGGATTCGTGACGAATCAATGTCAGACGCCGACCGCAGATCGGTGTTCTCACTCGCCCGCAGGGCGGTGATGTTCGAGCTCCGCCTGTACCGGAGCCTGTTCCGCTGGGTTGCCCGCCGTCCCGTGACCTCGAGCGTACGCCCAGGCCGTCACGCCGGTCATGTCGCTATGGATCTTCGCATCGGCAGCCGAGATGGTGGTCGTCCACCTGCTCATCCCGTGGCCGCCAGTGCGGATCACCGTGCTTGTCATCAGCGCCTGGGGGCTGCTCTGGATGGTCGGCTTTCTGGCCAGCCTCAAGGTGAATCCACACCTACTCGGCGCCTCCACGCTGCGCGTGCGGCACGGTGCCTCGGTCGACATCGCGATCCCGTGGGATTCGATCGCCTCCGTCGTGGCCCAGCGCCGCGACATACCCTCGTCGATCCGAACACTGCAGCCCAGGGAGACCAAGAGCGGCACGGACCTGCAGGTCGGCGTGTCAGGCGAGGTCAACGTGCACGCGGTACTAAGGCACACGTTGACCGTGCCGACGCCGAAGGGCAATCAGCGCATCACCGAGCTGAGTTTCTGGGTCGACGACCCCAACGCCTTCGTCGCCCGAGCACGGCAGCACTTGACTGCCGACGCGACCAGGCAAGATCAGCGCAGCACGTGACCAGACAGTCGTCACCGAGCCGGCGCCATGAGGCCAGCTTCGGCGACGTAGCGGCGCAGCGTGTCTTCGATGGTTGGTACGTCGCCGAACACGTCCGCTTGCGCTGATGTGTTGGCGACGTACTCACCAGTGTGGAAATAATCGATCATTGCCCGGCCGTCCCGCGCCCGTTCGCTGAGCAGCCCAACGGGCCGCAGCAGCAGACTGAGCAGCGGCCACGGCAGGCTACGCACAGCGATGTCGCGGCCGAGGATGTCGGCGAACACGTCGGCGATCTCCCGCGCCGACACCGGCCGGTCCGTCCCGATGTCGATCCGCCTGCCCGCTGCTCGCGGCTCGTCGACGGCCCGGGCGAGGTAGCGGGCGACGTCGTCGACGTGCACGTACGTCCAGCCGACGGACGGCGAGCCCATCGCCATGAGGCGCCCCTTCCGCAGGCCCCGCGCCCAGAAATCCCAGGCGCCGACAAAGGCGCCCGGCCGCAACGCTACGAACGGCACCCCGCTGGCCTCGAGGTAGTCCTCGATCAGCTTCTTCTGCCAGAAATGCGGCACGCCCGGCGCCTGGTCACACGTCAGGATGCTGGTAAACACGAAACGGCCCAGGCCGGCGTTGCGCGCCGCGTCGACCAGGTTCCGGTTGCCGCGGTCGTCGACGGCGGCCAAGGAGTCGCCTTTACGCCGCCGGACATAGCCGGCCGCCGTCGTCACGAGTGCGTCCACACCATCGAGCGCTGGCTCGAGCGTGGCGGGGTCGACCAGATCGCCGCGCACGACCTCGACGCTTTGTGCGGCCAGCCGCGACGCGTCACTTCCCTCGCGGACGAGCGCACGCACGGAGGTGCCTCGGCTCACGAGCTCGCGGACCACACGTCCACCGAGCGTCCCTGTGCCGCCGACGACCAAGACTCTCGGCCCGGATGGGGTGTCAGCCATTGCCGCCGTCCCCGCCACTTCCGGAAGCTTCGCCGAGCCGTACCTGGACCGTCCGTTCTTCGGCGCCGCGCAGAATCGCGAGCGCGATCTCACCATCGGTCGCCGTCTCGAGTGCGTCGAACAAATCGTCCGTACCGCGAACCGGCCGGCCGGCCGCCTGCACGACCAGGTCGCCCTGCACGATCCCGGCCCGCGACGCTGGGCTGTCGTCCTCCACGTGACGAACGAGCAATCCGTCGGCTTCCGGAAGACCGACGGCGCGCCGCAACCGCCTGGCGACGTGCGCCGGAGCGACCCCGATCCCGAGGCGAACCCGCGCTGCCGACTCGCCGCGGGCGAGCGCGTCCACGCGTGTCCGCAGGCCTTCATCTGCCGGGATCGCGAGGTAGAAGCCCTCGCCGAGACGGCTCGTGTTCACCCCGAGCAGCCTTCCCTCGGCGCTGACTATCGGTCCTCCGGACGAGCCGGGCAGCAGCGGCGCATCGTGTTCGATGCTTCCCGTTATGCGGCGGCCACGTGGGCCGCGGAAGCTGCGTTCGAGGCCGGTCACGAAGCCCAGCGTGACCCGCAGCCCCCGTCCGCCCGGGTTGGCGAGCGCGAAGACCGGGGTTCCGAGCCCCGGGGAACCGTCGGTGGCCCACTTCATGGCAGGCGAGTCTCCGGTGTCGACCTCGACAACGGCAAGGTCCCCGTCGAGGTCGAGCCCCCGGATCCGACCGATTGCCGTGTGGCCGGCGGCGAACGTGACGCTGACCTGCTCGCCGCGCACGTTGTGCGCATTGGTCAGCACCTGCCCGTTGCCGATCACCACGCCGGATCCGACGCCCCAGCGCTGCCCGATGCCGACGACCGCGTCGCCGGCCTCCTTGGCCACGCGCTGGATCTCCTCCTGGATCCCGTCGAGAACTCCCATGGCGCTCCTCCTCTGAGTAGTAACTTGCAAGTTACTACTCACTATCCCGGACGATCAGCCCTCACGGATCCGATTTGTCAATAAGCGAACAGGAGTATCAGGCAGCCACGGTCCGGCCTCTGTTGCGATGGAGCGGCAAGTGACCGGCGCTCCAGATCTTGGCTGGAGGGAGGGCCAATGGCTGGATCGATCCCGGCTGCGTCGGGTCGCATTTTCATCAGCTACCGGCGGGAGGAGACGGCCTACCCGGCGGGCTGGTTGTACGACCGGTTGGCTGACAACTTCGGCGGCGGCCAGGTTTTCAAGGACGTCGACTCGATCCAGCTGGGCGACGACTTCGTCGAGGTCATCACCAGAGCAGTCGGGTCTTGCGATGTGCTGCTGGCGTTGATCGGTGATCAGTGGCTCACGATCAGTGACAAGGATCAGCGGCGTCGCATTGATGATCCCGATGACTTCGTGCGGCTGGAGATCGAGGCCGCCTTGACCCGTAAGGTCCGCGTCATCCCGATCCTGGTTGACGGGGCGAGAATGCCTCAGGCCGAGGAGCTGCCGGCCAGCCTGGCTGGGCTGGTGCGTCGGCAGGCCCTGGAACTCAGCCCCAGCCGCTTCGAGTTCGACACCAGCCGGCTACTCAAAGTGTTGGACTGGACTCTTGCCGAGGTGCGGACCGCACACGATGACGTGGCGGTGCCGGACGCCCGGGCGGGGAACGGGCCAGACGTGATCGCCACCAAGCTTCACGATGCGTCAGGACCGAGGGACGTGGCGGAACAGAGCGGCGCGTCCAGTGTCCCGCCGGGACGTTCCGCCGAGCCGAGCGAGACGCGGTTGGCGTCGGGCCAGGGCGGAGCGCCGGAGCAGGTGCGCAGACGGCTCTCTACACGGGCGTGGATCCTGGCAAGCGTCGGCGCCGGAATCGTCCTGATCGTGCTGATCGCCGTCATCCTGGCCTCTTCGCAAACGACGACTGCACCGACCGAGAACGCCGCCGTTCGACAAGATGGGACACAGGCAATCGGCGGCATCGAGGTCCCCTCGACGCCTGTCACAAGCCCCGATGGGATTGAGTTGACGGAGCTTGCGGCCGTGAGTCGACGCGATCCTGATCCCCCGCAGGTAGGGGACACGGTAACGGTGAGTTATTCGTTGACCAACGTTGGAGATCAACCTACCCAACTGGCGTTCACGTTTGTCGGAGTGCGGAATCCGGCTGGCGATAATGTAGATACCGAGGACATGAATGAGGGGAGTGCCCTGGCGCCTGGAGAAACTGTCAGCGCGGAAGGTCGAATCCCTATCAATAGTGCTGGCACCTGGGAATTGTGGCCCTGTTACGAACTTGATGGCGGCGGTACCTGTCCGGACAAATGGCAGGTCTTTTACGTCATTGCGAACTAGCTTCTGCATTGACCAGCAGGCGGACGAGCAGGCACACCACCTCAGCCGCGGAACTTGATACGTAAATGGCTGTTGTCGCAAAACGGCTTGTTCTGGCTCTCGCCGCATCGGCACAGCGCGAGGCGCAGTTCCACTGCGACCACGTCTCCCGCGGCGTCGAGCACCTCGATCCGGCCTCGCACGAACAGCGGTCCGTCGCGTCGAACCTGCACGGTGGTCGGCTCATCCGGCTGTTCGTCGACCAGTTCTGGTCCTGGCCGGTAGGAGAGCGCACCCGTCGGGCAACGCCTGATCACTGCGGCCACCTCAGCCGGCGGGGCGGCGGCTGGATCGATCCACGGACGGCGCTCGGTGTCGAACACCTGGGGCAGCCCGCGGATGCAGCGAGCCGAATGGATGCACCGGGTCGCATTCCAGATCACGGTGATGCCGTCAGCGGGGTACTCGCGGGTCGGGCCAGTGGTGCGTGGAATCCCGGCTTCGGTGGGTGTCTCGCATTCGCCGTCAGCGGTTCTCATCGATAGAGGGAGTCCTCGCTCCGGTGCGCCGGGCGTGGTCGCGCCTCGGTCCGCCATACAGATCAGCCTTCCACTGCCGTTGGGCAGAGACCAGCGCACCCTCGAACGGGCCCATGGCAGGGGGCAGGATGGACAACCACGCCCACCGCACGGAGGTCAGAGATGCAGACCCAGGTCGTCCACAATGCCGAAGAGCAGCGGTACGAAGTCTGGGCCGACGGCGAGCTGGCCGGCTACACCCAATATCACCTGTACAAGGGCGCGCTGGCGTTCATCCACACCGAGATCGACGTGCGGTTCGAGGGCACGGGCCTCGGATCGACGTTGGTGCACGGCGCTCTGGACGAGGTGCGCAGCCGGGGTGAATCGGTGCTGCCATTCTGCCCATTCGTCCGCGGATACATCACGAGGCATCGCGAGTACGTCGACCTAGTACCGGCGAACGACCGCGACTCCTTCGGCCTGTGATGGATCAACGCCCACCCGGTCGGCCGGCCAACCGCTGACGGCCGCGGACTGCGCTGCCGCATCAGCAGAGCTCAGGGGTGGCATAGACCCACAGACCGCGGTGACAATGCAGGTAACGGGTGTGACGGCCGGTGTCAACGCGTCACGGACATGGTCGGAGGGATGCTGCGATGCGGATGGTATGGAAGGGCACTATTTCCTTCGGCTTGGTCACGATCCCGGTCCGGCTGTACGTCGCGACCGAGAACAGGAACGTTCCCTCGCACCAGATCCACCTCAGCGACGGCGGCCGCGTGCAATACAAGCGGGTGTGCTCGGTCGACGGCGCCGAGGTCCCATACGACGAGATCGGCAGGGGCTACGAGACGGCGGCAGGCGAAACGGTCGTTCTCAGCGATGTCGATCTTGCGATGCTGCCGCAGGCGAACTCGCGCTCGATCGACGTGGTGTCGTTCGTGCCGGAGGACGCTGTCGACCCGATCTATCTCGACCGCAGCTACTACGTGGAACCGGAACCGCAGGCAGCCAAGGCCTATCTGCTGCTGCGGGAGGCGCTGGTGAAGTCGGGGCGGGTCGCCGTCGCCAAGGTGACGCTGCGCGATCGCGAGCTCATCGCGGTGTTACGGGTGCATGGCGACGTGCTCGTGCTGGCGACCATGCTCTGGCCCGACGAGGTCCGGGCTCCCAGGTTCCCGTTTCAAGCTGACGACGGCGAATGGTCGGCTCCCAAGCGAGAACTGGCGATGGCCGAGGCTCTGATCGACTCGTTGTCTGATGAGGAGCTGGATCCGGGCAGGTACCGCGATGTGCACCGGGAGGCGCTCACGGCCCTCATCGACGCCAAGGCCAGCGGGCGGCCGTTGATACAGGAGTCGGGGGCGGGGGCCGGACCTCTCGATCTGCTGACGGCCCTGCGAGCCAGCGTCGAAGCCGCCAAGCAGCGCAAGTCGACGCCGGGGGGAGGCGGACGCCGGCGGACCGAGCCGAGCGGCAGTAGCACCTCCACCAAGAAACCCAAGAAACCGGTGCCTGCGGGACGCGGATCCGGGCCGCCGAAGAAGCGGGGGTAACCGCCGCTTCGCGCGGTTGTGTGCAACACGCCGTCGTAATGCCGGAGCTTGACGGTGTCAGCTGGTACCAACGAGGCATGAACGGGTGCGCGGACTGCGCCGGGGACGTCGACCATTGCCATGGAACACTCGTGGCGCACGGTGACGGCACGGTGGACTGCACGGATGCCGCCTGCGCCGTCACAGATCCCCTGCGACACGCATTGATCATCGACTGTGTAGCCGTGCTGGGTGGCTGCTGCGACGAGTCGGGCAGCGAGGATTTCGCGCAGGCGTCCTGACCGCTCGGTTGCACGGTCCGCCATGGTCACGTTGGATTGGCCCGGGAAGATTGTGCAGATGACCGTGCCTGAGTTGGAAGAGATCGTCGGCGAGCTGTATCTCCTGCCGCCGGCCGACTTCGTCGCCGCCCGGAACGAGTTGGCCCGTCAGGCCCGCGCGGCTGGACACCGCGAGTTCGCCGAAACCCTCCAGCACCTGCGCCGGCCCACTCGCAGCGCCTGGCTGGTCAACCTGTTGGCGCATCGTGATTCAGCAGCCATGAAACGGCTGTCAGCGGTAGGTCGCGAGCTTCGCCGGGCCCAAACTGGCCTGGACGGTGCACAGTTGAAGCACCTGTCCGAGCAGCGCAGACAGGTGCTCGACGAGCTGCTCGAGCGGGCTCGGCACCGAGCCGCCGAGGCTGGGCTGCGGCTGACCACCGAGATGTTGTCCGAGGTCGAGGCAACGTTGCAGGCTGCTCTGGTCGATCTTGCCGGAGGTTTGACCGTTCGGAACGGACGACTCCAGCGGCCGCTTTCGCACGCCGGCTTCGGACCGTGGCCCCAGGTCGATTTCGAGTGGCCGGACGAGGTAGGAGAAGACGTTTCGCCAGTTGAAGACGAACTGGCGGCCCGGCGCGCGCGGGCGTTGGCCACCGACCGCATGGTTGGCGGGCACGTGGATGGGACCGGCCGCCAGCACGTGGGCGACCGCTCACCAGCTGACGAGGCTGAGGCACTGCGGCAGGTGCGGCGGGCAGAGGAGGAACTCGCTGCCGCCGAGTCTGTGCACTGGCAACGCGAGTTCGAACTGGCCGATGCAGCGGCTGGCCTGGAGGCGGCCGACGACAGGTTGAACTGGCTGGACAGCCAGCGGATCGGGGCACGCCGGGACAAGGTCAGCGCTCAGGCGAACCTCGCCGAGGCGCAATCGCTACAGCGCGACGCAGTTGTCGCCGTCGCGGACGCCCGGCGACGTCTCGACCTCGCCCGGCAGTTAGCTGGCGAGAACGAGCAGACCTGAGCGACGGGCAAGGCGTCCCTGTCCAACCGACGGCTCTGTCTTCGCGCTGCTGAATGGTCGCGACTGATCGACGCACGGTTCCCTGTCGCCGCGACATGGCTTATCCACTCCCGTGGTTCGCCCACCTCGGTTGTCCACATGTTCGTTCGACGCCGTTGACGGCGTGTCAGCCGGTTCCAATAGAGTCGGACACATGTTCGAACGCCTGGTCCGGATCCGCGGTCAGCTCAGCGAGCTGGTCACCGCGGTGGATCCGGACGCAGTGGGTGGCCGGATGGCCCGTGAGCTGTGGGCCGAATTCGACCGGATCGAACGGCTGGGCGCCGCCGGCAAGACCTTGCTCGCCCGCCGGGTGGCGGCTACGCATCGCGCGGGCAGCGCAGGGACGAAGTCCGCTGCTGACGACTTGGCCCGCCGCGGCGGCACGTCGACGGGTGCCGCGCGGGAGGCGTTGGAAACGTCGAGTCGGCGCGCAGAGCTGCCGGGTGTCGAAGGCGCATTGCGCCGCGGTGAGTTGTCAGCGGCGCAGGCCGCGCTGATCTCAGCCGCGGCCGCCGCGAGCGCGGCTGCGGAAGGCCGGCTGCTGGAACTCGCCACACAGATTTCCATCAAAGAGCTGCGCGACGAGTGCGCCCGAGTGAAGGCGGCCGCCGACCCGGATCCAGATGCCACCAACCGGCGCATTCACGACGAGCGTCGATTGCGGCGGTGGACCGACGCCGAGGGCGCGTGGAATCTGTTTGCCCACGGCACCCCACAACAAGGCGCCGCATTCAACACCGTGATCGATCCGATCATCGAGCAGATCTTCGCTGCTGCGCGTTCTGATGGTCGGCGCGAATCCCATGAGGCATATGCCCTCGACGCCCTGATGGCGATGGCCGACCGCGCCGCAGGTTGCTGCAGCGCCGCAGGCCGCGCGGCCGTCCCGGTCGATGCAATGCGGTCCGGCAGCGCCGCTGACGACGACGATTGTGGGGTCGACACCGCGAGCTCGGACGACGCCGGAGTGGCCGCAGTCGACCGGGACGATGACGACGTCGTTGATGGCGCCGATTCGCCCCAGACACTGAACGGAGTCGGCCAGCCGGGGATCTTAGCCGTCGGTCGGCCGGAGTCGGGGCCGGGTGCGGTGCGTCCGCGGCGGTGGACCAATCCGCGGTATCTGGCGTTGCTGCGGGTGGATGTCCAGGCGTTGCGCCGGGGCCGGGTGGCCGGGGACGAACTGTGCGAGATCGGCGGGGTGGGCCCGGTGCCGGTATCGGTGGCCCGGCGGCTGCTCGGCGAAGCCATCATCAAACTGGTCATCACCCGCGGTGTGGACGTGCTCAACGTCACCCATCTGGGTCGCGGCCCCACCGCGGCGCAACGGGCGGCGCTGCTGTGGCTGAATCCGACCTGCTCGGTTCAGGGCTGCCACCGGGCCCGGATCGAGTGGGACCACCGCCAGCCGTGGGCGACCACGCGGCACACCCGGCTGGACGAACTGGACCCGCTGTGCGAGTTCCACCACGAGCTGAAAACCCGGCTCGGCCACGCCCTGGTCGCCGGCACCGGCAAACGACCCCTCGTCCCACCCGACGACCCCCGACACCCCGGATTCCGCAAGGCCCGTAGAGATCCGGGCGGTCGCGATACCGGCAAAGCAACTGCCGCAGTCAACCGAGGCGAAGATCACTTCGGTAACAGCCAGCAACCAGTGACGCCCGCGGTGCAGGCCAGCGTTCGAGGAACCAGACGGCGATTTCGATCCGAACAGCAGGCCTTCCCCGACGTCCCGGCACCGCCCGGGAGCGGGTAACTCGGGTCGCGGCGCATCGCATATCGCTACAGGCGACACCCGCAGACCCTGAGAACGTGACACTGCTCACGATTCGGCGGGGCGGGAACGATACGTGCGCCCGAGACCTTGTCCAATGGGTAACCCTCGTTCGACCCCTGAGCAATGAGAGATCAGTAGTGACTGAGCAAACCGACAACAAGCGAATCGACCTCAAGAGCACCCAAGTGGCAGCCGGCAGCCTGGCGTCGGTCACCTCGGCCGTCGCCGCATCGCAGCTGGGAGTCGGCGGCACATTGCTCGGCGCAGGCTTTGGCAGTGTCGTCGGCACCGTCGCGGGCGCCGTGTACGAGCACTACCTCGACCAAACGCACAAGCGCGTACGGTCTGCTGTGGTGCCGCGGCGAAGCGGTGGCAGCGAGCCGCCTCCAGACGAGCCAACGCTGACCCCATCGGTCGACACACAGGCAGCGGACCCTGATACGGAACCGAGCCTACTGGCGACGACTGCACCGGCGTCGTCTCCGGAGCCACCAGCCACCCCGACCGCCGAGAGCCAGTCCACGTGGACGTGGTTGCGATCGCGCCGGCTTGCGCTGGTTCTGTCGGCAGCGGCGGGCCTGGGTATAGCGCTCCTGGCGCTGACGGGGTTCGAGGCGGTTACTGGTCAGCCGGTGTCGAGCGGCGTTGCGAACAGCGGCGGGACAAGTATCGGCCACGTGTTCGGCGGCAACTCGGCAGGTGACACTGAGACCGACCCCAGCTCGACGCCCTCGCCGGAGGCCTCCACCGGGAATGACCCGGCATCGACGCCGTCGGCATCGAGCTCGGCCACTCCGACGCCGCAACCCAGCACGTCGTCAACGTTACCGACCGCCGAGCCCGTCCCGGATCCCACAGCGCCCAACGGCGGCTGACGCGGCGGCCCCTAAGTTGCCTGGCGCTGGGTATCTGGGTGCCTGCCCCCGATCGGCGTTGGATTGAAATGATCGGTCGGATGCGGGTCCACCTGATCGACGGCACATACGAGCTGTTCCGCCAGCACTTCGGCTACGCGAAGCGCCAGGACCAGCCGACTCCGTATGACGCCACCGTCGGGGTGCTGACGTCCACCCTGCAGTTGCTCCGCGACGGCGCAACCCATGTCGCGGTGGCCAGCGACCACGTCATCGAGAGCTTCCGCAACGCCCTCTGGCCGGGGTACAAGACCAGCGCGGGGATGGATCCCGTATTGCTCGCCCAACTGCCGGTGGTCGAAGACGCGCTCGACGCGATGGGAATAACCGTGTGGGCCATGGTCGAGCAGGAGGCCGACGACGCCCTCGCCGCCGCAGCGATGGTGGCCGACCGCGACGAGCGGGTGAGCCAGGTCATCATCGTCACCCCGGACAAGGACCTCGGCCAGTGCGTGCGCGGCACACGGGTTGTCCAGTACGACCGGCGCAACGACAAGTGGATCGACGAAGCCGGCGTGCTCGCCAAGTTCGGCGTCGCGCCGACTTCGGTGCCGCATTGGCTGGCGTTGGTTGGTGATAGCGCTGACGGGTACCCCGGGATCCCCGGCTGGGGAGCCAAGACTTCATCGGCCGTGCTGGCCCGCTACGGCACGGTCGATGCGATTCCTGACGACGCAGCCATGTGGGACGTGGCGGGGGTGCGCAATGCGGCGACGCTCGCGTCGACCCTGCGCGAGAACCGGGACGCGGCACGGCTGTTCGTCCGCTTGGCGACGGCGGTCACCACCATCGACGTCGGCACCGTCGACGAGTGGGAGTGGACGGGACCAGCGAAGCGCTTCGTTGGGGTCGCGGAGCACATCGGTGCGCCGAGCCTGGCGAAACGCGCCGCTGACCTCGCAGCGCGTGGGGCTGGGTGAGCCGTCCACCAGAAACGTGCCTCCGTGCCGCATGACGAACAAATCGCACGGTCCCCGGGCAATCGCGGCATGATCTCGCGGTTCGAGCAGGCGATCTCAGAGCCGATCCACCAGCCCAGCACCGACGGGATCGAGTTCGCCCGCGCCGCTCTGCGTTTCTGGCCAGACGACAACCGTCGCAGAAGCACGCGGGTCACCTGACACCGTTACCCGCGAGCAGAGAGCACTTGACGCCGTCAGCGTCGACCGGTACTTTACCAACTGGTTATTTAATAAGGCGGCTAAATGACGACCACAACGGATCGGCTGGACCGCACGTTCGCGGCGCTTGCTGACCCGACCCGGCGAGCAATCCTGGCGCGGCTGACGGCCGGGGAGGCGTCGGTCCTCGAGCTGGCAGCGCCGTTCGATATCAGCCTGCCTGCGATCTCCAAGCATCTGAAGGTGCTGGAGCGGGCGGGGCTGATCGCGCGCAGCCGGGAACGGCAATGGCGGCCCGCTCGGCTGAAAGCCGCACCGCTCAAGGAGGTCGCGGACTGGGCCGATCAATACCGCCGCTTTTGGGAAGAGAGATACGACCGGCTCGATGAGTACCTGGAGGAGCTCCAGGGACGAGGAAGGGAGAACGGCGATGGCCGATAACAAGCTGACGGTGACGACCCCGTCGGACCGCGAGATCGTCATGACCCGCACGTTCGATGCGCCGCGAGACCTGGTGTTCGAGGCGCACAGCTCGTGCGAGCACATGCGCAACTGGTGGGGCCCGCGCAAGTACGATGTGGCCAGCTGCGAGATCGACTTCCGTCCCGGCGGTTCCTGGCGGGTCGTGCACAAAACCGCGGATGGGTCGGAGGAGTACGGCTTCCGTGGCGAGTACCGGGAGATCGTCCGGCCCGAGCGCATCGTGTGGACCTTCGAGTACGAGGGCATGCCTGGCCACGTGTCGGTTGAGACGCTCACCCTCGAGGAGTACGACGGCAAGACCACCGTCACCGCCACCGCGGTCTATGACACCGTCGAGGACCGCGACGGCATGCTCCAAACCGGCATGGAGGAGGGCGCAGAGGAGTCCTACGAACGTCTCGACGAGTACCTCGAGACACTCAGGGAACGCGCGCCGAGCTGACCCAGCAGTCCAGCCTCACCCCTCGGGTGATCATGTCGATTTGCCGCCTAGACGGGGCAAATCGACATGATCATGGGTGCGGACCGCAGGAGCGCGAGATGGTGACCGTCGACGACGTACGAGCTGTGGCGATGTCGCTACCGCGAACGGAGGAGAGGCTCGTCCGGGACCAGGTCAAGTTCAAGGTTGGCCGGATCGTCTATGTAGCCCTGAGCCGGGACGAGATGTCGATGGGCTTCGGCTTCCCCAAAGAGGAGCGGGCTGCGCTGGTTGCCGCCCAGCCGGAGAAGTTCTTCCTGCCGATCCCATCGGATATGCGCTACCACTGGGTCCGGGTGTGGCTGGACGCGATCGACAGGAACGAGATGCGAGAACTCGTCATCGACGCGTGGCGCATGGTCGTTCCAAAGCGCGTAGCTGCCGAGCACTTCCGCGACCTGGGTCAGATCGACTCGTCGGCGAGGGAATAGGCCGAGCAGCAGGTGCCCGTCGAATCCTCGTGGGAGGACCACATGGTCACGCCGGAAACGCCTCAGGCTGCGGCAAGCGCCGCGGCGGAGGTCGCGAAGGACGTCACGGCGAGAGACGCCGGATACCGCCGAGACTTGCGCGCAGGCCGCCGCAGCTGACGCGGCGAGCACTGGGGCGGCGCGGGACGCGCCCCGGCACGAACCACCGACACGTCGTGGGATTCTGAGCGATTCCGCCGTTTGCCGGCACTCCCGGATGCGAGGTTGATTCGTCGGGCCTCGCTCGCGCCTGTTTCGCTGTGACCATGGGCTGATTCGCCTCCTTTCGACCGGCAGCTCAGGTCCTAGGTCCCTACCCGCCACGACATAGGTCTCTCAGGCTGGTAGTACCCAACCGAGGAGGACCAGTGATCACTGCTGCCGACCTCGGCCAGATCCCGAAACCGATCACGCCCGGCGCCGAGATGGACGCGCTGGCGAGGTTCCACCGGGACGTGACGTGGACGGGTTTCATCGCCGAGGGAGGTATGGGCCCGGGAACGCCACCGATGACCGCGACCGGCCACGGGACCCATGAGCGAGTTCAGGACGGCCGCTGGATCGTCGGAAACTACCAGCAGGACCAGTTCCTTCCCGATGGCACGTTCGTGCTCACCTGGCAGCTGCACTGGGTGGCGGGCTGGGACCCCACGGCGAAGGAGTATCGGGCGGACGCTGGCCGACAACTATGGCCACGCCGAGGTGATGCGCGGCAAGATCGAGGGTGACCGCCTTGTCTTCGAATCCGTCCCAGATGCGCCGGTTCGCATCCGGCTGGTCTGGGACCTGACCGACCCGAACGTCCTGATCTGGCGGAACGCGGTGTCGATAGACGGCTCCCCGTGGTCGCTGGTCGAGCAGTACGACTGCCGGCCGATGGAGCCGGGCGAGAAGACGTGATCGCCATGGCGACCCAGAGCTCGACCCCGTTGGCCGGGAAGACGACAACGCCGTGGCCGTATCGACGGCTGTTGATGGTCCTGGAAGGGCTGATCGCGTTATCGGCTTTCGCCGGATCGGTGCAGTTGATGGTTTCCGGCGGCGGCCCATTTGATGCGGATCTACCTCTGGGGCTGCCGAACTGGCTCGTATCGGGCTTGTGGCTGTTCTCCCTTGTCGCAGTTCCGGCGGCTGTCGCCGCATGGCTGTGCTGGCGCCGCTCGCCGCATGGCCTGACTGCCGTGCTGATAGCCAGCGCCGGTCTTGGCGTCGACGTCGTGGCGCAGATCCCGTTCATCGGCCTCCACGTGCTGCAGCTGGTGTTCGGTCTGATCGCCCTCGCGATGGCGTTGCTCGCCCTCGATGCGCGCCGACGTGGCTGGCCGCGTCCTCATCGCTGACTCGGCGAATGCCGTCAGCCGCCGCACCCATCCGGTGGAGGCTGCGCAACTGTGATCGTGACGGTCGAGCCGAGCTCGACTTCCGCCCCAGGGTCAGGAAACTGCTGGATGACCAGGCCCTCCGGATTTTCGCAGGAATCCTGGGGTTGGGTGGAGGGAGCCAGTCCCGCGGCCTGAAGGGTACTTTCCGCCGCGACCGCATCTAGCCCGACAACGCTTGGCACAGTCACAAGCTCAGATGGCGGGGACTGCCCGGTGGAGATATAGACCGTGACGTCAGTGCCGGCAGGGTGGCGGGTGCCGATCTCGGGTTCGGTGCGGATGACCGTGCCTTCCTCGACGTCGCTCTCTTCGGACGCCCTGACGATCTCCAGCGGCCGCGGCAGATTCTCTACTGCTTCCTCCCACGTCATCCCCCGCACATCGGTAATCGTGTACAGCGTCTGCGCACCCGAGTCCGTGTCGGTGTCGGTATCGCCGTCAGTTTTTGGGGCCGTGGCCACGTAGATGACGATGGCTTGGTCGAGCGGCACGTCCGAGCCCGGTTCAGGGTCTGTCCGCAGGACTTCCCCGGGTTCCTCCTCCGTTGTCTCCTCGCTCGTGGAGTCGACGTTGGTGAACCCCGCCTCATCCAGGGCTTTCTCAGCCTCAGATTGGGTCATGTTGGTCACATTGGGCAGCTTTTTGACTTTTGGCTCCTCGGTCACGTAGATCGTTACGGATTTGTCGAGGGGGAACTCGGTGCCGTGTCCAGGAGAGGTGCGAACGACCTGGCCGGCAGCCTGGTCAGCTTCTGCAGGCACGTAGGTGATGTCGATCTGCTCCTGCTCCCACCCGGCTTCCTTCAGCTCTGCGAGGGCTTCGCCCTCCGACTGCGCGATCACATCAGGAAACCGCGCTTCCGCTTCCAGCGCAGTCCAGATACCAAGGCCAAGCAAGACGGCCAGGATGGTCGCTGTGACCATGGCAAGTCCGGCGGGCAGCAGCGGCCGCTGACGGATGATTGCTTGCCGCACATGACGCTCCCGCTCGCCCTGCACAGCCACGCTGACCGTTACCGGATGCTCGATCGCCCGCCCGACGAGGCGCCGGGCGGGGGCACGAACCGAGACCTGATATGTCTCTTTCGCGCCCGGACCGAGGGTGATGCGATCCGGACCCTCAAGACTCAACCTCTGGGCTTTCGTCACCACCCGGCCGTGGAGTTGAACGTTCCCGCCATTGTGGACCGTAAGAGAGAGCGAGCACGACCGACGCGTTTGGATCCGGGCGGGCTCGAGGTGCACCTGAGTGTCCCGGAACGCCTCTGTGGTGAAGCTCCCGCTGGCCCGCGCCACGGATGTTCTTGCAGCTTGGTCGCGCAACTCGATGGAGTAGAGCCACGCCCGGGGAGGCAGGTCGGCCCTGCGCGGCGGGCTGACTGTGAGCGAGTTGCGAAGTTCGCGCCCACCGGCGCGCGATTCAATAGCGGGACTCAGTCGAGCCCAGTTTGGGCCGTCGTAGGCCAGGGTCAGGTCCGTCGAAGTCGTCCCAACGTTGCGGGCGGCAATTGTGATCTGCCCTGAGTGCCCAGGCTCCAGAATGAGGTCGGGTGGGATGAGGACGATGTTTGGACCCAACGGGGACTCTGGCTCGCCGAGGATATAGGCGACCGCCTTCACGACCTTTTGGGCGTCGAACTCGAAGTGTTGCCTCTCCGGGTCGTCGTCGATCCGATAGGCATCAATAGTGGCGAGCGGACGTAGTTCATCCGGCAGGGCTTCGGCTTCCGGCATCAGTGTGCCGACCCCCCAGAGAACCGGCAGGACAGTGCAGTCGTGCTTCTCGAGGGCTCGGGCGATCTCGTATCGGACGTAGTCCTTCGGGTCGTCGAGTCGGCGCTTTCCCTGTGAGTTGGTGACTGTTTCCCAGGTAGGACCGATCACTGCGATCAGGACGCGAGAGGTGGATAGCGCACGATCGATCTTGACTACGAAATTGGTCCCCGGTTCGGTGCGATCGACATCTCGGAACACTCGCCCCTCGCCAAAGCGATTGATCAGCCGGTCGTAGAGGCGGTCGACCTGGGCGTCCCGATCGCGGCGGCGATAGGACAGGAAGATTCCGACAGCGGGTGCCCGTAGCGACGCAAGCGGGTCCACATCGGCGAAGCTGTTCCCACTCATGGGCACCTCCACGCTGCACACGTTGCCGCCAACCGGTCCGTGCGCGACCTCGATGCATGCGGCCTACCGTGCCCACCGCCGCAGACAAGAAGGTCCTAATAGCAGGAGGGAGGTGAATCCTCCGTGATACGTAGGTGCCCGTAATGACTACGGCTGGTCACGACAGGAGACATATCAATGGAACGAGCATCGCTGGCCGCGCGGCACGATTTGTGTTCGAAGTTGTGTGGCTATTAGCGGGTAGTACCCGGATTTCGTAACGTGCGCGACATTGGTCACAATCTAGGCCGTAGCAACCGCGTCATCTCGGCGAAGAGCTCGGCCGGATCGTCGCGGACGATACTGACCAGAGGCGACGCCGCGACCTCGCTGGCGCGGGCATCGTGCTGCGATCCCGCGCGCGCAGCGGCGATATCTGCCGCTGTACGTCCCGTGTCGGCCAGAACGAGCACCGGTCTACCAGCGGCCAACGAATGGCGGACGTCGTCAAATGCGACTGGTCCGCCATTGGCGAGAACGGTGACCGATGGAGCCGTCCCGGCCAATAGGCTCGCGATCTCGCTGATCCATGGCGCCTCGTCGCCCCACTCGTCGCCGGGAACAACGACGACGTGGGTGTGGTGTGAATCGAGATTCGCGGCATCGGGCCGGGCTGGCCGTCCGGGCCAATTCACGGTTCCCACGGCCACTACTCCGACGTGCGGGCCGGAAGCACCCGCACCATGGCGCGCCTGTCCCGCAAGCGCCATGATTCCTGAGGCTGTGCCACCGTCGACGAGGCACGCACCGGACTTGTCGAGGACCGGCACCAGCGCCTCGGCAAACAACCGGGCGCAGACCGAACTTTCGCGCGGCTCCAGTCCGCCGGCGCCGCCGACAAGGACGACCACCGGCATCGGGCTGGCGAGACCAGCCTGGCTCAATCTCGTCACGAGGAGTTGGTCCGACGCCGCGGCGACATGCACCACCTGCAGCGAGGTGTCGCCGATCTGAACCGTTTCCACTTGGGGAGTCACACGACGATCTCCTCGGCCACTGGTGGACGCCGTTCGAGACCGTCAATGATGGCCCACACCGAGATACCTTCGTTGGCCGGGTACGTGCCGCCCTTGCTGTTCAGCCTCGGTATCTCGAAGCCGCCGCCGTGGTGGAGTGCGATGAGTTGCCATTGGTCGTCGAACACCGGGCTGCCAGAGCTGCCCGGTTCGGTCGGAGAGCGGTAGTGAACCCGGGAGTCGTCATAGTCGAGCAAGAGATTGTCCTGAATGGTGAACTGCGGCTGAGCCTGGCCACCTGGATGACCGATGAGGTACGCGCGCGGCGGCGGGTCGCTATCAAGCCTCGGGAGCGCAGCTGCCGGCGGGATGGGTGTGACGTGGCGTGGAAAGTCTTCGAGCTCGAGAAGAGTAGTGTCCAGTCCGGGAGTTCGGGATGGCTCGTACCACCAACGGCGAACTACACGAAAGCTTTGTCGCGAATCCTGGTCTTCATCAAGACCTCGAAAGTCGACCACTGCGTTGCGTGGATCCAACATCTCAGGAACAACGTGTCCGTTGGTCGCCAACACATTCTTCGGCAACGCGGGATGCAGGGCACTCCCGTCGATCAGAAACCCGGTCCCAATCCCCTGTTCGTTCAGGTTTTGAATTCGAGCCACTGCTCGGCATCGCTGTAGCCCAGTCCGATACCACGTCAACGTCTGGAATCGCTCCTCCCCCAGGACCTTTTCCAGTTTCGGGTCCACGGCCTGGTGCAGCCGGGTTGCACGGACGTCCCGGGTCGCGACGGCAACGGCGCCACCGTCCTGATCGAGCAGTGCGGACCGCATGACTGGCAACACGGCGTCGCCGGGTGGTCCGGCCGTGTCGAGTTGCCAGATCTCGATCAGCTGGCGGAGCACAGCGGCGATCTTGAAGGCGTCGGCGTCGCGGTCGGACGCGAACCGCGCGGCCCATTCCACGGCCTCGTCGTGCCGACCGAGGGCGATACACGCCTCACAGGCAGTTGCCTGCGCCCACGCATCTGGATCGGGGTCCGACTCGACGCGAAGAAGGATCTCCTCGGCGAGATTGCGGGCCGCCGTGCCGGCATCGACGACGTCGGGCAGGCCGATCCCGTCTCGGTCGGCTCGCCAGAGCAGCGCTACGACGTTGATGCCGTGCCAGATCCGCCCGTGGTCCTGGTCGTACGCCTTGCGGTATGCGGCGAGGGCGAGCTGTAGATAGCGCGAGCGCAGTCCGCCGGCGGTGTTCAGCACGTACATCTGCTTGTAGCAACGCCCCACGCCGCCCTGGGCCTCCGCGCGTTCTCCCTCCGAGACACCGGGATCGGCAACGAGGGTGCGAAAGATCAGGAGGGAGGCTGCCGGGCTGTCCCGGTCGACGAGCGCCTGCGCGAACTGCCGCTTCACCGCGGCATCTTCGACACCGTGCCCCAGCAACGCATCGGCGACCCGAAGAAGTTCGTTAGACCGCCGGTTCTCGCGCAACAAGGCGAGAATTGACTTGGCTTCGGTCGCCGAAACATATTCACTTGTGTTGCGCAGATGTTCCACATATCCGTTGGCGAGTTCCGCGACCCGCGGCCATTCGAAGCTGCGCGTCGCATTTGCAAATTGGCTTTCCCAGCTCAAGTCGCCCGTACCCCCAGACTTGCTCCGGTGTCCATACAAACAGCTGTTTCAACATCTCCGCCGATTGCCGGTGCCCTAGACTAACGCAGATTCGATGATGTTCCGCTATGGAACGCGGTTGCCCGTCGGCGGATTCGTGTCGGCGACCAGCGCATCGATCTCGGGTCGATAGGGCATTGACGTCGAAGCACCGGGTCGTTGGACGGAGATTGCTGCCGCGGCGGTTGCCCATTCGAGAGACTCGCGTAGCGCGCGGCCTTCCGTGAGGGCCACGGTGAGTGCGGCGACGAACGTGTCACCTGCGGCGGTTGTGTCGATCGCCGGGACGTCTCGCGCGGGCATCTCGATGACGCCCGAGCCGTCGGCATACAGGCAACCTCGTCGCCCCATCGTGATCGCGACGGCGCCAGCCCCGCGGCTGAGCAGCATGTGGGCCGCGGTCCGAACGTTGTCGTGGCCGGTGAGCTGCGCTGCCTCGTGCTCGTTCGGGACCAAGAGATCAATCGCGCCGAGCTGGTCATCGGCGACGGGCGCGACTGGAGCCGGCGTCAGCACCACTCGGGTCCCTTGTTCGGCGCCCCACCTCGCTGCTTGGTTGACGATCCCGGATGGAAGCTCCAGCTGCAGTAGGAGCACGTCTGACGTACTGATCATTTCCCGGTGATCGTCGGTCAACGAACGCATCGAACCGTTCGCACTGGGCACGACGACGATGGCGTTCTCACCATCGGCGTCGACGACGATGTGAGCCGTGCCGGTTGGTTCGTCGACCACCAGCAGTCCGGTCGTGTCGACTCCGTCAGCTTCCAGCACCGCACGGATCTGTTGGCCGAATGCGTCGTCGCCGACCGCGCCGATCATGCGGACGTGGCCGCCGGCTCGCGCGGCGGCGAGGGCCTGGTTAGCCCCCTTGCCACCGGGTATCTGGGCGAAAATACGCCCAGTCACCGTCTCCCCGAGTTTCGGTGCGCGGTCGACCGTGACGACGAGATCCATGTTCGCGCTGCCCAGGACGCACACCTTCGCCCGCCGCGGGGTCATCATTGACGTCACTGGCAGCTCCTGCGCGGGTCTCAACGGACTCGTTCACGAAATGAGCCACTCCCGCAGCCGTTCCCGCACATCAGGGCTGGCGAAGTAGCCGTTGTGGGTCACTGCCTGATCATCGGCGATGGACAACCGGCGGTCGGCCGCCACCAGCGAACGGTCGTCGACTTCCCACGCCCCGGCACGCGGCACTACCAAGTCGTTTGCGCTGCGGAACAGCTTGTCGGCGACCAGGTTCATGGCGAGCTGCCGGGCGTTGCGTGAGGTCGGGGTGAAGTCGGCGGCGATGGCGGCGTAGCCCGGATGCTCCGCCGGTTCCTTGTTCAGGGCGCGCAGGTAGTCGCCACCGGGATTCATGGACATCAGTCCGTCCAGGCCCTCGACCACGCCAGTCGCCACCTGTTTCACCACCTCGAGGACGACCTGGAGCACGTCTACCGCGCCGATGTCCGGGAAGGCATCGAGCAGGTTGGTGTAGGTGTCGAGCAGGTCGCCGAGGTGCTCGGGATCCGCCAGTGCCGTCCCGGCGTTCGGCACGCCGACGAACACAGCGGAGCGCACCTCGAGCCGGCGGCCGGAGAGAGCCAACCGATGTTGCTGCTCGGATAGCGCTCGCGCGACCAGCCCGCCCCGCGAGTGCGCAATCACATCGACGACGATTGCGGCGTCGTCCGGAGCTCCGGCCGTGAACTGCTCGACAAACCATCGCGCATTGGTCACCGGGTCGACGCTGACGGTCGGGTGGTCGAAGACGATGATCCGGCCACCATAAGCATCGGCGAGGCTTCGAAGCTCATCCGAGGGCAGCTCCGAGAACGCCGTCGCGCCACGGGAGAACGTGCCGTGGACAAGGAGCAACACCGGCCCTGCGGTCAACCCTGCCCAGTCGACCGGCTCGCCATCCAGCCCGGACGAACCGGTAACCGTGCGAAGGCCGTACCACCGGTGCTTCTCCTCCCACCGGCCGGCCAGGTATCGGCCGGCCCGGCCCAGCATGTCGTCGAGGAGCCGGAAGACCAGGACCTTGAGGACCTTTTTGGCCAGCCAGCCCACCGGCCCGCGAGTGTCTTCGGCGCCGACGGCCGGGGCCCGTATCGGGATGCGATAGGTCAGCAGCTCGTCCCCGCGGGTCCCGCCCGCGCCGACCGGCTGGTCCGACGTCGGGTAGTGCCAGGTCAGCAGCCCATCCTCGTCGACGAGCAGAACCACCTGTCCCATGCTCTCGCCCGGCGATGGGACCTGGGCCACGATCGCCGGTTCGGCCTCGCCGCCACCGCGGCCGATCCCGGCCCCCGTGCCGACCGACAGGTCGGACAGTTCGATGTCGACCTGCACCCGGAGATCGGCTGCTGACAACGCGGCCGCTACGTTGTCGGAGACGTGCGCCTCCGCGCGGCTGTCACCAGTGGACGGGTGGACGGCTTCGGCTTGTCCGCCGACGCCCGGTGTGGCGATCAGGACGCCACCGATCTCGACGAATCCGCCATCAGGGTCCAGCTGGGTCGCCATCGCCATCCGCCTCCTTGGGCCGGGTCAGCTGCAGCAAGGGATGTCCGTACAGGACATACGCCAGGTGGGTGCTCGCACTGTCGCGGGCCCGTTCCGCCCGGAGGAACTCGGCAGGCGATGTCCCGGCAAACGCCGACGCGTAGAAGCGCAGCGACACGTCCCGCGCTACCTCGTCGTTCACGACCCACAACGGCGCAATGACACCCGAGGCGCCCGCCTCCACGAACGACTGGGCCATGCCGCCGTACTGGCCGAGCGTCTCGCCGGCCATCCCCACCTGGCACGCATTCAGGAAGACGAAGGGATGCCGGCTGAGGTCGGTGCCCAAGATCATCAGAGGGTCGACGACGTTCCCGTCGACCAGGATGAGGCCGTCCTGCAGACCCATCGGGTCGAACTTGCCGTGCATGGCGAAATGCAGGACCTCTGCCGACGGCTCCCCGCGCAGGCACGCGAAGAACGGCTCCTGGGCAGCGTCGACCAGCGTGGCGCCATAAGCAGCCTGGAGATCAAGGGCTTCTTGTTCGGCAAACTTGAGCTGCTTGAACCCGATGACGCGTTCGTACACGCCGCGGACAATCGTCATGTCCCGCACCGAGACCGATCGTGGCGGCTCGGGTGTGGGCCCAGGCTCACGCAGCGCCCACCGGCCGACGGCCGCCTGGGCACCGAGCATCGGCGGAGCTTCCGACACCCACGGTAGGTCGATCCTGGCGAGCTCCCACGGAACGAACGGGTCGGCGGAGAGAAGCAGGACGCTCGGTGGGCCGCCGACAGCCGCAGCGGACGCTCGGAGTGCGGCGTGTACCTCGGTCGGAACGAGCCGGGCGATCAGCCTGCCCGCGCCGGTGATCTCCGCCTTCAGCGACTCTCCCTGGACTCGTCCCGCCGACCTCATGAGGCTCTTGGCGAAATCCTCCGGCCGGCTGCCGAGAGTGCAGCTCAGCGGCTCGGCCGACCCAGGCACCGTCGGATGCGGCGACTGGAAACTCCACAGCAGCCGCCGCCCGTCCACGTCGTCACCTTTGCTGATCGTGACGGTCAGATCCGCCGTCTGAGCCTCGGCTGGCAGCGCGGTGTCCACGCCGGTCGGCGGCGCGTCAACGGCATCACGGGAGAGCTGGGATCGCGAAGCCACGACCTCGACCGCTCGGGTGGCGCTCCCGACGGTCCGTCCATCGACGGAGAACACGGCGAGGATCGAGCGCAGCGGCCCGAACTCGGGATCCGACAGAGCGGTCAGATGCAGAGTCGCCGTCGGATATGGCGTCGCCGGGGAAACGGCGAGATCAATCGTCGGCTGCTCGTCCGGCCGCAGCGCGAACCCGTCGACAACGATCTGCACGGTCAGCGTGTACTCGGGCTGGTCTGGCAGCGTCAGCGGTTGCGCGGTCACGCCCCGAGTCGGACGTGGTCCGAGGCCGAGGTCGAGGTCGAACTCCTCCTCGACGACGACTGCCGACGGGCAGGACAGTTTCGCATAGGAAGCGGCCGGCTGCGGTGACGACCCGGACGATGGTACGTCGATGCCCTCCGGCTCGAAGCCGGCTCCGAACGACGGCACTTCCGTGGCCCAGCCCTCTTTCAGCGGCGCTTCGACGGCCAGGGTCGGGTCAACAAGTTCGGTAGGCCGTGGCCACGGTGGCTGTTCCGGCGGAGGAAGCTCATGTGCGCCGAACGCCAAACCGGCTCCCAGCAGCGGCTCGTCGCTGACGACGACCGAGGGCTCGTCTGGTGGCCGTGGTGTCGTCAGCCAGCCCGCCGCGTCACGCACCGCCAGGCAAGCCGCGAGAGCAGAATCGGGATCGTCGAACCACGGTGACACCCGGTCGATCAGAATGCGGCCGCCGCCTCGGCTGAGAGTCCAGGCGACCTGCGGCCATACTGCCGCCGCCGCATCCGCGACCCGAATCCACGTCGAGAAAACCGCTCGTGGATCGGGCGCGCTGTCCTGCAACATCGTTGCTTGCGCGGTGAGGAAGAGGCCGGCCCACGGGACGGATCCGGACCGAATATCGGCGACGAACCGAGCGAGCGGGCCGGTGAAAACGTCGAGGCGCTGCGGTGTGACGGGTTGGCGCTGCGGTTGCAGCCACACCGATCTCAGCACCCGGTGCGCCTCGGCATCAGCCGACAACTGGCGCTCGAGATGCGCTTGCAACACGTCCGGAAGCGGCGGCACAGAACGCAGAGCCGTGCGCAGAGACGCACTCGCCGACAGCAACGCCCCCGGGCTCTGGCCGGCCCGGCGGAGCAGGAGCACGGCCGGCTCTTCGGCTGCCCGGCGAAGCAGTCGGTCGAGTCGGTCTGTCTCACCGAGCCGGGCGGCCGCGACCGCTGTCAACAACGACAGGGACCCACGGCCGTCGGAGGCATGCAGTTCCGGGATCCGCTGCGGTGACATCGACAGGCGCTCCAGCGGGAGTCCCGCGAGCCGCACCGCTGTGTGGTTGGTCAGCGGCCGAGCCAGGAGGCGGGAGACGTCAGCGGCGAGCACGTTGTCGTCGCCGATGTCAGTCAATGCCACCGACGCGACGTGCTGAGCCGGATGGCCGCCGTCTGCCGCAATCGTCCGGAGCTGCTGCCGCAGCCGGACCAACGGCGCGTGCGTCGCTGCCCGTGCCACCGCGACGGTAGGCCCGGTCTCGAGCAACTCAGCAAGCACGTCGCCGACCCGATCCCAGGCCGCGACCGTGAGCGGCAGCCGGGCGGCGGCCTCGGCGGCCGCGGCACGGATCCCGTCGTCGGTCCCAGCCAGCAGCCGATGCAGCGGGGCCAGGTCATCCCAGCCCAACGCCTCTCCGCTGGTGGTCACAGAAGCGGTCAACGGTCAGCCCGGAGCCCGGCGCAGGGCCGACGACAGCGCGCCGGTGACGACCAGTGCGTAGTCCTGCGACGGCCGGAGCAAATTGCGGGCGAACACCTGGATCAGCCAACGCCCGGGTGCCGGGTCGTCGATCCGGATCACCTCGACGTTGTTGTCGACGTCGGACTTGGTGATCTCCGGCAGCCCCGTGTTCCCGGCGATCTTTGCGCCGGTGGGGTCCTGCACCATGAAGCTCACGTCGTTCTGCAGCGAGCGGCCGGGCAGGTCGGTGTAGGCCAAGCACAGCCGCAGCGGCATCCCAGCCTGGACGTCCACCTGGAACTGCCGCCGCGCACCGGTCTCGTCGAGCTGGAGATTCGGCTTCTCCCAGCAGTCGATGAACTCCAGCCGGAGATCGGGCTCTGCCGGGTTGGGGACGGTGGTCGTCAGGTTGACCGCACCGAAGCCCTGGTGGAAGTTCGGCCGGGCGTCGCGGTCTGCCAGCGAGTCCGCTCCGGTGAGCCAGCGGGTGCCGTTTACCAACGTCGCCTTGAGCAACGCGGCGCTGGGCGAGGTATCCCGCTCGTCGGCGAAGTACTGCCGGACCAAAGTGGCGCAGCCGGCAACCAGCGGGCAGGCCATGCTCGTCCCGCCCATGTACGCGTAGGCCGGGTTGTCGTCGACCAGGCCCCAGAAATGGCCGTCCGGCGCGAGAACAGACCTGGTCGAGACGATGTCTGTGCCCGGAGCGACGAGGTCGGGCTTGATCCGCCGGTCGTCGCATGGTCCCCGGCTGCTGAAGCCGGCCATGCTTTCCGGGTCGCCGGACAGCCGCTGCTCTGAGATCGGCGGCTTCGGGAAGTCGCCGGGCCAGCTGTTGCCATAGGTGCGCCCGGAGAGCCCGCCGGTCGTCCGTTTGGTCCGCGTGGCGCCCACGGTGAGAGCGTTCTTGCACGACGCCGGGGAGCCGATCGAGAGCCAGTCGACGAAGCCGGGTGCCGAGTTGAACGGGCTAGCGGCCGTGCCCTCGTTGCCCGCCGCGATGACGATCAGCATGTCGCGGCGTTTAGCGGCGTAGGCGTCGACGTCGTTGGAGTCGACGGTGTACGCCGACGCGGTCGCCGCGCCCCAGCTGTTGTTGTGGATTCGCGCACCGGCCTGGTACGCGGGCTCGAACAGGTCCTCCATCGAGACCGGCAGGCCACCGAGGCCGCCATGCGGGTCGAGCAGCGACTGGAAGTACAGCTTGGCCTCGGGCGCCACCCCGGCGTAGGTCCCGTCCGATGCGGAACCGTCAGCCAGCACCGAACCGGCCACGTGGGTGCCGTGCCCGTGCGGGTCCGACGCGTCGTTCGGCCGGCCAAGCGCGACCACGTCGACGACCCGGCCGGCGAAGTCGGGGTGCGTCTCCTGCAGGCCGGTGTCGGCGACGGCGACCACCTGGCCGGCGCCGGTCAACGGCAGGCTGCGTTCGGGATTGTCCGACGTAACGCCGAGCAGGCCGCGGGCGACGTCGTTGAACCACTTCGGCGGCACGTGCTCGACCATGCTGAGTACACCGGGAAGGGTGCTGATCTCTCGCTTCAACCCGGAGTCCGCGGGTAGGGCCAGCCGGACCCGCCGGCCGCCCGCGCCCACCACCGACACGTCGTTCTGCTCGAGCCAAGCAAGCACCTGCTCGCGCACCAGGTCCGATCCAGGAAAATCCGAGAGCCACAGATCCCAGACCCGGGCGCTGTCGCCCTCGCCGCGGTCGTCGCCACCCGCCGTGAGCACGATCGGGCCGGTTTTCGACGGCCCGTAGCGCTCGACGTCACGGACGAACGGCAAATTGATGACCTCCGACGCCTGCTCGGGTGTCGCGGTGGCGACATAGGCGTGGTGCGGCACGTACTCGTGGAGCTGGACACCGGCCGCGTCCAGCGCTTGCCGCATGTCGCGCATCAACGGGCTGGTCAGGCTCACCAGCCACTGGGTCGGCAGGCCCGGCTCCGGTGGGGGGATTTCGTCGTCGCCACCGGCCCGCCACCCGTCGACGCCGGTCTCAGCCGACAGCGTTCCCCGTGCCATGGCGGCCGTCGTCGGGCGCCCGGAGGGCGCCACCTCGTCGACGAGCAGCCCGGCCTGCTCGAGCGCCACGATGCGGTCCTCGTCGATGTCGCCGATGACGTAGCTGTCCGTCACCTGGGCGTGCTCGACCATCCGGGCCGCCTCGTCCCGTTCGGACTCATGCATGGCATACGCGATGACGTGCTTGATTCCCATGACGTCCCCCTCACAGTTCCTTTAGTCGTTCGACCACCGGCGCGAGGATCTCTCCCTCGTCCTCCAACGTGAGATTGCCGGTGTGCACGAACGACCCGTACAGCAGCGTCGGGCCTTCCTCTATCGCGACGACGTCTACGAAGACGGTGTCCGGTTCGAAGTCCAGTTGGATGGCGTGGCCCTCGGTGCGCTCCGCCTCTGTCGACACGTCCAGCGAGTATGGGTCCGAGACCGTTAGGGCAAGCTCCGGGCCCGCTTGCGCGATCAGGGCGTCCTGCAGCGCGGTGGCGAAGCAGTCCTGGCACACCAGCGCGCCCTGGGTCCGGCGCTGGTCGGCGTGGCCAGCGGGAAACCCGATGCCGTGTGTCGCAGTGAAGAGCACGTCCGGCCGCTCTCCCCCCGAAAGCAGAGCACGCAGCCCGTCCTTGGTCGCGTCGGGGCCGATGAACGACCGGATCCGCCAGGTGTCCTGGCCCAACGCCGCTGCCAGCGGTGTGACCAGATGCTCGGAGCTCAGGGTGGTCGCTGGGTCGTCGTCGTTGTGGGCGGCAAAGAACGACAGCCGTGGACGGTCGGTCTGTGTCGGCCTGGTCTCGGCCGCGACGACGTTCGCCGCGTAGTGCGCGTGACCGGCGACGTCGTCGAAATGGATCCGGCCGACGGCGTGCTGTATGTCGAGTTGGTACTGGAACTCGAAGGGGATCTCGTCGGGGCCGCCCACCAGGAGCAGGTAGTAGGGGATGACGTCCGGGTCGACCGGTCCCGGGCCGGCGCGGTGTCGGCGCAGGAACTCCTGCTTGGACTCGCCGCGGCGGTAACCGTTCCCGCCGGCGAACTCCCGATAGCGACCCTCGACGACCGCCCCAGCCTGGGCGTGCCGCCGCTCCAATAGGGGCGTGAGCGCGGCCACGACTCTCGGGTCTGTGTCCTGCGCGAAGACGATCCCCCATCCGGTTTGGG
Organism: Actinomycetota bacterium; assembly: GCA_046726315.1. GTDB lineage: Bacteria > Actinomycetota > Actinomycetes > Jiangellales > Jiangellaceae > JACVRX01. The sequence goes on along the minus strand of JBKPAG010000008.1, from coordinate 93,826 downwards.
CCAGGTCGGCCGGATCGACGCCCTGCTTCGGTGCGTAGATACGCTCGGTCGCCCGTAGGTGTCGCGCCGCCAGCTCGGTCGCACCTGCCCGGTCTGGTGACCCGGTCGTGGCCCGTCGGGCCAGCTCCGCCACCGTCATCGGCGCGAGCAGGTGTCCGCCGGTGGTGGCGTCGACGCCGTTGGCGAAAAGCAGGGCGTCTGCGGTGCTCATGACGCGACCGGGCCCAGCCCTGACCCGATGTTCGCGTGCATCGCAATCCCCCGGAAGCCAAGCCCGTGCGCTCGAGGTGAGCGGTCGTCGGCTCGTGTTTGTTATCGTACGGCTGATCAATAGCGCCACGGGCAATTCGATCCCCGGCGATGGAGGGCGGGCGAGGCAGGCCGCGGAGACCGCCAGGTCCGACAAATCAGCCGGCTGGGACCCCACTGCGGACGTTCGATTTGCCTTTTTCAGGCCATGGACCACCATGGCAGCCGAAGGAGGTGTCTTGGTCGCACGGGTTGCACGGCACCGCCGTTCGCGCCGATTCCCAGCCCTAGCGCTGGAGATGCTCGTCACCATTGTCGCGGTGGGGGTTGCCGTTGCAGTAATGCGCGGCGACGACCCTGCGCCGGCATCGTCGAACTCGACGGCGCAGGTCGCCATTACGCCGTCGTCCGGGCCGGAAGCGACCCAGAGCGATCTGCCGACATCGGCGGCGTCCGCAACTCCAGCAACACCGATCGCATGCCGCGAAGCAATCGCGGCAGCCGACGCGGTCGTCGACGCCGCACGCACGGGTGTCGGCCATTGGGCCGCCCATGTCCAGGCCCGAACCGACCTGCGTGCGGGCAAGATCACCGAGGACGAGATGCGGGCAACCTGGAAGGCGACGAGGCTGGCTGGGCCGGGCGACGTGGCCTCGGTCGACGTTGCTACGGCGGCCTACGAGCCGCAGGCCGAGGTGTGCGCGCACGTCGAACAATCGTCGGTTCCGGCCGGGTTGTCCGTTGCCATGGGCCGATGCCTCGAACGCAACGAAGCGGCCGAGGCCGCCGTGGAGACAGGCCGCGCCGCCATGGCCGATTGGTCAGCACACCTGGAGGCCATGGCGCAGTTCGCAGATGGCGACTTCGACGCCGCACATGCCCAGCACCTGTGGGAGGCGGCCTGGGCGAAGGCCCCGGTCAACATCGACGCCTTCCGGGCGGCGGATCGGGCGCTGCAGAGCGCACCGGCATGTGAGCTTGCCCAATGAGTTCACGCCGGATCGCCCGGCGTTGACCACAGCCCGGCTCTGTGTTACGCGTGAGTCATGACGGACAAGCCCACCCGAGTCACGGCTGACGTGTCGCAGTACCCAGACCTGGTCGTGATCTACCTGGGAATGCGAGTCAAGAAGCTCCGAGGGGTGAAGACCCTGCTCTCCTTCGGTCCCAAGATCCAGGCGTCGGTGCAGGCACGTCCAAATGGCCTGCTGCTGCACGAATACCTGGTGTTCTCGTTGCTGCCTCCGCATTTAGGTATGCGGCAGTACTGGCGCGATTTCGACTCACTCGAGCGCTGGGCCCGCACGCTGCCGCACAAGGACTGGTGGCATGACTTCCTCGGCGATACCGGGGGCACCGGCTTCTGGCATGAGGCATACCTGCGCGACGGCAAGATGGAGTCGGTCTTCATCGACATGCCGCCTCTTGGGTTCGCGAAGTTCGCTCCCACGGAGCCAGCGCGCGGCACCATGTTCTCCGCCCGCCGCCGGCTCGGCCGTACCCAGGAATCGAAGCTCCCTCCGGCAGTGTCGGAGGACGCGCTCTATCGGTCCTGATCGGATCAGCCGCGGCTGCCGGGGCCCGTGGCTGGCACCATGTCCGTCGTGCCGCCCGACCCGCCTCGTGCTCGGTCAATAAGCGACCAGCCGTGGTGGAAGACCGCTGTGGTCTACCAGATCTACCCACGCAGCTTCGCGGACTCTGACGGTGACGGCGTAGGTGATCTCGCCGGGATCGCCAGCCGTCTCGACTACCTGGCCAACCTCGGAGTGGACGTGTTGTGGCTGAGCCCGGTGTACCCCTCACCGCAGGACGACGCCGGCTATGACATCAGCGACTACCAGGACATCGACCCGACGTTCGGAACCCTCGTGGAGTTCGATGCCCTCGTGGGCGCAGTGCACGAACGCGGTATGCGGCTGGTGATGGACCTGGTCGTGAATCACACCTCCGACGAGCATGCGTGGTTCGTCGAGTCCCGCTCCAGCCGGACCGACCCGAAGCGCGACTGGTACTGGTGGCGCCCGGCTCGCACGGGAATGAACGGTGGGGAGCCGGGCGCGGAACCGACCAACTGGGCCTCGTTCTTCTCCGGCCCGGCCTGGGAGTTCGACTCGTCTACCGGCGAGTACTACCTGCACTTGTTCTCCCGGAAGCAGCCGGACCTGAACTGGGAGAACCCTGAGGTCCGCCGGGCCATCTACGCGATGATGCGCTGGTGGCTCGACCGTGGGGTCGACGGCTTCCGCATGGACGTCCTCAACTTCATCTCCAAGGATCCGGCGTTACCGGACGGGCACCCGATGCCCGCTGGTCTGCTCGCCGACGGCAGCCCGTACTTCGTGTCGGGGCCGCGTATCCACGAGTTTCTGCAGGAGATGCACCGCGAAGTGTTTTCGGGCCGGCCCGGCAAGCTGCTAACGGTCGGCGAGATGCCCGGCGTGACCGTTGACGAGGCGCGCCTGTTCACCGACCCGGATCGGGCCGAGGTCGACATGGTCTTCCAGTTCGAGCACGTAGGTCTCGACCAGGGCAACGGAAAGTGGGACGTCCGGAAGTTGCGCCTACCGGACCTGAAAGCGTCGTTCGGCCGGGCGCAGGCTGGGCTGTCCGACGTGGGCTGGAACAGCCTCTACTGGAACAACCATGACCAGCCGCGCGTGGTGTCCCGCTTCGGCGACGACGGCGAGCATCGGGTGCCCGCGGCCACGATGCTCGCGACCGTGCTGCACTTGCACCGGGGTACGCCGTACGTCTATCAAGGCGAGGAACTCGGCATGACGAACGCGCCGTTCGGCGGGATCGACGACTTCCAAGACATCGAATCGCTGAATCACTACACAACGGCCGTCCAGACTGGCGCCGACCCGGCGCGGGTACTGGACGCCCTGCGGGCCATGAGTCGCGACAACGCTCGCACTCCGATGCAGTGGGACTCCTCGCTGCAGGCAGGATTCACAACGGGCGCGCCGTGGATCGCAGTAAACCCGAACCATCGGGAGATCAACGTCGCTGCGGAACTCGCCGATCCTGATTCTGTGCTGCATCACTACCGGCGGCTCATCACCCTTCGGCACACTGAGCGATCGTTGCGTTCGGCGACTTCACCATGCTCCTCCCGCACGACGAGCAGGTGTATGCGTTCACCCGCCGGCTGGACGACGTCGAGTTGCTCGTTCTCGGCAACTTTTCCGGCGCAGCTGCCGTCGCCGACGTCCCCGAGGCGGCTGCCTGGGCCAGCGCGGAGCTGCTGTTGGGGAACTACCCAGCTGAGGGAGCTTCCGCGTCGGCTGTGCCGCTGACGCTGCGCCCCTGGGAATCGCGCGTCTACCGCCGGTTTGCTCAATCCGAATGATCAGATGCACCTTCCGCGTCGGGACTGCCGCTTCGTTCACCTGATCGTTCCGCCGATGCCACGCTCAGGCCGAAACGCCGTAGGCCTCGGTGAACGCCTTCCCGGCGTAGGCGTTCGAGGCGTAGGCGTACCCTCCGTCGCCCCAGTCAGATCCCCAGCTGTTACGGACGATGAAGCCGGTAGACGTGTAGCCGACGAGGGCGACCGCATGCCCGCCACGCTTGGTGGACGGCTTGTACGTCGTCAGCTTGCCGTTGTTGGCGGTGGCGGCATCCCAGGTCGCGTCGACGTCGAGCCGAGTCACAATCGGGCCGTTGCGCGCGAGCCAGGAGCGCCAGTCGCCGAGGGACCGCCCGAGGTTGAAGTACGAGGCGATCTTGAGTTGGGTTGCGACGGCGTAGAAGGTGGCTTCCTCACCGCGGTAGAGTCGGCCGCTCTTGAACGGCAACTCCCTGTCCCGCACGGCGCCCCACTTGCGGGCCACCTCGAGGGCGCTCTTGATCGACGTACCGGCCGACTCGATGAACGACGTCGGCTGTTGGTCGAACTGGTCGGTCTCCTTCGCGGCCATCCACTGGAACCGGGTCGAGAGGACGTCCGTTTTCGCGATCCGTCCGGTCTGGACCAAGTGCCAGCGGAGCACGGAGTCCGCCGTGGCCCACCCGACGCATGATCCGGTGGCGCCTTGGTCTCCGATCGACCACCAGGTGTCGTCGCGAAGGTCTTTCGACGTCGGCACCGCGGCGCTGACCAGCACACCGGCGTCCTCGGCGTTGTGGTATTGCCAGTCGTCCTCGGTATCCGGCGACGGGATGCAGTTGAGGATCCGCCGCGTGTTGTCGTCGTCTTTGCTGGCCGACGTGGCGGCCGATCGTCGTCGGCTACTCTTCTTCGCCATCATGTTCCCCCACGACTCGCCGCGACCAAGATCGGTCGCTGCGTCGAAGGTAGGCCGGTCGACCTGAGCCGTCAACGACGGATAGCCGACGAGCCCTCGCCACGCCGATCGGTCGACGTCGTCAAGGGCGACGGTTTCGATGTGATGCTCGCGGACCTGCCCGGCGCGGGATACACGTGGACGCCGGCCGAGGTACCGGCAGGCCTGACGCTGGTCGAGACGCGGCCGGAGACGACGGACCAGCCGGACGTCGTCGGATCAGCACAGAACAAGGTGGTGCGTTTTCAGGCCGACCAGGCCGGGGACTACGAGATCGTGTTCATCCTCGCCCGGCCCTGGGAGAACGTGGCGGCGGAGACCCGGACAGTTCGCGTGCGCGTCCGAGAGCGCGACCCGGAGCAACAGCGAATGACGGACCCGAATGTGCAGGACAGCCCGGTCGGTTGGGTGAACAGGCATATCAGGGCGAATGTCGAGTCCGATGGCGAGAAAGGTCACGAGTGGCGGCCGGGTGTTCCAACCCTGTTGCTCACCACGACGGGCCGCCGCACCGGCACCCGGCATCGGACTGCCCTGATCTACGGGCGGGATGGTTCGGACTACGTGGTTGTCGGATCCAAGGGTGGTGCCCGCAAGCACCCGGCGTGGTACCTCAATCTGTGCGCCGATCCACAGGTCGACGTTCAGGTCGGCGGCGAGACGTTCAGGGCGGTCGCGCGAACCGCGGTGGGCGACCAGCGTGCGCGGTTGTGGGCCGTGATGAACAAGATCTGGCCGTCCTACGAGTACTACCAGCAGAAGACCGAGCGCGAGATTCCGGTCGTCGTGCTGAGCCGAACGGGTGACATCGCCAGTAGGAGCGGCTGAAGATGGCGAAGATCGTGCTGCGGGTCCGGCTCACGACCGGGGACCACATCGACGTCACGTATGAGGAGACCGACACCGACGATGCCGACCTGGTCGCCGAGCACGCCATCTCGGTGCTCGCCGACGAGTCCGGGGTGTTGCGCAGCAGGCACGGTAACCGGTTGCTGGCGCTGTACGGCCGGGGTGTCGCCGCCGTCGAGGTAGCCCCGCGCGGCGCGGTCCTGTGACCTGCCGCCCCGGCCGCGGCGTTGGGGGCGTCCCGTCTGGGTAGGCAGGTCAGCGTGACCGTCATCGGCTTTCATGCCTCACACGAACAGGTTCATCCGGCGGAACTGCTAAAAGCGGTGGTTGCCGCCGAACAGGCGGGGTTCGTCGCTGCCATGAGCTCCGACCACTTCTCGCCATGGAGCGCCCGGCAGGGGCATTCCGGGTTTGCCTGGTCATGGCTGGGCGCTGCCTTGGCCCGGACCAGCCTGCCCTTCGGTGTCGTCAATTCGCCCGGACAGCGTTACCACCCAGCGATCATCGCCCAGGCGGCCGCCACTCTTGGTGCGATGTTTCCCGGACGGTTCTGGGTGGCACTGGGGACCGGCGAGGCGTCCAACGAACACGTCACCGGCGAAGGCTGGCCGCGAAAGGAGGTGAGGAACCAGCGGCTTCGTGAGTGCGTCGACATCATCCGGGCGTTGCTCGCCGGCGAGGAAGTGAGCCACGACGGGCTGGTAACCATCGATCGGGCCCGCCTGTGGACCCTTCCCGACCAACCGCCGTCAATCGTCGGTGCCGCGGTCAGCATCGACACTGCGCGTTCCACTGCGGACTGGGCAGATGGGCTGATCACCGTGAACCAGCCGCACGATTACCTGCGGAAGATGATCGACGCCTACAGGGAGGCGGGCGGCCAGGGAGAGATTTCCCTGCAAGTCCACCTCTGCTATGCCGCCGACGAGGCCGAAGCCCTCCGGATCGCCCACGAGCAGTGGCGTACCAATGTGTTCGGCCCTCCGGCCGCATGGGACCTCGACACAGCGGAAGTCTTCGACGCGGTCAGCGAGTACGTCCCGCCTGACGCGATGCGCGAACACGTGCTGATCTCGAGCGACCTCGGCCAGCACGCGAAGTGGTTGCGCGACCTCGCTGACCTGGGGTTCGACGCGTTGTATCTGCACCACGTCGGCCAGCAGCAGCACGAGTTCATCGACGCTTTCGGTGATCAGGTGCTGCCGCAAGTGGAGGCATCGGCATGAGGATCACCGACACCAGCGACCTATGGTGGAAGACCGCCGTCGTCTACTGCCTCGACGTCGAGACCTTCCTCGACTTGGACGGTGACGGAATCGGTGACCTGCCCGGCATGGTCAACCGGATCGACTACCTCGCTGATCTCGGTGTCACGTGCCTGTGGTTGATGCCGTTCTATCCGACGCCCGATCGCGACGACGGGTACGACATCACCGACTTCTACGGAGTCGATTCGAGGCTCGGCAATCACGGCGAGCTGGTCGAACTGATCCGCACCGCCAGAGACAGAGGCATTCGAGTCATCGCCGACCTCGTCGTCAACCACACGTCGGACCGGCACCCGTGGTTCAGGGCGGCCCGGTCGAGCAAGAACTCGCCGTATCGGGACTACTACGTGTGGCGGTCGGACCGTCCGCCGGACACGTCGAAAGAGACGGTCTTCCCGGGTCAGGAGCAGGGCATCTGGGAGTACGACCAGCGGTCAGGCGAGTACTACCTGCACCGCTTCTACAAACATCAGCCCGACCTCAACGTCGCCAACCCACGGGTTCAGGACGAGATCGCGAGGGTCATCGGCTTCTGGCTGGAGCTTGGCCTGTCCGGGTTCCGGGTCGACGCCGTGCCATTCCTGCTGGAGACGACGGGTGTCTCCGAGCGCGAGTTGACTGAGTTTGCCGATCCGCACGAATACCTAAGGTCGCTTCGGGCGTTCATCAGCCGACGCTCGGGGGAGGCGGTCCTCCTCGGCGAGGTGAACCTGGCGCACAAGGACCAGCTGCTCTACTTCGGCGGCGAGGACGGCGACGAGCTCTCCCTCCAGTTCGACTTCATCGGGATGCAGAACCTCTATCTCTCCCTTGCCCGGCACGACGCACGGCCGCTGATCAAGGCGCTGGCCGCACGGCCGAGCCCGTCGTCAGACGTTCAGTGGGCGACATTCGTCCGCAACCACGATGAGCTCACTCTCGACAAGCTCACCGACGAGGAGCGGGCGGAGGTCTTCGCGGCATTCGGACCCGAGGAGCGCATGCAGGTATTCGGCCGTGGGTTGATCCGCCGCCTGCCGCCGATGCTCGATGGTGATCCTCGCCGCATCAGGATGGTCTACAGCCTGTTGTTCTCACTGCCCGGTACGCCGGTTCTCTTCTATGGGGAAGAGATCGGCATGGGCGAGAACCTCGATGCTGGCAGCCGGCTGGCGGTCCGTACCCCGATGCAATGGACATCGGGTCGCAACGCGGGGTTCTCGACGGCGAAACCGTCGCGGCTGATCGCGCCCATGGTCGATGGAGCCTTTGGCCCCGAGCACGTGAATGTCGGAGACCAACGCCGTGATCCGGACTCGCTGCTCAACTTCATGACGCTCCTCGTCCGCCGGTACCGGCAGAGTCCGGAGCTGGGTTGGTCGGACTTCGAGCCCGTTGACCAGCCGCACCATGAGGTCGTCGCGCACCGGTGCCGTTGGGGCGACGGAAGCATGGTCGCGTTGCACAACCTCAGCCCGGAGCCGCGGACCGTGCCGATCACACTCGCCGACTGCGACGACTCGTGCCAGCTGGTCGACCTGCTCGAGGACGGCACGACGCGGCTGGACGCGAACGGAGCCGCCGCGTTCCCGCTCGCCGGGTACGGCTACCGCTGGCTGCGCGTCACATCGCCTGGGGACCACCGCGTGCACTGACGACGTGGCTCTGTCGGCCGTCAGGAACCCATCAAGTGAACCTGGAATGTCAGACCCGTTCGGAATGCTGGAGTCAAGGGTCGACGAAGAGGAGTAGATCCGATGGATCACGCGATCTGGGCCGAGGGTCTGGTCAAGCGCTTTGGTGAGACCACCGCGTTGGACGGGGTGGATCTCGGCGTGCGGGCCGGCACCGTGCTCGGCCTGCTGGGGCCGAACGGCGCCGGCAAGACCACCGCGGTCCGCGTCCTCAGCACACTGCTCCAGCCCGACGCCGGGCACGCCAGCGTGGGTGGCTACGACGTCGTCCGCGACGCCCATCGGGTCCGCCAGCTCATCGGCCTGACCGGCCAGTACGCGGCGGTCGACGAGATGCTGACCGGCACCGAGAACTTGCTGCTGATCGGCCGGCTGCTCGGCATGCCGAGACCGCAGGCCAAGGCGCGAGCCGGTGAGCTGCTGGCGGAATTCGGCTTGACCGACGCAGCCGACCGGGCCGTCAAGACCTATTCCGGTGGCATGCGCCGCCGGCTTGATCTGGCTGCGAGTCTGGTGGGCCGGCCGCCGATGTTGTACCTCGACGAGCCGACCACGGGGCTGGACCCGAGGGCCCGCAGCGAGGCGTGGACCCTGATCCGGAGCATGGTCGCCAGCGGGGTGACTGTGCTGCTCACTACCCAATACCTCGACGAAGCAGACGAGCTCGCCGACGAGATCGTGGTCATCGACCACGGCCGAGTGATCGCGACCGGAACGCCGGACGAGCTCAAGGCGAAGACCGGCTCACAGACCCTCGCGGTCCGGCCGGAAGACGAAGCACACCTGTCGCTCGTCACCGCGGTCGTCGGCGAGCTGGCGCAGGTGGCCCCGGAGCTCGACGGGCAGTTGGTGACAGCGCCGGTCACCGATCCCCGGCTGCTGCCGGCGGTGGTGCGCCGGCTCGACGGCGCCGGCGTCGTGGTCACAGAGCTGGCCCTGCGCAACTCCAGCCTGAACGAGGTGTTCCTGTCCTTGACCGGCCACCCGGCCGACGAAGACGAACAAACCGAAGGGAACGTGGCATGACCGCCGTTACCGCAACCGCACCAGCGGCTGCGCCGCTGAGCCCGCGGGTGAACCCGGCCGACGGCATTCGGCACACCCTCACTCTGGCCTGGCGCACGATCGTCCAGGTCCGGCACAACCCGTGGGAGCTGGGCGACTTCAGCATCCAGCCGATCATGTTCGTGCTGCTGTTCACCTTTGTGTTCGGCGGCGCTATCGCCGGCTCGACGGGTGAGTACCTGACCTTCGCCCTGCCCGGCATCATCGTCATGAACATGCTCTTCGTCACGATGTATGTCGGCACTGGGCTCAACACCGACCTGACCAAGGGGGTGTTCGACCGGCTGCGGTCGCTGCCGATCGCGCGGTGGGCGCCGATGGCCGGCCGGATCCTGGCCGACCAGGTCAAGCAGGCCTGGTCGATCGTGCTACTGCTCGCAGTCGGCATGATCCTCGGTTTCCGGGTCGGCACCGACGCCTTGTCGCTGCTTGCCGCGATCGCCCTGCTCCTTGTCTTCGCGCTGGCCTTCTCCTGGGTCTCGGTGCTGGTCGGGGTGCTCGCCAAGGATCCTGAGCACGTCCAGCTCTTCGGGTTCACCGCGCTGTTCCCGGTGACGTTCGTGAGCAACGTGTTCGTGCCCACCGAGACGATGCCTGACTGGCTGCAGCCGTTCGTCAACGCGAACCCGGTGTCAATCCTGGCTGACGCCTGCCGGGGGCTGATGGTGACCGGTGCCGAGGCGACCCCGATCGTTCAGTCGCTGGCTTGGGCGAGTGCGATTGCCCTGGTCTTCGCTCCGTTGTCGGTCTGGGCCTTCAAACGCCGGGTGTAATTGTCTGACTCGGATGCGAACATGTGTTCGTGTCCGGTGACGCGACGATCCTGCACGCCGATTTGGACGCGTTCTACGCCTCGGTCGAGCAGCGCGACGATCCGCGGCTGCGCGGGCGTCCGGTCATTGTGGGCGCGGGTGTCGTGCTCGCCGCCAGCTACGAGGCGAAGGCGATGGGTGTGCGCACGGCGATGGGCGGTGCGCAGGCACGTCGGCTGTGCCCGGGCGCGATCGTCGTCGAGCCGCGGATGTCGGCCTACGCCGATGCGAGCAAGGCGGTGTTCGAGCTGTTCGAGCAGACCACACCGTTGGTTGAAGGGATCTCGATCGACGAGGCCTTCCTCGACGTCGGCGGGCTGCGGCGAATATCGGGGACGCCCACCGAGATAGCTGTGCGGCTACGCCGCACCATTCGTGAGCGCGTGGGACTGCCGATCACAGTCGGGATCGCGCGGACCAAGTTCCTGGCCAAGGTCGCGAGTCGCGTGGCCAAGCCGGACGGTCTGTTGCTTGTGCCGCCCGACCGCGAGCTCGCGTTCCTACACCCGCTTCCGGTCGAGCGGCTGTGGGGTGTCGGGCGGGTGACCGCGGCCAAGCTCGACCGGAGGGGGATCGGGACCGTTGCCGACGTCGCCAAGGTCCCAGAGGCGGCGCTGGTCGCGATCCTCGGCCCGGCGGCGGGCCGGCACCTGCACGCCCTGGCACACAATCGAGATCCGCGGCCGGTGCAGGTCGGCCGCCGGCGCCGGTCGATCGGCTCTCAACGAGCCCTTGGTCGCACCCCGAAGTCGCCAGCCACTCTGGATGCAATTCTGGTGGGGATCGTGGATCGGCTCGGGCGCCGGCTTCGAGCGGCCGACAGGGTCTGCCGCACCGTCGTGCTGCGGCTGCGTTTCGACGACTTCAGCCGGGCCACCCGGTCGCACACACTGCCCGACGCAACAGCGGGCACCGAGACGATCCTGGCAACCGCACGCGGCCTGCTGGCGCTTGCCGTCCCCATGATCGAGAGCCATGGCATCACGCTGATCGGCATCGCGCTCAGCAACCTCGCCGACGGCACTGACCTCCAGCTGGTGTTGCCATTCGAGCGGCAGCCGGCCGGCGCGCTCGACGCATCCCTCGACGAACTTCACGACCGGTTCGGATCCCAAGCCGTCACCCGAGCAGTGTTGCTCGGCCGCGATCCCGGCCCGGCGGTCCCGCTGCTGCCCGACTGAGGTAGCCGAGAACAGGCGAATCAGCGGTCGTAGACGTCCCGGCGATGGCCAACGATCAGGACGGTGGCCTTCTGCTCGGCGCCGTCGATGTCGTAGATGATCCTTATTCGCCGATACGGAGGCGCCCAGCACTCGTGCTACCTGTCAACGTAACTGCGCCGCTCGGTCGCGGCTCGGTTGCCAGGGCAATGATCTGGTTGAGGGCCGCCGCGAACGCTGAGCGGGGGAGGCGTTGGAGCTGTTTATCCACATCGGGGTGGAACTGAACGATCACGACGCCTTGGTTTCGGCCGACGAGACCCCAGAGCGTCCAGCATTTCCGGCATGCTCATTGCCGAGGTCCCGACGAGCGCATCCCGCGCACACGGATCGCGTCGGCGACATCGGCGTGCTCGTGCGGGCGCTCGTAGTCGGCCATGCTGATGATCATCGCGATCTCGGTGCCGCTGTCGGTGATGATCGCCTCCTCGCCGGTATACGCCACCTTGCGAACGATGCTCCCCAGGTCGGTGCGGAGTTCGCGAAGGCTATGAGTACTCCGGCGCTGGCGAAACCTACTCGTACACCAGCTTCTGCGGGCCGGGGTACACGTAGGACAGGGCGTCGCGCATCCGGTCCCGCCAGTTCTCCCAGGTATGCCCGTCGCGGGCTTCGACGTAGCGCACGTCCATGCCGGTCGACTCGAACGTCGGGACCATCGAGCGGTTGGGGACGATCAGCGGCTCGTAGATGCCGCACGTGACGAAAAGGCGGTCGGCGACTCGGCGGGGCTTGGCCCGGTAGCGGTTGACGAAGGTCACCACCGGGTCGAAGGCCCGGCCGCCGCCGTGATTGGTGCCGATGTCGGTGAAGACGAACGAACCCGACATGAGCACCAGCGACCCATAGATGTCCGGGGACCGGTAGGCCGCGGCGAGCGAAGCGATGGCCCCGAAGCTCGACCCCAGCAGGCATCGCCCGGACCGGTTGCCGGCGAGCGGCAGCTCGACCTCCAGTCGGGGAACCAGTTCCTTGGTCACGAACCGGGAGTGCGCCGTGGAGTTGGCGTATTCCACCAGCCGATCCCGCGGGTGCAGGAAGGCCACGACGATCTCGGCCACGTCGAGACGGTGGATCAGGTTGTCGAGCACGGTCTTGGCCGACGCGTAATGCAGGAAATCGCCACCGTCGTGCATGACCAGTAGCGGGTAGGTCGCCGTCCGGCGGAACCGGGCCGGCAGATAGAGAGTGACCTCGCACTCACGGCGCAACGCCCGGCTCTGTACGACCAACTCGGTCAACTCGCCGGGCCGGGCGTCGGAGTCCGGCTGTGTCCAGTCAGGCGTCACGTATCCGGCCGCGTGGCACACCGACGAGCTGCCCATCGGGCTGTGCGACACCTTGGGGTTCAGCGGGTCGTTGAAGCGCTCGTGATGGTCGCCGCGCCTGACCTCGATCTGGTACTCGAGCCGCGACCCGTGGGGCAACTCGAGCACGAGGTACCACAGATCGGATCCCCACAGCCGGCGCATCGGCATCCGGTCGGGCAGCCCGACGATGCGCTGTACGAGGAAGACGTCGTCGGCCTCGCCCCGAAACAGAAAGGTGCACCGCGTGCCCTCGACGATGGGCACCTCGTGGCGGGCAACGAACCTGTCGATCGAGGCCGGGTCGACGGGCACGCGTTCCTTGAGCCGGTTGATCGCCAGCTTGCGTGTGGTCGCCGGTCCGGTTCGCAGGGATCGCACCGTCATGCCGCTTCCACCGTCCCGATGTGCCCGTCCGGGACGATGACGCGGGCACCAGGTGGCAACGACCCGTCCGGTTCGAGGTCCAGCCGGACGCCATCATCCAGCACCACGCACGTCGCGGGTTCGAACCGCCGCACCAGGATCGACATCCGCAGATGGTCGTCGATGCGCAGCCGGCGACGCGCATGCGGGAGCAAGACAGCGCGCGGTATCACGCCCAGACCGTCGTCGTAGAGCTCGGCGTGCGTCGGGCCGTGCGGGATGCGGTCGTGGAACAGCACGATGCGCTCGGTGAGTGCCATGGCGCCTGCGGACCACGCGACCAGCGGAACCGATTCCGACGGGTGAACGCCGAACAGCCGCAGCACGTGCACCAGGACGCCGACGTGTCCGCCGGCGACGACGAGAGCGGCGGCGTCGCGAAGGATTCGGTTCACCGTCACGGCGTGCGCCGCGACGACCGGGCGCTCGGCCGGGCGCCATGCTGCGACAAACTCGGCGCGCGCTGCCCACACCTGGTCGCGATGGCGTTCGTCGATGAGGCGGACGACGGCGAGCGCGTCGGTGATCGCAGCCGTCGTGCTGCGAGCCGATCCGCCGCGTTGGGCTACCTCGTACAGCGCTCGCAGCGCGTGGTCGAGCTGCACGACGTAGAACTCCTGCAACTCGTCGAGCACCGCCCGGTACTCGAGCTCCGCCGTGGCGTACTCACGGTCGTGCTCCAAGACGTCGAGCCAGCGGTGGTGCAGCCCGAGGTTGACGCCACGCCCGCCAAGGTGGCGGTCGAGCTCGAGGTCATCCGGTTCTCGTTCCTGCCAGCCGGCTGTGACCGTGGCGATCGGCGCATCGAGGGCGATGTCCGGGACCGCCTGATCGAGGGTGGGCCGGCGTTGCGGCCCCAACAGCGTTACTTTCACGCGGCGTACACGTGGACGGTGCGGCCGACATCGTCGAGCATGCCGCGCAGCACGTCGTAGTCGGGGTGCTTCATCCGGATATAGGCGTTGGCCATGTAGCCCGCTGACGCCGGTTGCGTCGGCGTGCCCGGCGGCGGCAGATGCGCGTCGATCACCCACTCGCCGGACCTGGCTTGGATGTCCTCGACGCCGGAGTAGCCGGTGATGTGGCCGTCGCGTTCGGGTCGCAGGGCGATGATCCCGGCCGCGAACCGGCGCGACGGCTGGGCCCCGACGTTGCCGTGCACGAGTGCATTCGCCCACTCGCGGTAGACGTCGATCTCGTTGCCCGCGGAATAGAGGTCCCAGGCGCCCACGCCCGGTGGCCGGCAGCCGATCTCGGAGAAGCGCAGCCCCTTCGGGCCGAAGAACCACTCCATGTGGGTCGCGCTGGTGCCGATGCCGAGCGCCTCGTTCACTCGCTGGCCGAGCTCGCGGAGCTGCGCGTAGTCCTCCACGGTGTCGACCCGGTTGGTCGAGATGAACTGCGGCGAGATCCATGGCGTGCGCATCGCGTCGAGCACGTTGGGGAAGTAATGCGAAACGAAGTCGAGGGTGGCCCGCCCGTTTACTGAGACGGTGTCGTAGAAACCCTCATGGCCCTCGACGAACTCCTCGACAGCGATCGACTGCACACCCTGCCCGCCGAAGGCCCCCAGGGCCGCGTCGAGCTCGGCCCGGCTGTCGACGCGGGTGGTGTCCAACGCGCCCGCGCCGGAGCGCGGCTTGAGGATGAGTGGGTAGCCGACGGCGTCGGCGAACGCGAGCACCTCCGCGGCGGTCCCGGCTCCGGTCGACGCAGCGGTTGGTACCCCGGCTGCTCGCAGGACCTCCTTCATCGACGGCTTGTCACGGCACAGCCACGCCGTGCGAACCGATGTGCCCTGGATCGTGCAGTTCTCCCGCGCCTGCGCCACGGCCAGGATGTGCGCTTCGATGGTGCTCTCCAGCCGGTCGACCCAGACCTTGTCCTGGACCCACCGGACCGTGTCGGTGAGGATCCCGACGTCGATCACGCTTGGCACCTGGTGGTAGTGCGCCATCCAGCTCTTGAGCTGGTCGTCGAGCATCTCCGGCGGTGACTCGCCGATACCGATGACCGTTGCGCCGACCTCGGCCAGGCCGCGGACGAAGTTTCGCTGGGTCGGGGGGAAGAAGGGCTCGACGAAGACGACGTTCACGACCGGCATGTTAGCCGCCGGCCGGTAACGTCAGCCCATGGTCGTCGCAGCCTTCGTCGCCCCGTTCCTGCTCGAGGCCACGGCTCGGTTCGTCGATTCGGCGGCGACCTTGCCCGGAGTGCGGCTGGGAGTGATCACCTCGACTCCTGCCGATCAGCTCCCTCCGGGCCTCCGGGCACACCTGGCCGGGCACTGGCGAGTCGACGACGCACTCGACCCGCACCAGATCGCGCAGGCGGTGGCCGGGCTGAGCGGTCAACTGGGCCGGGTCGAACGGCTGGTCGGTGCACTCGAGCAGCTGCAGGTGCCGTTGGCCCAGGCGCGGGAGATGATCGGAATCGACGGCATGGATGCCGAGACCGCCCGCAACGTGCGGGACAAGGCCCGGATGAAGTCGGTTCTCCGCGCCGCGGGTGTTCCCTGCGCCCGGCACCAGCTGGTCCATAGTCCCGCCCAAGCGCTTGCGTTCGCCGAGGCGACGGGCTTCCCGCTGGTGGCCAAGCCGCCTGCTGGCGCCGGTGCGCAGGCCACGTACCGGCTGGACGAGCCTGCGGCGCTGCAGGAGTGGCTGCACGCGATCCCGCCGCGACCGGAAGCTCCGGGCCTGCTGGAGGAGTTCCTCGTCGGGCAGGAACACAGTTTCGACAGTGTGACCATGAACGGGCAGACGGTGTGGGCGTCGATTGCCGACTACATCCCGCCGCCGTTGGAGGTCCTGCGCAACCCCTGGATGCAGTGGGTGGTGATCCTGCCGCGCGACATCAGCGGCACCGAATACGACGGCATCCGGGAGGCCGGCCCGGCGGCGCTGCGGGCGCTCGGGGTGCGCGACGCACTGACCCACATGGAGTGGTTCCGCCGCCCGGACGGCTCGGTGGCGATCTCCGAGGTCGCGGCCCGGCCGCCCGGTGCGCAGCTCACGTCGATGCACGGTTACGCCCACGGCATGGACATGTACCGTGCGTGGGCCGAGCTCGTGGTACTGGGCCGGTTCGAGCCACGGGAGCGCCGGTACGCAGCCGGAACCGCCTACCTGCGCGGGATGGGCAAAGGCCGGGTCCGGGCGGTGCACGGCGCCGACGAGCTGCAGCGGGAACTCGGGCACCTGGTGGTCGAGTCCCGGCTGCCCCAGCCCGGCCAGCCGGCATCGACCAGCTACGAGGGCGAGGGGTACGTGATCGTCCGCGACCCGGACACGGCCGTCGTCCGCGAGGCATTACATCGCATCGTCACCGGCCTACGTGTGGAACTGGTGGAGGCGCAGTGAACGTCGTCATGATCTCCCCGGGCTACCCGGTCGAGATGTCGTACTTCACCAGGGCGCTGGCGAAGGTCGGAGCGACGGTGATCGGCATCGGCGACCAGCCACCCGATGCCCTGCCGCCAGCGGCCCGGGAAGGGCTCTCGCACTACGAGCGGGTCTCGCTCACGGACGAGGCAGCCGTGCTCGGCATGTTGCACGGGCTGGCCGGGAACGTCCGACTCGAGCTGGTGGAGTGCCTGTGGGAGCCGTACATGCTGCTTGCCGCCCGGATCAGGGAGGTGTTCGGGCTGCCGGGCATGACGGTCGACCAGACCGTGCCGTTCCGGGACAAGGAACGGATGAAGCAGCAGATCGACGCCGCCGGAGTCCGCACGCCACGGCATGCGAGCACGACGACTGTTGCAGGGGCGTGGGAGGCAGCGGAGTGGATCGGCTTCCCGATCATCGTCAAGCCCATCGCGGGTGCCGGATCCGCCGATACGTACCGGGTGGGTTCTGCAGCCGAGCTCAACGAGATCCTGCCCCTGCTGCGGCACATCCCGGAAGTGAGTGTCGAGGAGTTCGTCGACGGCGAAGAGTTCACGTACGACACGGTGTGCGCCGGCGGCGAGATCCTGTTCGAGCACATCCTGTGGTACCGGCCCCGCCCGCTGCAGATGCGCATGCACGAATGGATCAGCCCGACCTGCATCTCGCTGCGCGACCTGTCGGTTCCACACCTGCAGGAGGGCCGCCGGATGGGTGTCGACGTGCTCGCCGCATTGGGGTTCCGGTCCGGTTTCACCCACATGGAGTGGTACCGCAAGGCTGACGGAGAAGCGGTTTTCGGCGAGATCGGAGCCCGCCCGCCGGGTGCTCGGGTCGTCGACCTGATGAATTACGCGACCGACGGCGACCTCTACGTCGGCTGGGCCGAGGCCGTCGTCCATGGCCGGCTCACCCAACCGCTCGAGCGCTGGTACAACGCCGGGAGCATCTTCAAGCGGGCCCAGGGCGTCGGTAGCATCACGCACCTGGACGGGCTCGACCGGCTGCTCGCGGAGTACGGCAATTCCGTCGTGGCGATGGAGCTGCAACCGATCGGGGCTCCGCGGCGGGACTGGCGGGCGAGCGTGATCGGCGACGGCATGATCATCGTCCGACACCCGGAGCTGCAGCAGGTGATCGAGATGACCGAACGGTTCGCCGGCGAGTTCACGATGTACGCGGGTTGATGCACCGTATCCACGCAGCCCACGAGGCCGTGGCTCGCGTCCTGCCCGGGGTTCGAGCGGATCTGGACCGGCTGGTGCGCATCCGATCAGTGTCAGCCGACCCCACGGCGTCGGATCAGGTCGCGCAGAGCGCGGCGGCGGTCGCGTCCATGCTTCGTATGTCGGGCATCGAGGACGTCGAGGTCCTGAGCGTCGCGGGCGGTCAGCCGGCCGTCGTGGGCCGTCGACCGGGACCCGCCGGCGCGCCCACCGTGCTCCTTTACGCCCACCACGACGTCCAACCGCCGGGCGACGCCAGCGCGTGGGAGTCCGACCCATTCGCACCGTCCGAGCGAGCCGGTCGGCTGTACGGTCGGGGCGCGGCCGACGACAAGGGAGGGGTGGCACTGCATCTGGCGGCGCTGCGGGCCCTCGGAGCCCCGCTCCCGGTCGGAGTGGTCGTCCTGGTCGAGGGGGAGGAAGAGATCGGCTCGCCGACCCTGCCGGCCTTTCTCGACGGCTACCGTTCCCGGCTGGCTGCCGACGTGCTAGTACTGGCCGACTCGACCAACTGGCGGGTCGGCGTGCCAGCCCTCACCACGTCGTTACGGGGCGGCGCGAACGTGGTGGTCGAGGTTTCGACGCTACGGCACGCCGTCCACAACGGCCTCTATGGAGGACCGGTCCCCGAAGCGCTGACGGTGCTCGCGCGGCTGCTCGCCACTCTGCACGACGAGCAAGGGAACGTCGCGGTCGCGGGGTTGTCGCGGGGCGAGTCCGACCCTCTCGACCTCACCGAGGTGACGTTGCGTGCCGACGCCGGGCTGCTCGACGGCGTGGAGTTGATCGGAACGGGCAGTCTGACGTCGCGGCTCTGGACCAGTCCGGCCATCGCGGTCGTCGGCATCGACGCGCCCGCAGTCGACCGCGCTTCGATGTCGCTCGTTCCGAGCGCGCGGGCCAAGCTCACGCTGCGGATCGGCCCTCTGGACGACGCCGGGGACGCCCGTGCGGCGCTGGTGAACCACGTGGAGTCGCGTGCCCCATGGGGAGCACGGGTGAGGGTGACAGCCGGCAAGGCGGTCCAGCCCTTCCGGGCGGCAAGCTCAGGACCGGCCTACGCAACTGCCCGGTCTGCGTTCTCCGACGCCTGGGGCGTCGAACCGGTCGAGATCGGCGTCGGCGGATCGATCGACTTCGTCCCCCACCTTCGCCAGGGCCTTCCCCGAGGCGGAGATTCTCGTCACCGGCGTCGAGGACCCCGACACTCGGGCGCATGGTGCCAACGAGAGCCTGCACCTGGCCGACTTCGAGCGCGCCTGTTTGGCCGAGGTGCTGTTCCTCAGCAGGCTCGGCTAGCAGAGCTCGTCGAGATACTGAGGGAGCATGCGTCCCCAGGTCGGCCACTCGTGGTCCCATTCCGGACCCCACGCGTCGACTCGGTTCGGAATCCCCTTGGAGCCGAGGATGTGCGCCGCATGCCAGGACTCGCCGATGTCCTCCCACGCTCCCTGTCCCGAAGCGAAGATCGCGAAGCGGCCCTGCAACGTCTCCAGCGCCGGGCCGTCGAGGTCGGGAAGGAAGTGCACCGGAGAGGAGAAGTAGAGGTCCTCGGTGCTCTCGCCCTCGAAGAACCGCTCGAGCCGGTACGTGCCGCTCATCCCGATCGCCGCGCGGAACATGTCGGGGAACCGGCACAGGACTGCGAGCGCGTTGAATGCCCCGATCGACGCGCCGGTGGCGATGATCGGCTGCTCCCCGCCGAGGTCGGTGTGGATGGCTGGCACCACCTCGTACCGGATGCATTCGTGGAACTGGTTCAGCAGCGATAGCCGGTACGCCGGCGGGCCGACTCTGGAGACCATCGCCCGGCCGGCGACGCTGTCGCACGAGTAGAGCTTGACCCGGCCGCTCTCGATCAGCTCATCGCAGGCGGCGACCAGATGGTGCCGTTCGATCTCCTCGGCGTCGCCGCCGGCCGTCGGAAACACCAGAACCGGCACACCGTAATGGCCCCACCGAGCAATCCCGATGTCCTGCTGCAGCCGGCTCGAGAACCACCGATCGGTCACCTTCACGTCGCCACTCCGCTCCAGCGCCCGGTCCGCCGCCGAACGCGCACCTGCATCCTTGCCGATCCGACGCCCTCAAGCGACGCTCTGACCCGGTGGCGATCCAGAGCCCGCCGGTGATTTCGGGCGTCGCCGGCTCAGCGGCGAGACCAGCCGCGCTCGTTCTCGGTGCGGCCCCCCCAGATGCCGTAGCGCTCGGGATACTCGGCGGCGAACTGGCGGCACTCCCTTGCGACGGGGCAGTCGGCGCAGATCTGCTTCGCGATCTGTTCGCGTATGCGCAGCGCGCGCCCGCGACCTTCGGGATAGAACAGGTCAGTGTCCATGCCCCTGCACGCCGCATTCACTCGCCAGCTCTCAACCAAGCGTGGGGCGTAGTCGGCCAACGGATGCGTCAGCACGGTCATTGCTCGAACTCCCTGTGAACCGAGACCAGTGGCGGCAACGTTGCAGTGGCCTCCGTTACCCCCCACCCGACATGGTCAGGACTTCCCGCCGTCGCGCGTAAGGTGTCAGACCCAATTGTGGCCAGACGGACGAGCGGGTGTCATCCGACTGGAGGATGCCAGAGCCGGCATCTGGGCATGAAATTCTTCACATTTCATCAAATTATCGGCATAGCGATCATTCGCTAGATCGCGTTAGCAGCCCCCAGGCCAGGAACAGCCCGCACGCCACAACCGCCACAACCGCCACGACCAGATCGAGGTGTGGCCGGCCGCGATCGACCGCGAAGGCGTCGGCCGACGCGTCGACCGGCTCCCGTCGCGCCTGTTGCCGTAAAATCGGCTCCTTTCCGGCGCCTCGAGCACGACCGCAACGCGTCGGCGTGCGCAGCGCAGCGCGATGGCGTTGGTTGGCGTCTCGGTCGTCTGTGCCACGCTGGCGGTGTGCCGGGACTGATGCCGAACGGAGTCAGCCGCCGAATCGACGCGATGCGTGAGCGGTTGGCTCACCGCAGGGACGAACTCGCCGCAGAAACCGATCTGACCAATCCCGAGCTGGTCGAGGCCCCGCCGGATCCGGTCCGAGTCGTCGTCGCGGCAGAACCGCGGCTCTACGACTCGGACCACACTCATCCGGTCCCTTACGGCGTACGCGCGGCGGCGGACTGGACGTGGCGGCTGCTGGTGATCGCGGCGGGTCTCGCTCTGGTTGGCTGGTTAGCGTGGGAGATGCGGGTCGTGATCTTCCCCGTTGTCGCCGCGGTGCTCATATCTGCGTTGTTGACACCGGCGGTGCGCAGGTTGCGCACGGTCGGGTGGAACCGCGGGTTGTCGGCCGCGACCGTCGTGGTCGCGTTCCTCGTCGTTGTCGTTGGGCTGCTGTCGGTTGTCGGTGAAGCCGTCGGCGACCAGTTCGGTGAGGTCGCGCAGCGTGCTGAGGAGGGCCTGCAGTCGATTCAGCGCTGGTTGGCAGGGCCGCCGTTCAACCTGAGCGCCGAGCAGTTCCAGGACTGGATCGACCGGGCTGTCGAATCCCTGGGAAGGAATCGGGAAGCGATCACAGCCGGTGCGTTGTCCACGGCCACGTTAGCTGTCGAGGTCGTAACGGGGACCCTGCTCGGACTCTTCTCGCTGGTCTTCTTCCTCTACGACGGCGACCGGATCTGGGCCTGGCTGGTGCGGCTGATGCCGAGGAACTCCCGCGAGCGCATGAACACCGCTGGTCACCTTGCCTGGCTCACGCTGACCCAATACGTGCGGGGCACCGTGTTGATCGCGCTGTTCGATGCCACCTTCATCTCGATCTTGCTGCTCATTCTTGGCGTCCCGCTCGCAGTGCCTTTGGGCCTGTTGGTCTTCTTTGGCGCGTTCGTGCCGCTCGTTGGGGCGTTCGTGACCGGTGCCCTCGCGGTCCTTGTGGCGCTGGTCGCCAACGGGTTGCTGCAGGCGCTGATCGTGCTGGTCGGGATCGTCGCGATCCAGCAGCTCGAGGGGCACGTGTTCCAGCCGTTCGTGATGGGACGGATGGTTCGCGTGCATCCGCTGGCCGTCGTGATCGCGGTGGCCCTGGGTGCATACGCGGCGGGGATCATCGGGGCCGTGGTGGCTGTACCGCTGGTTGCCGTCGCGAACACCGTCGCGTCCTACCTGGTCAACGCCGCGGCGCCGGCCCGAACCGCCTCGCCTCGGCCAGCAGACCGCTGAACTGGCCGGCCTCCGAGCGCTGGCACATCCACTACGACTGCGGATGCTGTCCCTGCTGACCGGAACAGCCATGAGCGCTGCCGAGATTGCCCGTGAGCTCGATATCACGCATGCGAACGCCAGCTACCACTTACGCCAGCTGCTCGCGGCCGGCCAGGTCTTCGTAGCCGAGGAAGTCGAGATCCGGGGCGGGCGAGCTCGCCGCTACCGCTATGACGAACGTCAGGGGCATGTTCGCCTCGAGCGCACGCCATGGGACAGCGAGACTCGTCGGGCAACGTATGCCGCTCTGGCCGAGGAGCTACGCCGCCGCGCAGCGCTTGCCGCTGGCCCGCCGACGAGGCAGTCGCTCACCGACGCCGAGTTATGGGTCGACGCCGGGACGTGGGCAAGTCTCTGCGATCGGGTCACGGAATTGATGCGTGAGCTTCATCAGGCCGCGGTGGCCCGTGGGACGACCGGTGCAATCCGGACCAGCACGACGGCGGCGCTGTTCGTCATGGTCGAGCCATGACCGGTCCGCTCGGGCAACGCCAGTTCCGCGCCCTGCTGGCCGGGCGCGCGATCTCCATGCTGGGCAGCGCGATTGCCCCGGTGGCGATCGCCTTCGCGGTTCTCGACTTGACCGGATCCGCTGCTGCGCTCGGCTTGGTGCTCGCCGCCCGGAGCATTCCGGAGGTGGTGTTCATGCTGGTTGGAGGCGTGATCGCCGACCGGTTCGACCGCGCTCGGGTTCTCGTCGCCGCCAACGTCGTCGCCGGCGGCACGCAGGGCATTGGCGCAACCTTGCTGCTGACCGGGTCAGCTTCGGTCCCGGCGCTGGCAACTCTCGAAGCGATCAACGGTATGGCGAGCGCGATCGTGTTCCCTGCCGCTGCGGCGCTGACCCCGCTTACCGTGCCGAGCAGGATGCTGCAAGAGGCCAACGCGGTGCTGCGGCTCGGTCTCAATGCGGCATTGATCGTGGGAGCCGCCAGCGGCGGGCTTCTGGTCGGGACGCTCGGCTCGGGCTGGGGCCTCGCCATCGATGCGGCGGCCTATGTCGTCGCGGCCGGCTGCTTTGCCCGGCTGCGGCACGGAGTAGGCGGGCCGGACGCCTCGCGTCGGGAGCCCGGCTTGGCCGGCGTCGTCGGCGACCTTCGCGACGGTTGGCGAGAGGTGTCGAGCCGGACCTGGCTGTGGGCAGTGGTCCTGGCGTTCGGGTTCGCCAACGCTGCCCAGGCCGCGGCGCGGAACACGCTGGGTCCGGTCGTCGCCGACAGATCATTCGGCCCTGAGGGCTGGGGAGTTGTCCTCGCAGCGCAAACGGCCGGCATGGTCGCCGGCGGGTTTCGGTTGCGGCCTGGCCGTCCACTGCTCGTCGGATGCGCCGCAATGCTGCTCTGGGTGCCGATGTTCGTCGTCCTCGCCGTGAGTCCGACCCTCGCAGTGCTGCTGCCGGGCGCGGTCCTCGGTGGTATCGGCATCGAAGTCTTCAGCGTCTGCTGGGACTTGTCCCTGCAACAGCACGTACCGCAAGACCGGCTCTCGCGGGTCTATTCGTTCGATGCGCTCGGTTCGTACGCGATGATCCCCATCGGGCAACTCGTCGGCGGACCACTTGCGCTTGCGCTGGGCACCGAGGACGCGATCTTGGCCTGTGCCGCAGTCATTGCCGTCGCGATCGGGGCAACCTTGGCCGTCCCCAGCGTTCGGCACCTGCGCAGGACCGACGTCCTGGCCGTTGCAACCTGAATGCGTTCGTGCGCGTCGTAGGAGCGTGTGGCGACCTCAGCCCGTCAGTGGAGCGCGATGACCGACCGGGAACACCCAGCGGAACAGGCTCAGCCCCGGACGATGACACCAGCACTGATCAGAACATCCGCACTGAACGGCGCCCATACCCTCGACGAACCGGCCGATGACTGCAAACAGCAAGTACAGGCCACCCGCAGATAACAGGATCTTTCGCACGATCCGAAGCTACTCCCGTCAGCATCGATGCCTGATTCTCGACCAGTCACCCGATGATCGCGAGCACCTCGTCGTGCAGGATCCCGTTGGTGGCCAGCGCGGCGGCGCCAAGCGGTCCGGGCTTGCCGTTGAGATCGGTGAAGCGCCCGCCCGCCTCCTCGACGATCACCGCCGGCGCAGCCATGTCGTGCAGCGCCAGCGCCGGTTCGGTGGCGATGTCCACTGCACCGTCGGCAACGAGCATGTAGGACCAGAAATCGCCATATGCGCGGGTTCGCCAGCACCCGCGCATCAGATGCAAGAACACTTCCAGCCGGCCCGAATCCTCCCAGCCGGTGAGCGAGGAGTACGACAGCGACGCCTGCGCGAGCGAGTCGACGGTCGAGACGTGGCATCGGCTCGCGGCAGCGAGCGACTTGCCGGTCCACGCACCGGTGCCTCGGGCGGCCCACCAGCGGCGCCCGAGCGCCGGAGCGGACACGACGCCGGCAACGACGTCGTCCTCGACCATCAGGGCGATCAGCGTCGCCCAGACCGGAACGCCGCGCAGGAAGCTCTTGGTGCCGTCAATCGGGTCGATCACCCACCGGCGCGACCCCCACCCCTCGGAACCGAGCTCCTCGCCAACGACCGCGTCCCGTGGGCGAGCCCGGGCGAGCATCCGGCGGATCGCCTCCTCGGCTGCCCGGTCGGCGTCAGTGACCGGCGTGGTGTCGGACTTGGTGTCGACCCGCAGGTCGCGTGCGCGGAACCGGTGCATGGTCTGCGCGTCGGCGTTGTCCGCAAGGACGTGCGCGAACCGCAAATCGTCGTCGTAGCCCACGAGCGGCCAACCTAGCGCGTCGAACCACTCAGGCCGACGAATCGTGGGAACGAGTGAACACGCGCGGGTGTATACGGCACGATGAACCGGCCGTCGCAGAAGGAGTCGCTGTGCCCGACACGGTCTACGGGGTCCCGCTGCATCCGCTCGTCAACCACGCGGTCGTCGTCCTGGTCCCACTGGCCGTGCTCGGCACGTTGGTGATCGCCGCCGTTCCGCGGTGGCGGACGGCATACGGCTGGCTGGTGGTGGCGCTGTCCGCGGTCGCCTTTGCCTCGGTTCCCGTCGCGACGCGCAGCGGCCGCAACCTCAAGGCGTCCCTCGACCTCGGGGGCCCAGCCCTGGAGAAGATTCAGGAGCACCAGATGATGGGCGACCGGCTGATCTGGGCGGTCGGAGCGATGCTGGTGCTGGACCTGGTGTTGATGCTGATGCATCGGACCGGACGGCCAACGGGCCAGACGACGCTGGTCGGCGTGCTGGCGTCGATCGCCGGGCTCGTCGCGCTGGTGCTGGTGGTGCTGACCGGGCACCTGGGGGCCCAAGCAGTCTGGAACCCTGCCGGCTGAGTGGACCCTGACATCGGTTGACGACGCTGCTCAGTCACCGGCCTGTCGCTCCCTGCTCGCGAGGAGCCGGCGGAACGAATCGACCCGATCCCGCCCGATCCTGCCCTCGTTGGCGGCGTCGTCGAGTCCGCACTCCGGCTCGCCGACCCCGTGGGTGCAGCCGCGTGGACAATGCTCCGTCTCGTGATCCAGGTCCGGGAATGCGTGCACCAGGTGCCGGGGGTCGACGTGGGCCAGCCCGAATGACCGGATGCCGGGCGTGTCGATCACCCAGCCGCCAGCGGGCAATGGCAACGCCACCGCGCTGGTCGACGTGTGCCGTCCGCGACCGGTCACGACGTTGACCTGGCCGATCGTCCGATCGGCCCCCGGGACGAGCGCGTTGACCAGCGTCGACTTCCCGACGCCGGAGTGGCCCACCAGAACGCTCCATCGGTCCCGGAGCCGCTCATGCAACGGTCCGAGGTCCGCGCCGAGCTTGGTCACGACAGTCGCGACTCCTAGCGGGGCGAAGGTCTCGATCAACTGGGACGGGTCGGCGAGATCGGCTTTTGTCACGCAGAGCAATGGATCGAGACCCGCGTCGTACGCAGCCACCAGGCAGCGGTCGACCAGCCGCGGACGTGGCTGCGGCTCGGCCACCGCCGCGACGATCACCAATTGGTCTGCGTTAACGACGACGACGCGCTCGACGGGATCGTTGTCGTCAGCCGTTCGGCGCAACACCGTTGTTCGCTCCCCGAGCCGAACGATTCGCGCCAACGTGCCCTCCTGTCCCGACACGTCACCCACCAGACCGACTCGGTCGCCGACGACGACGGACTTGCGGCCCAGCTCGCGCGCCCGCATCGCGGTGATGGTCAGCTGGTCATCGGTGAGCAGGCAGGTGTACCGGCCGCGGTGAACTGCGACCACGACTCCGCCAGTCGCGTCGTCATGGGTCGGCCGGATCTTGCTTCTCGGCCGCGAACCGCGGCCCGGGCGTACGCGAACGTCGCTCTCGTCGTAGCCTCCGGACGGCCCGGTACTCATTCGGCCGTTCTCACACTTCCACCGTGCAAGCAAAAATGATCATGGTGGAGTGATGCGTACCAGGGCAGTGGATCGTCACACCGGGATCCCGAGCATGCGGGTCCACATCCCGACGAAGTCCGGCATCGTCTTTGCGGTCGTGGTGACGTCATCGACCTCGATGCCGTCGACTGCCAGTCCGAGGACGGCGCCGGCCTGGGCCATCCGGTGATCGGCGTAGGTGCGGAACACCCCACCCTTGAGCGGTTGAGGGCGGATCATCAATCCATCGACGGTCTCCCGTACGTCACCGCCGAGGGCCGTGAGTTCCGTTGCCAGAGCGGCGAGCCGGTCGGTCTCGTGCCCGCGCAGGTGAGTGACTCCGCGCAGCCATGATGGCGAATCCGCGAGCGCCGCCACGGCGGCCAGGATCGGGGTCAGCTCTCCGACCTCGTGCAGGTCCACGTCGATCCCGGTGATGACGTCCGTCCCCTGGACGGCCAGCCCGGTGCCGTCGAGCCGACAGCGCCCGCCGAGGAGCGTCAGCAACTCGGGCAGGGCCGCGCCCGGCTGGGTCGTCCATTCCGGCCAAGACGCAACCCGGACCGAGCCGCCCGTCACCAGCGCAGCGGCGAGGAAGGGAGCGGCGTTCGACAGATCCGGCTCGATATCGACGTCCAGCGGGTTGATCGGGCCGGGTTCGACCCGCCACGTGTCGAGCTGTTCATCGACGGGGACGCCGACGCGACGCAACATCGCGACCGTCATGTCGACATGTGGCGTTGACGGAAGGGGCCTGCCGACATGGCGGACGGTAAGCCCGCGTTCGTATCTAGCGCCGGCGAGCAGGAGCCCGCTCACGAATTGCGACGACGTCGACGCATCGATCGTCACCGAGCCGCCCGGTACGCCGCCGTGGCCCTGAACGACGAGGGGCAGTGCGCCGCGGCCGCCGTCGTCGATGTCGACGCCGAGACTCCGCAATGCCCAAACCAGCTCTTGCATCGGCCGCCGCCTGGCTTGCGGGTCGCCGTCGAAGATCACCTGACCCTGCGCGAGTGCGGCGACCGGCGGGACGAAACGCATGACTGTCCCCGCCAGTCCGCAATCGACCTGGGCCGGGCCAGCCAACCGCGCAGGAGACACCACGCATCCGGTGCCGTCGTCGACCACCGACACCCCGAGCACCCGGAGCGCATCGATCATCAGCTGGGTGTCGCGCGCATGCAGAACGCCGCGGATGACACTCGGACCGATCGCCAGCGCAGCAAGCACGAGGGCTCGGTTCGTCATCGACTTCGAACCGGGCAGCGTCACCTCCGCCTCCACGGGCCCCGTAGCTACCGGTGCGGGCCAGCGATCGTGGGTCACAGCGTCAGTATCGCGGAGCGCGCGATGTGCACGCCGCGACGCCGCGGGTAGACTGGAGGTCACGCGCCTGCGCCGGGTCGACTGCGGTCCCGGAATCGTCCGGAAGCGGCGGGGGAGGGGGTTCACGTACCAGTGGTCGGACGGCCGCACCGTGACCGAGCTGGACGTGCTCTCCCGGATCCAGGCGCTGGTGCTGCCGCTGGCGTGGCATGACATCTGGATTTGCTCGTTGCCCAATGGCCACATCCCAGCGCTTGGTACCGACGCCGCGGGGCGATGCGAGACGTTCGCAGCGACGACGTCAACCGCTACCTGTGCGAAGCGTCGCGGAATACCTCGGCAACACCGCACCGGTCGCACGGACCTCGTACGTCGATCCCCGGCTGATCGACCTCTACGACGACGGCGCGACGGTGCTGCCGGCGCTGGAACGCGCTGCGGGTCAGACCGACGACGAAAGCCCGTACCGTCGAGCGCGCGGTGCTCCGCCTGCTCTCGTAGTTCCTGCCGCCGACTCTGACAACTCCGGATCAGGTCTGGATCAACCGGGGAGGAGTTCGCGGGCCTTGCCCATGACCTCTGCCCGGGCGGCCCGGGCAGTGAGGCGAGCCTCGCGTTTGGCGGTCTTCGCCATCCGGCGGGCGTCGAGGGCGGCGCGCCGGGCTCGCCATGGAATGCCCGGACGGCCCTCGGTGTCGACCGCGGCAAGGAGCAAGCCACCCGTCATGCCGACGTTCTTGAGGAACTGCAGCCGCTGGCTGCGCTTCTCGTCCGTGTCTTCCACCTCCCAGAACGCGTGGCCCGCGATCGTCGTCGGCACCATCGAGCCGGCGAGCGCCGCGGCGGCTGTTCGCGAGAACGTCCCTGTGGCGAGCATGGCGCCGGCGACGACGTGAACGGCGGCGTTGATCCGGACCAGTGTCCGGGTCTCGGTGGGGACCTGCGGTGCGTATTTCTCCAGCAGCGGCGCGACTCGGTCGGTGACAGGCTTGGCCCGAGCGACAACCGAGTCGGGATCGCGCAGTGTCTTGAGTCCCTGCACGATGAACAGCGAGGCCAGCATCGGACGGGCGATGTATCGAACCAGGCTCATGCCCATTGCCTACCACGAATGCGGACCGCCCGAACCTACGAACCGTCGGTGGGCCATGGCAGGCTTGTTGTGATGTGCGGACGGTTCGCGGTCACCCATAGTGCTGAGGAGTTGGCGGAGGAGTTCGGCGTCGACCGGATCGAGTCGCGTGAACGGCTCGAGCCCGACTGGAATGTCGCGCCGACGAAAGACGTCTACGCCGTGCTGACCCGCAAGCGGCGCGGGGAGCGGGACCAGCCGCCGCAACGGCGGCTCACCGTGGTGCGTTGGGGGCTGGTGCCGTCATGGGCCAACGACCCGGCGATCGGTAGCCGCCTGATCAACGCCCGGGTCGAGACCGCCCATGAGAAACCGGCGTTCCGACGCGCGTTCGCACTGCGCCGCTGCCTGTTGCCGGCCGACGGTTACTACGAGTGGTACGGCCAGGTGAAGGGCAGAAAGCAGCCGTTCTTCATCCATCCGCGCGACGGCGGCATGCTCGCGATGGCCGGGCTGTACGAGATCTGGCGTAATCCAACGGTGGCCGACGACGACGATCCAGACGCATTCCGCTGGACGGCGGTCATCCTGACGACCGAGGCCGAGGACGACATCGGCCAGATCCACGACCGCACGCCGATGGTGGTCGAGCCGGACCGCTGGGCGGCGTGGCTGGACCCGACCGTCGACGACGTCGCCGCCGCGCGCCGGCTGCTGGTGCCCGCGACACCGGGCCGGCTGGAGGCATACCCGGTCTCTACCAACGTGAACAAGGTCGACAACAACGGCCCACACCTGGTCGAGCCGCTGCCGGCGGAGCCGCAGGTAGACGAGTCGCGGCTGTTCTAGCTCACCCGCCGGGAGGTGTAGAACAAGCAGTCGCGCCTGGCCTGCACGACTGTCGTGGTCATCATCACCGGTGTGATGTCCTCGGTGGTGATCACGCGGCCGTCGGGCGTCGTGCGGAAGAACCGATCGGTCACGTCGCCGCCGCTCATGTCCGTGGCCAGCAGCGGCACGGCAGCGCCGACGTCTATATGCCCGATGGTGTGCCCGGCCGGCAGGACTTCGAAGTTGTACCCGTCCAGCCCCGGCACGATGACCAGATCGGTCTCCTCGTCGACCACGCCGCCGAAGGCGAACATGACCTCCGGTCGAACTGTCACCCGATGCAGCGTCTCGACGATCCGGCTCGGTCGGGGGGGTGGCTCGTCGTGCGAGACCGAAAAGTCATCAGCAGCCAGGAAGCGGTGGATCACCCCGGAGGCAAACGCCGTTCCCTCCGGCAGGTGTGGCAGGCCGCACTCGATCGCGACTGTCGGGCAGGTGTTGGCCAAGGCCTCCATCAGCGTGTATGCCCGCAACCGCCAGTGCAACACCGTGTCGGCGCACAGCGCCGCCAGCCGGAAGCTCGCCGGGGTCGGTATGGGCACGATCGCGTAATAAGGGTTCTGGCCGCTGTTGTTATGCAGGTCGACTGCGGCCTCGAGGCCGGTCGAGCGAAGCTGGTCGAGGATCGCAGCGGCACACCGCCGCATCCGAGTGGTTGTCGGGCCCACCTGCCAGACCCGGTTGAAGTCCTCCTGGCCATCGAGAAATCGGTGGGCATACCACCCGTCTTGGGTGGCGGCGCGCACGTTGCCGATCAGAATCCACAGGTCGAACGGAAACCGTTCGCCGCGCCGCAGCACCTCCAGCACCGCCCGGTACCCTGACGGTTCGTTGCCGTGCATGAGGCACGCGATGAGCCGGGCCTTGGGTACCTGCGCCGTGCCCGCCGCCGGAATGCGGATGACCCCGGGCTTGCCGGCCAGCGAGACCAAGACCTCCTCGTCGGACCCCTCCAGCAAGGCCTTGAGCTCTTCATAGCCGTCGAAGCGGTGGTACAGCACGGACATGGGCCGACAGGATACCGACTGAGGAGGGACGATTCGGACACTGAGCTGGTCAGCCGGAGACCGGCCAGGTGTGCACCGGTGTGCTGGCGTACGAGCGCTGCTGGTAGCGGCGGACGAGTTCGACGGCTGCCTCCGCACGGTCGAGCCCGGTGTCTTCAACCAACTGTCGCCAGGTCGCGATCTGCCAGCCGGCGCCGCTCAAACCCGAGATCGTTCGTTCTTCGATGATGCCGAGGTAATAGTCGACGTCACCGGCGTCCACACCCCAGTCGAGCAGCCCTTCGCGGGCCAGTGGGAGCAGATGGCGCAGCAGCAACTCGGTGACCGGCACGTGGGCACCGATGCGCGGCCAGTACAACCGTGCACCCAGCCCGGCCCGAGCGGCAGCGTAGAAGTTGTCTGTGGCCGCAGCGAAGCTCATCAGCTCCCAAATGTAGGGGCGCGGCCGAGACACCAGGCCGTGCAGCATCCCGTAGTACAGCGCAGCATTGGCCACCGAGTCCGGAACCGACGGACCGGCGGGGAGTACCCGGTTCTCGATACGCATGTGCGGCCGGCCCCGGACGACCTCGTACACCGGCCGATTCCACCGGTAGATGGTTCCGTTGTGCAGGGTTAGCTCGGGGAGTCTCGGGACGTCGCCGGTCGCCAGCATCGCGAACGGGTCCTCGTCCTCGACGATCGGCAGCAGCGAGGGGAAGTACCGCACGTTCTCGTCGAACAGATCCCACAGGCCCTCACCCTCGTCCAGCCACTTCTCGCCGAACCACACCCGCGGCCGGACACCCTGCAGGGTCAGCTCCTCGGTGCGGGTGTCCGCGGCCTGTTCGAACAGCGCGATGCGGGTCTCGTGGTGCAGCTGCTTGCCGAGGAAGAGTGGCGAGTTCGCACCCACGGCCACCAGCGGGGCGGAGAGCACCTGGGCGGCGTTCCAGTACAGGCCGAAGTCGTGCGGGTCGACCTGGAGGTGGAGCTGCATGGACGTGCACGCGGCCTCGAACAGAATCGAGTTCGCCCGTGTCTCGAGCGCGTCCGTGCCCTCGATCTTGATCAGAATGTCTTCGCCACGGGCGTTCAGGATCATGTCGTTGAGCGCTTTGTAGCGCGGGTTGGCCGACATGAACTGCTCGGTGACGTCGAAGTCGTTCAGCGTGGGCAGGATCCCGATGATCATCACCTGGGCGCCGAGCTCCTCTGCGACGTCGTGGGCATGATTCAGGGACCGGCGCAGTTCGTCGTCGATCGTGTGGAACACGTGACCGGTGATCAGCCGGGGCTTGACGTCGAATTCGATGTTGAACTGCGCGACCTCGGTCTGGAAGTCGCTCGACGCGAGCCGTTCGAGCAGCTTGGCGTTGATCGGTGCGGCGTGACCCTGCGGGTCGGTGATGTAGACCTCCATCTCGACCCCGCAGGTCCGCCGCCCGGTTTCGAAACTGCCGCTGTCCACGAGCTCGCGCAGGGCGGCGAGGTCGGTCTTGACCTTTTCGCGGTAGCGGAGCCGGTCCTCGCGGGTGAACTCCGTCGTGTCGATGTCCCGACCCATGGCTCGGTCCTTTCGACGCTGCTGGTCGGCATGAGTCTACGGCCGATAGCTCGGCGGGTACGGTGCGGTCGTGGCCGAGCGCGTGGTGAAGACGCAGGTCGGGGATGCGCGGCTGATCATCGACCAGGCACGCACCGGACGCGGAACGCTCGCACTCGGGCACGGCGCTAGCGGCGGCATCGGAGCCCGTGACCTCGCAGCGCTCGCTGCGTCGCTGCCGGGCGAGGGGATCACGGTCATCCGGGTGGAGCAGCCGTGGCGGGTGGCCGGCAAGAAGGTTGCGCCGGCGTCCGCGACGCTGGACCGGGCCTGGCTCGCGGTCATGGCAGCGGTGGCAGGACAGGGCCCGCTGGCCGTCGGCGGTCGCAGCGCGGGTGCGCGGGTGGCCTGCCGGACAGCATTGGACGTGGGTGCCACCGCGGTGGTCGCTCTGGCCTTCCCGCTGCACCCGCCCGGCCGGCCGGAGCGATCTCGGCTGGCCGAGCTGACCGGTGCCGGCGTGCCCACACTGGTCCTGCAGGGTGCGCGCGATCCGTTCGGTCGTCCGGAGGAGTTCCCCGCCGGTCCGTTCGAGCTGGTGGCCGTTCCGCATGCCGATCACGCGATGGCGGTGCCCGCGGCCCACGATCCGAAGGCGGTGCTGAGCGGACTGGTGGAAACCGTGCGGGACTGGTTGGGGAATGCATTCGCGACGGCGGCGCGTTGACCCACACGTGACGACCACCGCCGGTTGCCAGCGCGCCGAGCAGACGTCCCGCTGGACCTCCCGGTTGGTGGAGTGGCAACCGGCCACGGCGCCACCGCAGATAGCATCGCGAGCGATGGCAATCACTGAGACTTCAGAGCAGCGTGCCGAGCGTTTCGAACGCGACGCGCTGCCCTTCCTTGACCAGCTGTACTCCGCTGCGTTGCGGATGACCCGCAACGCAACCGACGCCGAGGACCTCGTCCAGGAGACCTTCGCCAAGGCCTACGCATCGTTCCATCAGTTCAAAGAGGGCACGAACCTCAAGGCCTGGCTCTACCGGATCTTGACCAACACGTTCATCAACTCCTACCGCAAGAAGCAGCGCGAGCCGCAGCAAAGCGCCTCGGAGGAAGTCGAGGACTGGCAGATGGCCCGAGCCGAGGCGCACACCTCGACCGGCCTGCGTTCAGCCGAGGCGGAGGCGCTGTCCCACCTGCCCGACTCCGATGTGAAGAACGCGCTGCAGCAGATACCGGAGGAGTTTCGGATCGCGGTCTACCTCGCCGACGTCGAGGGCTTTCCGTACAAGGACATCGCCGAGATCATGGGCACGCCGATCGGCACTGTCATGTCTCGGCTGCACCGAGGTCGCCGCCAGTTGCGAGGCCTGCTCGAGGACTACGCGCGTGAGCGCGGGCTGGTACCGGCTGTGCCGGAGGAGGTCGGAGGATGAGCTGCGGGCAGCCGCATGACACCGACTGTGCGGAGATCCTCGATCGGGTCTACCTGTTTCTGGATCGGGAGCTGGACGACGGGGAGATCACGTATGCGGCTGTCGAACAGCACCTCGACGAGTGCGCGCCGTGCCTGAGCAAGTACGACCTCGAAAGCGTTGTCAAGGCACTGGTCGCGCGGTCCTGCGGATGCGAACGGGCTCCTGACGCGCTGCGCCAGCGGGTGCTGGCCCGGATTCAGCAGATCCGGGTCGAGATCATCGACTACTGACGTCGCCGCGACTGCAATGATCAAACTCGCGCCAAACACTGCGAAATAGCGTCTTTACGCGGATTGGATCATTGAAGTCGCCGCGAAGGGACCGAGGCCGTGGCCAGGCCGCACACCGCCGCCTCATCGTTGTTGCCGCCGAGACGAAACGTCCAGGCTCAAGAGTTGGGGCGCTTGCCGTGGTTGGCCTTCTTGCGCTTTCGTGCCTTGCGCTTGCGGGACGCTCGGGCCATTCGGTCGATCTCCTCGGCTTTGGGTTAGAGCACGACGGAGCTCTCCGGCTCCGCGGCGCGCTCCATGGTCTCATGCTCGGCCGGTGATGGCGTCGAGTCGGCGTCCCGCCCGCCGCGAACACTCATCCCGACAGCAACGGCCAGGGCGAGCCCAGCGGCGACGGCGACATCGCCAGGGCTGACGACTTCTGGCCGAGGCGGGAAGGCAATGGGAACCGTCTTGCCCAGCCAGGGAAGCAGCATGTCTGGCTCGAGAGTCGTCCGTTCAGTTGGCGCCAGCAAAGCGACCGGATCGGCGCCAGCCTGTGCGGCGGCTGAGACCGAGACCGGCATCGCGGCGTTGAGCAGCATGACCAGTCCGTTCGCGGCCAGACCGAAGGCGATCAGCGCCGCGCCGTGCACAACTCGGTTGACCCACGCGTAAAACGCGATCGTCAGCCAGCTCAGGGCGGAGAGGATCGCGAGTAGAGGCTCCCAGAGCAGACCACCGAGAACACCGAGAACGTAGACGCCGATCGCGGTCAGGAGCAGCCGGTTACGCCGCAGCGGCAGCCGCCCGAGCCAGGCCAGCCGCCCGCCCCGGGCGTAGCCGAACATCACGCCGCCGGCCAGGGCCAGCAGCACGAGTGTCACGGTCACATCGTCCCGTGCGCGGGTCGCGACGTGATCGCGCCACGCCCAGGCTGGATTGTCCGAGCGGGCGAGCCCGGAGGCTGGTCATGGGCCGGATCGGACGCGATCGTGAAGATCGTCGGGTGTCTCCCGCAGCAAGGCCGATGGGCCCCTCGACTGCACGACGATCTTCACGGCGGCTAGGAGCGGCCGCGGCTTCGTGGTGGAATGCGCAGGGTCCGCCGTTCCGGATCGAGGAGCATCGGGTGGCCGAACTGGTGTGTGCGGAGATGGTCGCCAACGTGTTCTCGGTGGCAGTAACCGAAGGGGACTCGGTGCAGCCCGGAGCGACGCTGCTGGTCCTGGAGTCGATGAAGATGGAGATTCCGGTCCTGAGTGAAGGCGGCGGCATCGTGACCGAGGTGAAGGTGCAGCAAGGGGACGTCGTCCAGGAAGGTGACGTCCTCGTGGTCGTCGCCTGATCACCCTGCCGTCGAGCCAGTGACGTCAAGCGCAGCTCCTCGCCGCGCCGACGGAGACCTCGGCGCCGATGATACGAACAGCGATGGCGGCGGCATTGTCCGAGTCGTCGGTCTCCAGGAGCAGTTCGAGCGGGTCTGCCTCGTTGTGTAGGCAGTAGGCACCGTCCGGAAGTTCGGCGGGGAGGACGAGATGCTGGTCGGGAAGGTCGGTGTCGTACACGTCGGCCCAGCCGGGGGAGATCCCCTGCACCTTCCGCGGCCCGCAGTCGCCGTAGTGCTGGGCCACCTTGACCGGCGACGCCGATGGTGTCTCACGGTTGTCCCTGAGGCAGAAACTGACCTTGTCCGACGCGACCAACGGTGACTGCTCACCCTGCCTGGTCTACGAGAAACGAGCCATCGCGTCGAAGTGCCAGTGCCCGTGGTCGTGATGATCGAGCATGCAGCCGCCGTGACGCGTGGTCCTCATCTTGTCGACGGTCCGGTCGAATCGAGCATCTCCCGCGCTGTTGTGGTAAAGCACCTGGGAGGCGTGTTGCTGTCGTGGTGGACAGGGCAGCAACTCGTCCGGGATCACCTCAGCGGGCCCGATCCCGGCGTTGGCGATGATCGACGTGAACCAGAGCTGCCGGTTGCCGTCGACCATTCGGATCTCGACGTCCTCAGGCGGCAGACTGCGCAGGTTCGGTAGCAGTCGGGCATTCACCGGCACCGGTCGCGGATCCGGATAACGCGTCGTCTCGACGGATGCCGAGGGCGCCGGGGACGGATTGACGTCGCCCCCGACAGAAGGGGGCGAGGGCTCCGGGAGGGACCGGCTCATACCGACAACCGTGGCGAGTACGGCGCAGCAGGCCCCGACGGCAGCTGCCGTTACTCCGGTCCTGGCGCTGACGTGCATATCGGCCGCTCCGTCCGACATGCCTCACGGTACGCGAGCGGCCTGGCAGCTAACGGATCTGATGTCAATCATGGCGACGGCGTACCCGACAGCCGGTCGGCCGGCCAGGTCGGGTACGCCTTTCGCGATCAGAGGGTGGCGTACGGGCGGGACGGCTGGTCAGTGGACCAACTGTCTTCGATGCGCGGGAACGGCGAGCGGCGGCGCGGCCCGCCGTCGTCAGCCAGCCATCGCGCCAGGGCAGTTGCCCCCGCCACGGCGAGGCTGACGATCAGGGTGATGAAGAGGAATGTCGTCATGTCTCAAAGTGTGCACCCGCCGACTTCCTGCCACCAGTGGCAGATCTGCCGTACTCCGTCGACTTTCTGCCAACGCTGTGAAACACTGTCGGACATGCTGAAAAACGTTGCCGTGATCGCCCTGGATGGCGTCGCGCCGTTCGAGCTGGGAGTGCTGTGTGAGTCGTTCGGCGTCGACCGCTCGGATCAGGGCATCCCCCGCCTGGACTTCGCCGTTTGCGCCCCGTCCGCCGGGTCGGTGCAGACGTCCATGGGCTTCTCGATCGTGGTCGAACACGACGTATCACGACTGGCCGAGGCGGACCTGATCGGCGTCCCCGCCGCGAATCGTGACAGCGACTACCCACCGGATGTTCTCGCTGCTCTGCGTGCTGCGATCGCCCGCGGCTCCCGGGTCATGTCTGTATGTACGGGCGCATTCGTGCTAGCCGCAGCCGGGCTACTCGACGGCCGGCGGTGCACGACGCACTGGCGTTTCGCCAACGAGCTGGCGCAGCTGTACCCGTTGGCGAAGGTCGACCCTGACGTGCTCTACGTCGACGACGACGGTGTGATCACCAGCGCCGGCTCGGCCGCAGGGCTGGACGCCACCTTGCACCTGTGGCGGACCGAGTACGGTGCGACCACAGCGGCCATGGTGGCGCGACGGATGGTCGTTCCACCGCACCGCGACGGCGGACAGGCGCAGTTCGTCGAGGCGCCGATAAGGGCCACCACCGCACCAACGCTCTCCGGGGTGCTCGACTACATGGCGGCGCATCTGCACGAGGAGCTGACCGTCGACGACTTGTCCCGGCTGGCGAACATGTCGGCCCGGACGTTCGCCCGTCGGTTCCGGGCCGAGACCGGGACCACGCCGTATGACTGGCTGTTGGCTCGGCGCGTGGCGGCCGCACAGCGATTGCTCGAGGAGGGTGACGACTCCGTCGAGGCGGTCGCATCCCGCTCCGGGTTCGGCACCGCCGCCGCCCTGCGTCACCACTTCGCCAAGCGGCTGGACACGACCCCGCAGGGCTACCGCTCGGCCTTCCGCGAGCGAGGCCGCTGACGCCACGAGTGTCAAACGCCCGTGGTCGAGCGG
The DNA here is from genome assembly GCA_046726315.1 of Actinomycetota bacterium. Taxonomy (GTDB): domain Bacteria; phylum Actinomycetota; class Actinomycetes; order Jiangellales; family Jiangellaceae; genus JACVRX01. The sequence continues at coordinate 56,347 of JBKPAG010000008.1, read as the reverse complement.
GGGTAGGCAACCTCGGGATCGCAGAGCACGTTCACCAGATACGGACCGCGGGCCGCGAATGCTCGGCGCAGGGCCGGGCCGATTTCGGACGGACGAGCCACGGTTTCACCCGCCCCGCCGAGCGCTTCGACCACGGCGTCGTAGCGGGTCTCGCGGCGCAGGTCGGCCGCCACGTCGTATCCGTAGAGGAACCGCATCGGGTGCTTCTCCAGCCCCCAGGCTCCGTTGTTGCCGACGACGATGACGACCGGCAGTCGGTGGCGCACCAGGGTGTCGACGTCCATGAGCGACATCCCAGCGGCGCCGTCACCGTAGAGCAGCACCACCTGGCTCGTCGGGCGAGCCAACCGCGCCGCCGCCGCAGCGCCTGCGCCCGCGCCGAGGCAACCGAACGGACCAGGGTCCAGCCAGCATCCGGGGCGGCCCGGTTGGATGAACTTGCCCGCCCAGGAGACGAAGTCGCCGCCGTCGCCGACGATCACCGCATCCTCGGCGAGCAGTGGCATCAGTTCGCCGTAGATCCGAGCCGGGTGGATCGGGTCGTTGTCGGCGGCGAGCAGCGCAGCATCCCGGTCTGCGGCGGCGGCCACGGCCGCCTGCAGGTCCGCGGCCCAGCCCGCTGGGGACGTTCGGCGCATCTCGGCGTTGTACGCCGCTAGCAGTCCGTCGAACACCGCCGTGAGATCGCCAGCCACGGAGCCAGCCAGCGCGACGTGGCGCGCGATCTGGTCCGGCGAGTCGGCAATGTGCACCACGTCGGCGCTGCCGGTGAAGGTGCCGTACCCAAGCCGGAAGTCCAGCGGTGTCCCAGCCACAACGACCAGGTCTGCACCCTTGAACGCCGCCGATCGGGCCCGATTCGCCAGTAAAGGGTGCCCGGGCGAAAGGATCCCGCGGCCCATACCAACGGCCACGACCGGGACGCCTGTCTCGGCGGCGAACCGCACGGCAGCATCGTCGGCGTGGTCCAGCCAGACGTCCGAGCCGAGCACCAGAACAGGTCGCTCCGCCGTCGCGAGCCGGGCGCCGATCGTCGTCAGGTCGTCCTGATCCGGTTCGGCGATGCTGCGCTGGCCGGCTGGCACCCGCTCGACATCGGCACGGCCGAACAACTCGTCCATTGGCACGTCGACGAACGCCGGACCTCGGTGCGGTGCTGCCGCTGCTCGCAGGGCGTCGTCCAGGACGGCTGCCACGTCTGCGGTCCTGTGGGCGGTCACTGCACGCTTGGTGATGGTCGCCAGGATCGGCGGGTGGTCGAGCTCCTGCAGCGCTCCGGTTCCCCACCGGTACTGGGGCGCGCGGCCGCCGACCACGAGCAGCGGCACGCCGTTGAAATAGGCCTGGGCGATCGCGCTGACCCCATTCGTCACTCCCGGGCCTGCGGTGAGCACGGCAAGGCCGGTGGCTCGGGTCAGCTTTGACGTGGCCTCCGCTCCGAACACGGCCGTCTGCTCGTGCCGCACGTCGACGATCCGCATCGCCGGCTGCTGACGAACGGCAGCGTCGTAGAGCGGGAAGACATGCGCGCCGGACAGCGTCCACATCGTGTTGATGCCGTGGTTGTCGAAGACAGCCCGGGCGTGCTCGCCACCGTGACCCGACGTGTCGGGTACTGGTTCACCCACTACGGGCGCCGGAACACGTGCGGTGCACTGACGCGAAGCGAACGCTGCAGCGCAATCAGCAGGTCCGGCCGGCAGCTCGGGTTGAGTGCCGGGCTCGCCGAGACGTCCTGCGCCGGTGTCCCGGTCACACCGAGCAACAGCTGCAGGTGCAGCGCGCGGGCAAAGGCGACGGCGTTGGCTCGGGTCGCGGGCTCGAGTTCGTTGGGACCGACGGGTTGCGCCCAGATTCCCGCCAGCCGCTCGAGCCACCGCTCGAGCGTGTCGACGGGGATTCGGTCCCGGTGCAGCAGCGACATGGTCGCGAACGCGAGCCGGTCGTCCTCGCTGGCGGTAAATCGGTGATCGGTCGGAATCAGCAGGCGCTCGGCGATCACATCGAGCAGCACTCTGAGCTCCTCCGCGCCGAGGTGGCGTGACGCCGTGAGCGTGGCCAGCAGGTCGGCGCCGTGGCCGACGGCGTTAGCCAGCCCGCGGTCGGGCACCCAGCCGCGCAGGTCCCGCTCCGCCAAGAACCAGGCGACCGACCGGTCTGCCCAGGTCAGCACCGTCGTGGGATGCAAGGTGTGCACGGTGTTGTCGCGTGCGACGACGGCCGCCAGGCAGACGGCGGAGAACGACCGGCGCAGGACGGTATCCGTGCCGTCGTCGCCCAGGCCATATCTCAGGCCGAGGGCGAGGCCGTCGCCGAGGCCGGCGAGCAACTCGTCGTAGACGCCGTCGGCGATCCAGGTGGAGAGGACTGAATAGGCGATGTCGTCCCGTACCCGCGGATCCGCATCACCCAGCATGGCGACCAGGTCCGTCGTGAGGTCGTCGAGTGCCGCGCCGTGCGGCACGCGATAGCCGTCGGCGACCACCCGCTCCCAGTACGACATACGCACTCCGGCATCTTGGCAGAGGAACCGGCCAGCCGTGGGGAGGGGTCGAGGCGGGTCGCGGCGTGGCTAGGCTCGCTGTCGTGCCGTCGCTCAACGACGTCGTGCGTCAGCACACCGATCTCGCTGAAGCGGATCTGGACTGGTTGCATGCGCTGGTCGCCGACTGGCAGCTCCTCGCCGACCTCTCCTTCGCCGACCTGGTGCTCTGGGTGCCGGAGCGCGATCACGGCGGGTTCCGCGCCGCGGCCCAGATGCGACCGACGACCGGGCCGACAGCCTATGTCGAAGACCTGGTGGGCTCGTTCCTTCCCCGCGGGCGGCGCGCCTTGGTCGACGCCGCGTACGACGACGGCGTGATTCGTCGCGACGGGGATCCCGAATGGTGGGACGACGTGCCCGTACGCGTGGAGGCGATCCCGGTGCGTCACGACGACGTGGTGCTCGCCGTGGTTGCCCGTAACACCAACCTGATCTCGGTGCGGACGCCGAGCCGGCTCGAACTCGCCTACCTCGAGTCCGCAGGCCAGCTGGCAAAGCTGGTGGCTGAGGGCCGGTTTCCCGACGCCGGAACCGACGTGGGCGGGCACGCGGGTCCGCGGGTGGGCGACGGTTTCATCCGGCTCGGCGCGGACGGGGTGGTCACGTACGCGAGCCCCAACGCGTTGTCGGCGTACCGGCGGTTGGGCCTGACGGCCGACCTGGTCGGTGAGCACCTCGGCGCGGTCACGGCGCGGCTCGCCCCGACCGACGGCCCAGTCGAGGAAGCACTGGAGAAGGTGCTGGGCGGGAGGGCGCGCCGGTTCACCGAGGTCGAGGGCAACGCCACGTTCATGACATTGCGCGTGATCCCGCTGGACCCCGGGGGCGAGCACGTCGGCGCCCTGGTGCTTTGCCGCGACGTCACCGAGGTGCGCCGCCGCGAGCGCGAGCTGATGACGAAGGATGCGACGATCCGCGAGATCCATCACCGGGTGAAGAACAATCTGCAGACGGTAGCGGCCCTGTTGCGGCTGCAGGCGCGGCGGATCGGTCCCGCCGAGGGTCGGGCCGCGCTCGAGGAGGCAGTTCGCCGGGTCGGCTCCATCGCGATCGTTCACGACACTCTGTCGCAAACTGTGGATGACACGGTGGACTTCGACGCGGTCGCGGACCGGCTGCTGACGATGGTCGCAGAGGTGGCCGCAGCCGAACCACTCGTGCGGGCAACGCGCACGGGGAGCTTCGGCGTGCTCGACTCCGCCGTGGCTACGCCCTTGGCGATGGCGCTGACCGAGTTATTGCAGAATGCGGTCGAGCACGGGTTGGGTGCTGTGCCTGGAGAGGTGAGCTTGGGCGCCGACCGGCAAGCGGGGCTGTTACGAGTCGTCGTCGATGACGACGGGCGCGGGCTGCCGCTGGGATTCGACGTCGACCAAGCGGCACGGCTCGGCCTGCAGATCGTGCGGACGCTGGTGGTCGGCGAGCTCGCCGGCAGCCTCGAGGTCGGGCCGCGGCCGGGCGGGGGCACCCGTGTGGTGCTGGATCTGCCCGTCCGTCCCGCCTAGCCCCGTTCCTCCACCGAGTGTCTGCACGTCACGGTTTGCGAAGACGTCGCGTCGATCCGGCCGTTCGCCGGTGAGCGCTGGCAGGAGGCCGTCATCGGCCCTGACGAGGAGCACCTCCCCAAGGAGACCTCGATCGGGCACTACGAAGTCCTCCGGGTACCCGGCTTGGGCGCCACTCCAGGGCAGCTTGAGTTCGGGCTCTCGTATTCGCAGCGCCCCGCCGGCCGGTTGGCGGGCGGGGCGCGGATAGAACCGACTCAGTATGCGCGTGCCCTCGCCCGGGCGTTACGTCGTTTCAGTGCACGACGTTCGTCCTCGGACAGCCCGCCCCAGACGCCGGCGTCCTGGCCGGTCTCGAGGGCGAACTGCAGGCACTCCTCGCGGACCGGGCAGCGACGGCATACCGACTTGGCTTCCTCGATCTGCAGCAACGCAGGGCCGGTGTTACCGATCGGGAAGAACAGCTCCGGATCCTCGTCACGACAGGCGGCAACATGGCGCCAGTCCATGAAACTCACTCACTCCTCGTACGGGTGATGACGCCGGGCGGCTGGCCGGCCGGCGCGGTGTATCACGTGAAATGGTTCACGAATCCACGAGCACCGCAACCCGACAACGTCGGCGGGGGTTACGCAGTTCCGGCCGCACAGATGAGTTGTCCGACCGCACGGCAGTCCAAGGGTGACAAAACCGTCCCGCGAGAACAAGAGTCTTCCGGCCAGGAACCCGTGCCGTCTTCATCACAATATCGGGGCGAACCGCGCATTAGGGGTGGATGGCTACAGCTCAGCGACGACCCGCAGGGCCGACGGGCGGGCCAGCAATGTCATTCGGGACCGTTCGCCGACATAGTCGCCGTCAACCTGCACCGGCACCGGCTTCGGGGCAGACAACACGAACCCGGGCAGGTCATGCAGCACCACCACGTCGCGGCCACGAGGGCCACGCCCGGCGATGAGCGTGATTTGAGCGAGATGGCGCAGCGCTGAGAAGACTCGCAGACCCAGCAGCGCGAACACGTCCAACCCGGCCTCGAAGCTTGCTTCCGGTGTCGGGTTGAGCGGGCGGCCGCCGAGGTAGGTCCACGGGGCGCAGTTGGTGATTACAGCCATGCTGATCCCCACGACGGGCTCCGCACCCTTTCGCTCGAGGACGATCTGGCCGTGCTTGCGAGCGTCCTGCGCGAAGAAGCGACGGATCGCCGTCCGGGTGTACAGCGGCAACGTGGAACGCTGGCCGCGGGCCCGGAGCTCCTCCACGGCACGTATGACGTCCGCGTCGTATCCGACCCCGGCGCAGAAGGTGAACCACCGTTCGTCCAGCCGGCCGAGTCCGATCGGCGTTCGCCGGCCGCGGCGGACGGCATCGAGGAGAAAACCGGTCGCCTCCACCGGGTCTTCTGGCAGGCCGAGGTTGCGGGCGAAGACGTTGGTGCTGCCGCCGGGCAGGATCGCGAGATCCGGGATGCCCGAATCGGGGTCGTCGGCGAGCAGGCCGTTGACCACCTCGTTGACGGTGCCGTCGCCGCCGACGGCGATCACCAGGTCCAGACCGTCGGTCCGTGCCAGCCGACCGAGCTCCACGGCGTGGCCGCGATGGGTCGTCTCCGCGACGTCGACCTTCAGATCATGCTGTAGGGCGGCCAGCAGCACTTCTAGGGTGCGCTGCGATGTCGTCGTCGCCTGCCGGTTGACGATGACGAGGGCGCGCATGGCGGTCAGGGTAACTTCCGGCCGCCGTAGCCTGTCCGGATGGCGACCCGGCCGCCACCCGACCAACGACCCGCAGCCCTACTAGTTGCCGCAGGTGTGGTCGCTGTCGAAGGGGCCGCATTGCTCGGCTTCGCCGGGTGGCTTCTGCTTCGCCGCACCAGCGAGGAGCCGAGCAATCGCGGTGTGTTCGAAGGCGCGACCGCGTACATCGCGCTGATGGGTCTGCTCGTGCTGGTTGTCGCCGTCGCGCTCTGGCTGCAGAAACGCTGGGCCTTCGGCGCGGGTGTTTTCCTTCAGCTGCTCGGGCTCGGCGTGACTTACCAGATGGCCAGCGGCGGATTCTGGCCAGGTGCCTTGCTGCTTGGACTGGCCAGTGTGGCGGCGCTGCTTGCGCTGTTCTCGGCCCCAGCTCGGGCCGCGCTGGGCCGGTCCTGAGACTCAGCTGCGGAGCAACGTGAGCACTGCCAGCACGCGACGGTTGACGTCAGGTGATGGCTCCAGACCGAGCTTGCGGAATACCTGAGCGCACACTGTTTCGACGGTGCGTTCGCTGAGCACGAGCTCGCCGGCGATGCCCGCGTTCGATCGCCCCTCGGCCAGCAGGGCGAGAATCTCTCGCTCGCGCGGCGTGAGGTGGCTGAGCGGAGAATCCGGACGCCGACGTTGCATGAGGCGGGACACGATGGTCGGGTCGATGACGCACTCACCCTCGGTCACCCGGCGCAGGGCATCGACAAGGACGGCGATATCGGAGACCCGCTCCTTGAGCAGGTAACCGAGCCCGCCCGGCTGGTCGGCAAGCAGCCGCTGGGCGTAGCGCGCCTCGAGGTACTGGCTGAGCACGACGACTGCCGTCGTCGGGTATCGCTCACGGATGCGGCGAGCCGCGACCAAACCCTCGTCGGTGTGGGTCGGCGGCATCCGGATGTCGACGATTGCCACGTCGGGTTGCTCCAGCGCGACCGACCTCAGCAGCGCATCGGCGTCGGCCGCCTCCCCCACCACGTCGACCCCAGCGTCCGTGAGCAGCCGGGCGAGTCCCGACCGGACCAGCATGACGTCGTCGGCAACTACGACCCGCATGGGATCACCGCCGTCACCACTGTGCTGCCGCTTTCTGTCTGCGACCTGGTGAAGCGTCCGCCGAGGGCACCCACCCGGTCGGCGACATCGATGAAGTCTGTCGCCACAACCGCTCCACCGCCGGCTTCCACCTCCGCCCGGACGGTCAGCGTGTTGCCCTCCTGGTCGATCGAGATCAAGGCACGGCTGTCCGGTGCCGGGTGCTCGAACGAGCCGAGGACGGCGACGGCCGTCGCGTATGCGGCCATAGCCGGCTCGGCGTCGACATCGATGCGCGAACGGACGTCCAACGTCGTCGGGACATCAGTTGCCGCGACCAGCTCGTCCAAGGCAGCGGCAAGTCCTTCTTCGGTGAGCACGCTGGGGAAGATGCCATGCGCGAGCCGGCGCAGGTTGGCGAGGGCGTCCCGAACCCGGTTCTCTGCGGTCGTAAGCTGTGCGGCGGTCGAGGGATCGACACCGGCGAGGGCGACTTTCAGGTGGAACGCGACGCTGACCAGCCGCTGCTGTGCGCCGTCGTGCAGGTCGCGTTCGATGCGCCGTCGCACGGCGTCGGAAGTGGCGACCACGCGGCGCTGGGAGGCCTGAACGTCCGCGAGCCGCGCCTTCGCTACTGCCGAGAGCTGGGCGTTCTGCAGCGCTAGCCGGGTAGCGGGTGTGATCGCCGCGAGCACGTCGCCTTCGTCGGTGCCCGGGGGAACCAGGAGACGAAGCACCGGGCCCGACTCGTCCGACAGGACGACGTCCCTGTCGTGGCCGGGCCCCTCAGTGGCGTCCCGGCCGGACGCGTCGACCCATCGCGCCTCGCCCGGGACGGCGAAGTGAGCCCCTTGGACGCCACTGAGCGCCTCTACTGATCCGGACAGCCGGGCTGCCAAGCGGTCGACGGCGGAACGGGTCCGCAGGGTTCGGGCCGCGACCACGCACACCGCCGCGGCGACGAGTGTGACGGCCATGGGCTGGAAGACCAGCAGCAGGCCAGCGGCTGCGATGTCCCCCCAGGTCGCTAACCGCAATATCGCCGACACGACCTGCGCGCTCAGCGCCATCAGCACGGCGCCAACGATCAGGCGTGGCGTTCGCGGGACGTTTTCGCGGAACACGACGACAACAGCTAGAAACGCTGCGACCAAGGTCAGTAAGCCGGCGATCGTCACGGCTGACTTCGTCGAGATCAATCCGCCGAGAAGGGGCGTTACGTCGTCGCAGGTACGGGCGCAACCGGGGTCCGCGAACGGGTTGTAGCCGAGGAGATGAACCAGCACGCCGCCGACGACCAGAGCGAACACGACGCGCATCGCCGCGAACGCGTTCCGGGAATTTGGTACCGACCAGCCAAGGGCAACCTGGGCCACTCCCACGACGACGAACGGCGTGGCAGCGAGCAGCCCAGCACGAACGACGTCAGGAAGCCATGACCAGGCCGCCCACAACGGCAGGAGCGAGCCCGCGGTAGCCACAGCGAGCCCAATGGACGCCCTCGGGTGATGAGCTCGCGTTGCCCACAGACCTGCGACGAGGAGGCCAACGGCTATGAGGCTGACGAACGACAGCCAGGCCGGCAGCTGGTGCTCGGCAAAGGCCAGCGGATCATCGGCGACCCGATCCGCCAGAGCCGACATCAGCACCGTCAGCCCCGCGACGCCGGTGGCTAGGGACGTGGTCACTGTCGCGGCACGACGTGCCCGCCCCTGCGGTGCGCGTGGAGGTTTGCCGGACGCGGCCATGTTCGCCATTGTGCGGACACCTGAGTTCGCGTGATGCAGTGTTATCCACATCCGAATACCGAGGGAACCCGGTGGGCCAGGCCGATCCCGGCTCCTAGCGTCCAAATATCGGACGACCAGGAGGCCATCATGAACAGGAAACCAATCGGCCGGTGGGCCGCCGCAGTGGGGACGGTCGCCATGGTGGCGGCATGCTCTGCCACACCCAGCGCGGACAAGTCTGGAGGCGACACGGTCGTGCTGAAACTCGCGACCATCGACCATGTCAACAACAACGGGCAGTCGTACGGGCCGCAGGCCTTCGTCGACAACCTGGAGAAGGTGTCCGACGGGCGGATCAAGGTCGAGGTGACCGAGGAGTACGGACAAGGAGAGGCGGAGGCGGAGTCCGATCTGGTGGAAGCGATCGCCGCCGGAGATGTGGACGGCGGGTGGCCGTCGACCCGCGCGTTCGCCAACGCCGGCATCGCAGGCCTGGAAGCAATCGAGGCGCCGATGACACTGACCAGCTACGCGGCCGAGAAAGCGCTCGTGTCCGGCCCGGTCGCGGACAAGCTGCTGGCGCAACTCGACGGGACAGGTGTCGTCGGTCTCAGCCTCGCCGTCGGTCCACTTCGCCGCCCGTTCGCCGCGGAAGCCCCCCTGCTGGAACCGGAGGACTGGAAGGGTGCCACGTTCCGGGTCTACAACTCGCCGGTACAAACCGACGCTGTGCGCCTCCTCGGCGCAACGCCGGTGAATCTCGGCCTCGGCTGGATCGACGAGCTCCAGGCCGGGCGACTGCGTGGCGTCGAGTTTGACATCGCCCAGTACGCGCAGATGGGCGAGACGCCTGAGGCCGGATACGTCACCGCCAACGTGGTGCTGTGGCCAAAGGTGTTCGTCCTGTCGATCAGCAAGGAACGCTTCGACGCGCTCACCGATAAGCAGCAGGACTGGGTACGGGAGGCCGCTGACAAGGCGATGCAGGCCTCGGTCGAAGCCACCTACGACGAAACCACCATCGCACGAGAGTTGTGCGGGACGGGCACGCGCTTTGTCTCCGCCAGCCCGGATCAGATAGCCGAGCTGCGCGCCAGCCTGGCGCCGGTCATGGATGGACTCGCCGCCGACCCAGACGATGGGAAATTGCTGGCGGAAATCCAGACGGTTGCTGCTGCGAACGCTGCACCCGACATGCCCGACGTGCCGACCGACTGCCAGCAAGGCGCGATCGACGACGACGCCAGCCTAGAAGCCATCCCTGAAGAGGTTTCTGAGCTGCCTGACGGGAAGTACCGGGTCGAGATCACCACGGCTGACGTCGCGGGCGCCGGGCTGTCTAACGAACCGGGGTGGAGTGGAACCTGGACGCTTACGGTCCGGCAGGGAACGTTCGAGTTGCGCTGCCGGCCGATCGAGGACCCCGGAGTTGACTGTGGCAATTCGGAACCCCAAGACGAGCCCTTCGAGGCCGGCGAACTGCTAGGAACCGGGAACACGGTCAATTTCGTCAACACGGGCGAACTGATGTCACGGCTCACCGGGTGCAAGCTGCCACCGTCCAGTACGGAGCCTGAACACTGCGGGCCGGCCACCACGTCCCGGATGACGTGGAAACTCGATGGCGACAGCCTGCGGTTTGGCGATCAACAGGGCGCCGAGAACCTGATCTACGTGATCGAACAGTGGCAGAAGATCAGCTAGCGGGAAGTGTCGCTGTCACCGTCGTGCCGGCTCCGGGTGGACTGTCCACCCGGAGCCGGCCGCTGCGAGCGGCCAGCCGGTCCGCGAGGCCCAGCAGCCCCGACCCGGAAAGGTCCGCGCCGCCGCGTCCGTCGTCGGAAACCGTGGCCATGATCGCGCCGTCGGTCCGCCGCACGGTGATGGCGATCCGGTTCGCGTCCGCGTGTTTGACCGCGTTGGCCAAGGCTTCCGAGCAGACGTAGAAGAAGGCTGTCTCCGTGTCCGCGTCGCCGGCCGCGTCTGCGTCGACGGTTACCGACACCGGCACCGGGCTGCGCTTGGCCACTGTGTCCAGGGCGTCGCGGAGCCGTCCGCCCCCGAGCTGCGCCGGAGGTACTCCTGCGACGAGTTCGACGATCTCGTCCCGTGCGGTTGCCAGCTCCGTGACGACGACGTCGAGAGACCCGGCTACCGCCGGATCACGCGTTGCCGGACGAACCGCAGTCAACTCGGACTGGGCCAATTGCAGCGACACTCCCACGTCCTGCCGGAGCTGCGTCGCGGCTCGCTCCCGCTCGCGGTCCGCAGCAGCGACAAGCCTGGCGCGGGAGGCTTCGAGCTCGGCAAGTTGCTGCCGCTGCTCCTCCTGCAAACGCAGGTGTTTCACCGCTAGCCGGACTGCTGCAGCGACCGCGTCGGCCGTCGGTGGATCGTCCAGCGCCGACGATTGGTGCGCTACGACGGCAATACGCCCGTCGGGGTCGTCCACCGTGAGCCACCGCCGGTCACCACCTCCGGTTGGCACCTGGCGACCACGTTCGTCGACGTATCCCACGTCCGGGTTGTGCCAGCGGAAGACCTGGACGCTGGGATCACCAAGTACGCGTCCTAACACGACCGCAAAGCCGTCGAGACCCGTGAGCCGCTCGCCGGCGAGCAGCTGGTCGACGAGCCGTGCCCGGCTACGGATGACTGCCTGTGCGGCGACCGGGAACGCGATCGCGACGGCTAGGAGCACCAGCTCATAACCCACTAGCGCCACGGTGGGGTCGAAGACGTCCGCCCGCCAACGGGCGACTACCCACGAGGCGCCCAGCGTGGCCGCCACGGCGATAGCCGCGACGATCGGATAGCCGGCGGCGGCATCCCGCCGCCCCCCGACCAGGACAAACAAAGCGACCAGGGCGAACAGCGCAGCCACGGCTATCTGCGGCAGGAGCCCGATCGCGACCGGTACGGCCAGACCCACGAGGAGCCACCGGCTAGACCCGCGCACTCGGCCTGCGGGGAACCCGATCAGCGCCACCACAAGCACCGCCTGGTGCACGGACCGGGCCGCCGGCAAGAACGAGGCGGTAAGCCAAGCCGCACCCACTGCCGCCATGAGCCCACGTTCCGCGTGCGATCCAGGCGCAAGCGCGGCGGCGACCACGAAAGCCAGACCGGTGGCCACGTCGAGGAAGATGAGCCACGTGCTCGCATGCGGTGCGGCTACATCGGCACGGATGGCGAGGACGACGAGCGTCACCAGGACGATAGCTGCCGCGAACCCCATCGCGGCAGCTTGGACCCGGTTTGCGACTTCTGCTCGCACGCTGCGATCGTGACATCCGCAGATCGGTAGAGCCAGCAGGCCTACGGAATGGCGAGGGTTTACCGAGGCGTAACAGCACCGACATCGACAGCAGTGAGTCTTGAAGCACGCAGGGTGCTGACTGGGAGGAATCCATGGCAGGGTTCGCGGAAACCGTCACCGATCGCGCAACGGGTCTTTCGGTCGCACTGATCGAGCGAACCGTCGGACTGCTCGCCCGGGCCGTGGTGCGCGTCGATGAGATCAACGTCGGGCTCAGTCAGCGCAATGCGCTGCAGGCAGTCACGGCCAACCGGGCCTGGCGCAGGGAGTGGGAGGAGAGCTGACAGCGGGGGCCACCGTCCGTCCCCGCGAAACCACCTGCCGCGTTACGCCTCGTCGACCAGCAGCCCTTGGCGCAGCCTCACCAGCGTCCGGGCGAGCAGCCGGGACACGTGCATCTGCGAGATCCCCACCTCGACCGCGATCTGCGACTGGGTCATGCCGGCGAAGAACCGCAGCACGAGGATTCGCCGCTCGCGTTCCGGCAGGCCAGCGAGCAACGGTTTGAGCGCCTCCCGGTTCTCGACGCCCTCCAATGCCTCGTCCTCCGCGCCGAGCATGTCGAGGACCGACGGCCCGTCGGGCTCACCGCCCTCCGGGGCGTCGAGAGAGAGCGTGCTATAGGCGGCGGCGGACTCCATGCCCTCCAGCACCTCGTCCTCGCCCGTACCTATTCGCTCGGCGAGCTCGGCAACGGTCGGCGACCGGCCTAGTTCCTGGGTGAGCGCCGCGGTGGCGGAACCGATCTCCAACCGCAACTCCTGGAGGCGGCGCGGAACCCGCACGGCCCAGCCCTTGTCACGGAACCAGCGCTTGATCTCGCCGACGATGGTCGGCGTGGCATAGGTCGAGAACTCGACGCCTCGTTCTGGGTCGTAGCGGTCGATCGCCTTGATCAGGCCGATCGTCGCGACCTGGACGAGGTCGTCGTACGGCTCGCCGCGATTGCGAAAGCGACGGGCCAGGTGCTCGACGAGTGGCTGGTGGATCGTGACCAGTTGGGTGCGGACGTCATCGCGTAGCGGGTCGCCTGCCGAGAGCACGGACAATGCCTCCAACAGGCTCCGCGACTCCTCGCGGTTCACCCCCATCCCCGCCGACATCACCCCGGGTTCACCGCCTGCTGCTTGCGTAACGTGAGCGTGACCTGGCCGTCGTCGACCCTGGCGTCGACCTCGCCGGCCAGCGCGGTCAGCACGGTCCATGCGAAGGTGTTCCGGCTCGGTGGTTCGGTCGCATCCGACGGGACCGAAACGGTCACCTGCAGTCGACCGGGTTCGAGGTCAAAGCTGGCAGTCAGCCGCGCGTCCGTCTCGGCGAGCGGGATCAGCACGGCGCACGCCTCGTCGACGGCGATCCGCAAGTCCTCGATGTCGTCGACGGTGAAGTCGAGCCGGGCAGCCATCCCCGCTGCGGCCGTTCGAAGGACCGAAACGTATGCCCCCGACGCTGGCACGCGTATTTCAACGTGGTCGGTCGGCATCACGGCCTCCTTGCGCGCCGGTCAGCACAGAGGCACCACGCCGCGACAGTGGTGCCTCTGTGTCGAGCTCTCCAGGGTCGGGTCAGGCGGCCTTGGTCTCCGCGAAGATCTGCGCGATCTCGTCGATCTTGGCTAGCAGATCGTCGGCGACGCCGGGGTCGGTCGACGACTTGGCACCACCCGCCCCACCACCGGCGAGCTTGGTGGCCTCATTGAACAGCTGGTGCAAGTTGGGGTACTTCTCGAAGTGCGGCGGCTTGAAGTAGTCGGTCCACAACACCCAGAGATGGTGCTTGACCAGCTCGGCCCGCTGCTCCTTGATGAGCAGAGCCCGAGTGCGGAAGTCAGGGTCGTCGTTGCCCTGCAGCTTTTCGCAGATGGCCTTGACCGACTGGGCCTCGATTCGGGCCTGTGCCGGGTCGTACACGCCGCAGGGAAGATCGCAGTGAGCCGAGACTTCGATGGTGCGGGCGAACAGGCGCGCAAGCATCCGATGGTCCTCTCCATGACGGTCGCCGGAGGTCGGGGGTGTGCGGGGTTTTGGCCCCGCAGGTCTGTCTTACCCGCGCGACACTACTCCCGCACCTGGCGGCGTCATCGAAAGGGAATCGCGTGCCGAAAAACACGGGGGATGCGGGGGGCGGCGCCCCCCGCAGGTGGGGTAGCGCCCCCCGCAGGTGGGGGTTTGCTGTGGTGCGCGGCCGGTCGATGCAGCCGACCCTCCGCGACGGTGACAGGTTGCTCGTGCGGTACGGGGCGAAGCCACAGGCGGGCCGGGTTGTGGTGGTCCGCCTACCTGATCGGCCCGGGCTGTCGGTCAAGCGGATCGGCTGGTCCGACCCCGGCGGCTGGTGGATCGAGCGCGACAACCCGGCCGAGGGCGTCGACTCCTGGCAGGTTGGCCCGGTGACCTCCGAAGCGGTGGTGGCGGTCGCGTTGGTCCGGGTCTGGCCGAAGCCGCGGCTGTTCACCCGGTCCCGAGGTGGTCGGCCAGGCGGTCGAGAAACACCTGCTGCCCCGCAATGATCTTTTCTCTGGCCGTCGCCATGTCGAACCACGCGACAACGTCGAGCTCCGGAAAGTCCTGGAACCGGCCCGATCCTCGTGGCCACTCCATCGTGAAAGTGCCGTAGACGAGACCGTTCAGGTCCACCTCGCCGTCGGCCGCCCAGACGGTCACGACCTTTCCGCTTGGCTGGCGAACGGTTCCAAGATCGATCAGTTCGGCCGTCGTGGGCACCGGCACGCCGAGTTCTTCCTCGAACTCCCGCCGAGCCGCATGCTCGGCGTCCTCGTCGGTGCCGTATTCACCCTTGGGCACCGACCACGCGCCGTTCTCCCGGCCACTCCAGAACGGCCCGCCCATGTGTCCGAGCAGAACTTCGACGACGTCTTCGCTTCGCCTGAACAGGAGGATCCCGGCGCTCTGTTTATCCACGAGGCCAAGTCTGCCCGCACGCTAAACGCGGCGGGTCCGATCAGCAACGCGTGATGGGTTGTCAACGGAAACCGGCGTGGAACACGTTGACAACCATCCACAAGATGACGGGTGGGCAAGAGCCGGTCCCCTACCAGCGGTGTGCCACGTCGATCACGATGCGCGATCCGGCGCCGGGACCGTCGAGCGTGAAGACCCGGAGCGGCAGCCGGGCGCGAACGCCAAGACCGAACGTGACCTGGCTCTCGTAGACCTCCACCAGGCTGACCTGCCGGAACGTTCGCCACCCCGAAACGTTGACCAGCTCCCGCGGGTTTCGCGGTGAGTATCCGGACCAGAACGACGGCGAGTCGGGGCCGTACGGCGTCTGGACGACGATCTCGAGCAGGGCGCCGCCACGCAGGTCGACCGGCTTGGGCAGGCCCAGATCCCGGATCGCCGAGACGTACCGGACTTTGTAGCCGTCCGCGTCGTCGGCATAATCTATGACCAACCGGTCGAAACATGTAGGCCGGCCGGCTCGGGGTTTACCTCGGCCCGGACTCCGAAGGCAGGGGAGCGCGAATCGCCGCGGCTGCGGTGACGACGCGCTCGTGCGCCGCCTGGTATGGGACGTACTCCGCCGGCACCGGCCCGCTGCCGTACAGCGGCCGCACCTCCGCCGCGAGATCGAGCAGGGCTGCCCGGTCGAAACCGCGACGGATCAGCCGCGCAGCCTCCGCGGCACCGAAGCGGAGGTCTTCCACGCGGCCACGCCACCCAGGGTTGCGCATGCGCTCGGCGTCGGCCGTCATCGCCCGGGTCAGCTCTGTGATGGCCGCCTCGAGCTCGTCGAGTTGAGCGCGGCGGGCGTCGACGTCGAGCGGAGGTTCGTGCGCCTCGTGCTGAGCGTCGTCTTCCTCGTCCCCGCCGCCGAACGCCGCCTTCACCCTGTCGAGTAGGCCCATCGGCTCCGCACCTCTCACCACGACGGTGAGGTCAATCATGCACTGTGCACCATGGCACCTCGACAGCTCTGTAACGAGGCTGCGGCGCTGCCACGCGCCCGCACCCGTCCCACCGCGGCTGCTCCGAACTCGAGCGCACTGATATTCCCGAGCCGGTCCGACTAGGGTGACGAGTACGGCGGCGGTTGGCTGCCGGCAAAAGGCCGCGGCGATGCGGCCAGTTCCGAGGTCGGCACATGACCAGACGCGATGACGTCGGCGAGATCCTCGAAGGTGACGGCGCCGAGGACACCGTGCTCGACGAAAGTGGTGACAACACCGGGGATGCTGGCGACCGTTACCGGGGCTCCCTGCTGTTCGGCACCACGGCCGCGGAACAAGCGCGGGGACAGTCTCTGGACGAGCGGCTCGCTGAGGAAGAGCCCGACGCGGTCGACAACGAGGGTGATATCCCCGCCTGGGATGACCGGCTTTCTCAGCGCGAGATTGCTCAGCTCGTCTCCGGTGGTGACGTGTCACATTCCCGAACCGACCCAGACCTGGTTGGCCCCGACCCCGGCAGTTCGGGCCTGGCTGCCGAAGAGACAGCCCTGCACCCGACCCAACTCCCGCCCGCGCGGCCGATTGACTGACATTAAGGTCGCGACCATGTTCGCGGTCTACGCCAACAGCCTCGACTCCGACCATCCGCTCTCTGGACTCGCCACAGGGGAGCGGCCCGAACCCGAGCCGCCCGACGGCTGGGCCGTCGTCACCGTCCGAGCATGCGCCCTGAACCACCACGACTTGTGGTCGTTGCGAGGCGTGGGCCTGAGCGCCGACCGGCTGCCGATGATCCTGGGCTGTGATTCCGCGGGCGTCGACGCCGATGGCAACGAGGTCGTGGTCCACGCCGTGATCTCTGACCCGGATTGGCGTGGCGACGAGACCCTCGACCCGAACCGATCGCTGCTGTCCGAGCGTTACCAGGGCACGTTGGCTCAGCAGGTGGCCGTTCCGAAGCGCAATCTGGTGCCGAAGCCGGCTGCGCTCTCCTTCGAACAGGCGGCCTGCCTGCCTACGGCGTGGCTCACCGCGTATCGGATGCTCTTCACGCAGGCCGCGGTCGCGCCCGGGTCGACCGTGCTGGTACAGGGCGCGGGTGGGGGAGTGGCGACCGCGTTGATCGTGCTGGGAGCTGCGGCGGGTGTACGGGTCTGGGTGACCTCGCGCGATCCGGACAAGGCGGCCCGAGCCTTGGACCTGGGCGCAACGCAGATCTTCCAGACCGGGCAGCGCCTGCCCGAACGGGTGGATGCCGTGATGGAGACGGTCGGAGCCGCGACGTGGCAGCACTCGCTTCGCTCACTACGCCCAGGCGGGACCGTCGTGCTCTCCGGTGCGACGTCAGGTCGGAATGCGGACACCGAGTTGCATCGGATCTACTTTCTCCAGCTCAGAGTGCTGGGTTCCACGATGGGAACGCGGGACGAGCTGGCGCGCCTGGTCACGTTTTGCGAACGAACCGGTGTCCGGCCGGTCATCGACCGGATGTTGCCGATGAAGCAGGCACTGGACGGTTTCGCCGCCCTGGAGCGAGGCGAAGTGTTCGGCAAGATCGTTCTCAAGCCGTAAGACTGCCTCGGCGCTGGGTGGGCCGGGCAGGCGCCTGCACACCCAGCCACTTGTACCAACCACCGGCCAGCACGGTTTGGGCCAACATCCCGTAGCCCGACTGGCCCGGATGGACACCGTCGGGGAGATCTTGTTCGAACCACGGCTTGCGTCCGATGAGTGCGCGGTAAGTGGATATGTAAGGCACCTCGAGGCGGCGGCACAGCGAGATGTAGGCATCGTCCAACTCCGCGATCCGGCCACGCCTCTCGTCCGGACCCACCGGCGGCGGCCCGACGACCAGGCAACGCGTCTGCATAGATTGCAGCCCGAACTCGAGCGTTGCGGCTGATCGCGCCGCCGACACCTCGGCGAACGCATCGGAGACGCCAACGGCGATGACGACGCCGTGCTCGTCGCCGCGCGCGAACCGAGGGGAGCTCTCCAGGGGTATGCGCACGACGATGTCCTCGGTCGTCTGCCCACGAACACCCAAGGGATACATGGTCAGCGCGACACCGGTGGAGAGCGGTGTCCTCGCTGCCACGCGACCGACCCAGCCCAATGCCTTCGGGTCGCCCACGCCGACGACAAACGAGTCGCCGAAGACGCAGACCCGCACGTCTCGCGGCTCGGGCGGGGAAGTCACTCGTCGTCGACTCTGGCGAGCCAGGTCGCGAATCGCTCGACGGCAACCTCGAACTCGGGATTGTCGTCGACGAACTCGCGCAGGCGCTCGGCTACCCAACCGAGGGTTACCTGTTCGTCGCCACGCCGGTGATCGAGTTCCTCGATGCCGCGGTCGGTGAAGTACATCTATGCGAAGGCCTTGTCCAAGAGCTCGCGCTGCTGATCGACGTGTAAGGCGTGCGAGCCGCACGACGGTGCCGTTCCGCCCGGGCGAGTGATCCCCGAGAACTCGACGCCCAGCTTCGGGCCTAGATGCAGGGCCATGAACGGCCACGGGCCCATGTTCAGTGGCTCGTCCTGAACCCACCGCACCTCGCGCAACGCCGGGAACCGATCCAACTCCGCCCTTACCTGCTCGACCGGCAGCGGATAGAGCTGCTCAACGGGCAGTATCGCGGTGCGCTCGTCGGACAGCTTCGTTCGTTCCGCCCGCAGATCCCAGACGATCTTGCCGGAGCAGAGCAGCGCCCGTTCGACTTTCCCGGTGTTGACCTCGGGGTCGCGGATCACCGGCCGGAACGACGTCTCGCCGGTGAGGTCTTCCACCGCCGAGACTGCCTTCTTGTGGCGGAGCATCGACTTCGGTGTGAACACGATCATCGGCTTGTGTTCCTCGCCGAGCGCGTGCAACCGGATCAGGTGGAAATACGAGGCGGGAACCGACGGCTGGGCGATCCGGAAGGCGTCGTCGGCAGCCATCGCGAGGAAGCGTTCGATCCGGCCGGATGAGTGGTCCGGCCCCTGTCCCTCGTATCCGTGTGGCAGCAGCAGTACCACACCGGAGCGCTGGTTCCACTTCGACTGCCCGGCCACGATGAACTCGTCGATGATGATCTGTGCGCCATTGGCGAAGTCGCCGAACTGGGCCTCCCAGAGCACGAGCGCCTCCGGGCGCGCTACGGAGTACCCGTACTCGAAGCCCATGGCCGCGAACTCGGACAGCAGCGAGTCGTAGATGTGGAACTTGGCCTGGTTTCGGTCCAGGTGCTGCAGCGGGATGTACGTCTCGCCGGTGCGGCGGTCTACGATCGCCGCGAACCGCTGGACGAAGGTGCCGCGCCGGCTGTCCTGGCCGGCCAGTCGAATGGGTCGGCCCTCGACCAGCAGCGACGCGAACGCGGCGATCTCGGCGGTGCCCCAGTCGATGCCGCCCTCGGTCAGCATCGCAGCGCGGCGCTGCAGCTGCGGACGGACCTTGGGGTGGACGGTGAACCCGTCGGGCAGGCTCAGATAGGAGTCCGCGATCTGCTTGAGCAGCTTGTCGGTGACGGCGGTGACCAGGCCACCTGCGAGGAGCGGCTTGTCTGGATACGACGGCACCGTGACGGTGGCCAATGCCTGCTCCTCGGCCTCGCGGGTCTCGGTGAATACCCGCTCGAGCTCCTGCTGGTAGTCGCGCAGCGCCTGCTCGGCTTCCTCGAAGGTGATGTCGCCGCGCCCGATCAGTGCCTCGGTGTACAGCTTCCGGACCGAGCGCTTCTGCTCGATCAGGTCGTACATCAACGGTTGGGTGAACGATGGGTCGTCGCCCTCGTTGTGGCCCCGGCGCCGGTAGCACACCAAGTCGACGACGACGTCTTTGGCGAACTCCTGCCGGAACTCGAACGCCAGCCGGGCCACTCGGCTGCACGCTTCCGGGTCGTCGCCGTTGACGTGGAAGATCGGCGCCTGCACCATCCGTGCGACATCGGTGCAGTAGATCGACGATCGCGACTGTTCCGGCGAGGTCGTGAAGCCGACCTGGTTGTTGACGACGACGTGGATCGTGCCGCCGTTGCGGTATCCGCGAAGCTGGGAAAGATTCAGGGTTTCGGCTACGACACCCTGGCCGGCGAACGCGGCGTCGCCGTGCACCAGGATCGGCAGGACCGGGAACTCCTCGCCTCGATCGAGCAGGTCCTGCTTGGCTCGGGCGATTCCCTCCAGCACCGGGTTGACGGCCTCGAGGTGACTGGGGTTTGCCGTGAGGGAGACCTTGATCTTGTCTCCGTTCAGCCCGACGAACTGACCGTCCGCTCCGAGGTGGTACTTGACGTCGCCGGAACCCTGCACGGTGCGCGGATCGATGTTGCCCTCGAACTCCCGGAAGATCTGGCCGTAGCTCTTGCCCACGATGTTGGCCAGCATGTTCAGGCGCCCCCGGTGGGCCATCCCGATGCACACCTCGTCGAGCTTTGATTCGGCAGCCGCCTCGCAGATCTCGTCGAGCAAGGAAATCGTGGACTCGCCGCCTTCGAGTGAGAACCGCTTCTGGCCGACGTATTTGGTCTGCAGGAACGTCTCGAAGGCCTCGGCCTGGTTGAGCTTGTGCAGGATTCGCAGCTGGTCCTCGCGGTCCATCTTCTCGTGCTTCCGCTCGACCCGGTGCTGGATCCACTGCCGCTGGTCTGGTTCCTGGATGTGCATGTACTCGATGCCGACGGTCCGGCAGTACGCGTTGCGGAGGACGCCGAGGATGTCGCGGAGCAGCATGAACGGCTTCGCGCCCCCGAAGGACCCGGTGGCAAACTCGCGGTCGAGGTCCCACAGGGTCAGCCCATGCGTGGTGACGTCGAGGTCGGGATGGCTGCGCTGCTTGTACTCGAGCGGGTCGGTGTCGGCCATCAGGTGTCCGCGAACCCGGTAGGCGTGGATCAGCTCGAGCACCCGGGCCTGCTTGCCGACCTCGTCCTCGTGGCTCGCGGGGACGTCGGCGGCCCACCGGATCGGCTCGTACGGGATGCGCAGCGCCTGGAAGATCTCGTCGTAGAAGCCGTCGTCGCCCAGCAGCAGCCCGTGCACGATGCGCAGGAAGTCGCCGCTCTGCGCGCCCTGGATGATCCGGTGGTCGTAGGTGCTGGTCAGCGTCATGATTTTCGACACCGCCATCCGCGCGAGGGTTTCAGGGGCGGCGCCCTGGAACTCGGCCGGGTACTCCATGGCGCCGACGCCGATGATCGTGCCCTGCCCCTTCATCAGCCGCGGCACCGAGTGGACCGTGCCGATCGTGCCGGGGTTGGTGAGGCTGATCGTGGTGCCGGCGAAGTCCTCGACCGTGAGCTGACCGCCGCGGGCCCGCCGAACGAGGTCCTCGTATGCCTTCCAGAATCCGGCGAAGTCGTACGTGTCCGCCCGCTTGATGCTCGGCACCAGCAGCTGCCGGGTGCCGTCCTTCTTCTGCATGTCGATGGCCAGGCCCATGTTGACATGCGCCGGCTTGACCAGGGTGGGTTTGCCGTCCACCTCGTCATAGGAGTAGTTCATGTCCGGCATCTGCTTCAGTGCCTTGACCAACGCGTAGCCGATGACGTGCGTGAACGACACCTTGCCGCCGCGGGAACGAGCGAGGTGGTTGTTGATCACGATGCGGTTGTCGATCAGGAGCTTCGCCGGCACGGCCCGCACGCTGGTCGCCGTCGGGATCTCCAGGCTGGTTTCCATGTTCGTGACCACTCGAGCCGACGCTCCCCGCAGCGGCGTGGTCTCGAGGTCGCCAGCGCCGTTGCCCTGACCCGGCATGGCGGCTTTGTCCGGCGCTGCCGTTGGCGCGGGCGCAGGCGTGGCGGGCGCCGGCGTCGGCTTGGTCGATGCTGCGGCGGGTTGGGCCGCTGCCCTGTCCCCGGCGACACCGGCCATCGGCGCGGCATCCTCCGGGGCAGATGCCTGCGTCGTGGCGGCTGTCGGGCCATCCGAACCCGCCTGCTGCGGCCTCGACGTCGTCACATCTGCCCCCTTGCTCGGCTGCACGGTCGGCTGCCCGCCGTTGGGCAGGTCGCGGGCAATGGTGGTGAAGAACTTCGCCCACGACTCGTCGACGCTGCTGGGGTCTTCGACCCAGCTCTCGTACATTTCTTGGACGAGCCACTCGTTCGGCCCGAAACCCGACAGCGGACCGGTCTCCTGGGACACCTCAGCCTCCGCCTTCCCCTGCTCGACAGAATCTGCGGCTGTTCTAGTACAGGCTAGTCGCGCGATTGCCGCTGCATGCAGGGATGGAGTCGGGTGGCCCAACGGACGGCATCCCTCGCCCAGGCTGGGAAACTGCTCTCGATTGTGAGAGCAGCATCTGTCAGGTCGGACGAATCGCTGGCCTGCGGCGTTGGGCGGGTGCGGGCCTGGCACGTCGCGTCGGGTCGGCTGTCAAACGGGGGCTGTCAAAGACGCGTGCTCTTTCTGTGATCGTTGTAAGGCTTGGGGTGCTCCCCGTGGTGTCGCTGTGAGGTTTGCGGTGCTATAGCGCCCCTATACCCACGTGGATCTTTGCGGCGGCCCCCCAAACCTGACGTGGATCATTGCGGCAGTCCCGCAAACCTCAGGTGGATCATCACATCGCCACATGGCGGAGCGGTGACGAGGCGACCGGGCTGACGTTGTATCCGTCCACGGGCCGGGGGCTCCAGTCCATGCGCGCGCTCCCGCCTAACCGCTGCTAGCAAAGAGGAGAGCTGCTTCCAAGCCTGGTTGAGGCAGTCGTCCGTCCGCAAGTGCTCGCCCTCAATTGCGGCGTCGTCCCATGTCGTCGAGCACCCGACGTGCGCTGTTCCAGCCAGCCGCCCCGATGACCGATCCGGCCGGGTGACAGCCGGCGCTGCCTGCGTAAAACCCCGGCAGGCCGGTGGCGTACGGGACCCGGTCCGCGAACGCCACGGTGTTGTCGACGTGATGAATATGGCCGCCAGTGATACCGAAATGCTCTTCGATGCCGGGCGGCGCAAGGGGATATGTGTCCGCAACCAGCTCGGATGCTCCCGGCGCAAATTGGTCGACGATTGCGATCAGATGCTCGACGTAGGGCGCCAGCGAGTCCGACCAGGCGGAGCCCGAGGGCTGATACGGAACCGACTGCACGAACAATGCCGAGGAGTGATGGCCGGCGTCGTCGCGCAGACTCGGATCGACCGTGGTGTGGACATACCACTCCATGGTCGGGAAGTCGGGCAGCCGGCCGGTCTCGACCTCTCGCCACATCCTGCGCACGGCCTCGAGTGGCCGACCGGTGGCGTCGGGCAACAGATGCACGGTCGAGCCCCACGGCGATGAGGCGTCGTCGGGGAGGCAGCTCAGCCGTGGCAGGCCGCGGAGCGCCAGATTGATCTTGAGTGTGGTGCCCGGCCGGCGGACCCGGTCCAATCGGTTCAGCAGCGCGGCGGGCGCGTGCTCACCGGCAATGCGGGCGGCGCGCCATGGGTCGCACGCCGCAAGAACCGCCGACGCCACGACCTCGCGGCCGTCAGCAAGGGCAATACCGCTCACGGCCCCGGCGGACACGACCAGCCCGGTCACTTCGGCGCCTGTGACCAGCCGGGCGCCTGCCTTGGCGGCGGCTTCGGCGAAGGCGCCTGCTACGGCTCCCATGCCGCCTTCGGCGATCATCCAGGTGCCGTCGGCGCCGGGCAGCCGGCACATGTTGTGAACCAGGAAGTTGTGGCCCGTGCCGGGGGTGTCCGGGCCGGCAGTGAGACCGGACATGCCGTCGGTGACGACATACATCGCCATGAGCAGCTCGGACGAGAAGCCGAACTTCGCTAGGTAATCGACGACTGTGCCCTGGACGAGATCGACGAACGAACTGCGCAGCGACGAACGGATGTACCGCTCGGCCGTTTCCTCGACAGTGAGCGGCTCGCAGAGCCACGCCGGTGCGAGGTCCTCGCAGAGGTCACCAAGTTCGTTGTGCAAGGCGTCGTCAGCAGCCACGTCGGCGGCGGAGAATGCACGCTCCAACTGGGCTCGGCCCGTCCTCCGGTCGCGACCGAACCATAAGTACGGAGAACCCGGTCCGCCGATCGTCGGCAGCACGTAATGCGGGTCGCGCCGCAGCAGGCGGATCCGACCGCCGGCCAGAGCGAGTACCTCGGGTGGCATGAGCCCCAGCAGGTAGGCGCCTGTCGACTGACGCAGACCGGGCACGGCCGGGAAGCAGTTCTCGGTCCTGGCGGCGCCGCCAAGCGTCATCGCCCGATCGACCACGAGAACATCGAGGCCGCCCTGAGCCAACACGGTCGCGGCTACCAGGCCGTTATGACCGCCGCCGATCACCACGACGTCGGCGCGACGGGGAAGGTCGACGTCAGTCACACCGACACAGTGCCTGCGCGTCCATTCAGAGGCCAAATCCGGCGGTCTGGTGGCCGATATACAGGGCTACCTCTACGCTCCGCAAAGGTCGACGATGTCGTCGCGGGAGGGTCGCCATGCGCCGGTGGGTCGGTCCGGCCGCGGCAGTCGGGGCGGGCGTTCTGCTCACGATCGCACCAGCGGCCGCCTACGCCGAGGAGCCCATCGACCTCGAGACGCAGATCACCGACCAGGTCGACGCGCTCGCCGACCGGCGGGCAGAGGTCGAGACGGCGCTTGCGGATCTCGACGCCGAACATCAGCTGCAGCTGTTCGTGGTGTACGTCGACTCGTTCTCGGACCTGAATGCCGGGGACTGGGCGGCCCAGACCGCGGACCGCAACAGCCTGGGGCTCAACGACGCGGTTCTCGCGGTCGCCACAAGCGAGCAGGAGTTCGGTGTCTCCTTCGATCCGGACTATCCGCTCTCGAATGAGCAGCGCGCCGACGTCGCTGCCGTCGCAATCGAGCCGTCACTCCGGCAAAACGACTGGGCAGGAGCGGCGATCGGCGCAGCCAAGGGCTACGCCGCTGTACTGCGGGACCAACCGGTCCCCGAGCCGGCGATCACGCCAGGGCAGGCCAACCCCAGCGCCGGTCGCATCCCGTGGGTCCCGATCGTGGCGATTGCAGGCGTCGCCGCGGTCGGTGCCTACGCGTTTGCCCAATCGCGCCGCCGCTGGCAAGCGACCTCCGCAGGGAAATAGCCGGGCGCTGGTCCGGGCAACCGCGATCCCGAGGCGCCATGTGGTGTCGTCACCGTGGCGATGCCGGAACCGAGATACCAAGCCCCCCTCGGGTGTCGGTTCCATACCGAGCGATCTCGCGGTCCAGGTCGAGCGGCCGGATCCGCTTGCGCGCCTCGCGCGCGGTGTCGTCGAGGCGGTCGGCAGGGACGATCCAGGCGACCTCGAACTCCAGGCCGTCGGGATCTCTGCCGTAGAGGCTCTTGGTGGTGCCGTGGTCCGACGTACCGGTGAGCGCGCCGTGTTCGGACAGAGACCCGGCGAGTCGCTTCAACTCCGACAGCGTGTCGATCTCCCAGGCCAGGTGGTACAAGCCCACCGCAGTCCGGCCAGCTCCCGATGGCCCAGCGGCTGCGCCGATCTGGAACAAACCGAGGTCGTGGTCGTTGGTCGAGTCCGGCGCCTGCAAGAACGCGGCCGCCGCGAACCCTTCGGGGGTCATGTCGATGCGCCGGAAGCCCAGCAGCTCGGTGTAGAACGCAACGCTGCGGTCCAGATCGCGCACGAACAGCACTGCATGGTTCAACCTGGTGATACCCATGTCGATGTCCTCATCGCAGGAAATGGTCCGTCATCACAACCCGAGCAGTCGCCGAAGTATTGCCCTCGACCCTCGTCATGGCGTGCGAGAACTTCCTTCTCATGGTGGCGCGTCACGTGGTGAGAAGGGTGACCGCCGCGCGGGCGCAGCCCCACGACAGCAGAACGCCAGTGCCGCCGTGACCGTAGTCGTGCACGACCACCGCGCCGTCGAGCCCCTCACGTTCCAGCCTGATCGTTGGTCGGCCGGGTCGCAATCCGACGCGGTGCTCGACGATTCGGGCGTCGCCTAATCGGGGCTCGATCGCCGCGCATCGGCGCAGGATCTCGTCGGCCACTGCCGGGTCAGGCTCGAGGTTCCAGTCGTCCTCGACGGCGATCCCGCCGAGGACCACGACGTCGCCGTGCGGGACGATCCCAGCCCAGGCGGGCCCGAGCGGCGGCTCCATGAACACGGTGTCGATACCCGGGTTCTCCACGACGACGTGTTGCCCGCGAACCGGCCGAACGGACTGATCAGGAACCAGGTCACGTGCGCCGACACCGGAGCAGTTGGCTATCAGCGGTGCGATCTCGGCGGCTTCCGCGAACGACACCAGCCGTCGACTCTCGACGACTCCGCCTGCCGCCTCGAACCGCTCGTGGAGGTAGGTCAGGTATCGGGGCATGTCAACGCACGGAATGCGGGCCACGAAAGCGGATGCGTAGCCAGCGGGTATCTCGTTCGGGCCCAGCATCCGCACCTCGGCGGGTCGGACCATCGGCGGGACGTCGGTCATCACCTCAGGTGCTACGAACACGCCGTCGCTCAGCCGTACGCCAGTACGTGAATCGGCCGCGAGGGCCGTGAACTCGTCATACCCGGCACGTTCCCAGGCGCCTACGGCATCGTCGGGTGAGTAGAACACGGGGCCGCAGATCGCGCCCGCAGCATACGAGGTGGTGCGCTTGCGCTGCTCAGCTGCGACAACGTGGGTGCGCATCCCGGCCTCGGCAAGGCACACGCCGGTAGTGAGCCCGATCACGCCCGCACCGATGACGACAGTGTCAGTTCCGGCCGGGCTCATAGCGCCGAATGTTTCAGCTTCGGTTTTGCGGACAGGCGTCAGAGTGGCGAACCGAGCCGCAGGTCGCCTGCGCGCTTGACCAGTAGGTCAACCAACGAAATAGGAGCGTGCCCGGCGATTCGTTCGACGATGTCGCTTGGTTTGGCCAACTCTCCGGCCGCGATCGCCGTGTACGTACTCACCCAGGCGTCGACCTGCCAGTCGGGGGCTCCGTAGTGAGCCCGCGACCGATAGGCGGCGTCCAGTGTCTCCGGGATGAATCCGACGACCCGTTCGGTAGCCCAGGACAGGTGGTCGGCCACGTCGGACATGGTCAGCGCCTCCGGCCCGGTGAGGTCGTAGGTCTGGCCTTCATGAGCGGCTGGTTCGCGCAGGACAGCCGTCGCCACGTCGGCGATGTCATCCTGAGCAACGGCGGCTACCCGTCCGTCGGCGGCCGGCCCGCGAATGATGCCGTCATCGCCGACCATGGCCGGGAAGAAGTCGAGGTACAGGTTGTCCCGCAGGAAAGTCCACCGCAGGCCACTTGCCCGGATGTGCTCCTCCGTCGCCCAGTGATCCCGTGCGAGTGTGAACGTGGCGTCAGGGGCGGCACCGTAGAACGAGAGATAGACGACATGCTCGACGCCCGCAGAGACGGCCGCGTCGACAAAGGTGCGGTGCCGATCCACCCGGTCCGGCGTCTCCGAACCCGAGACCATGAACAGCGTCCGGATGCCGGTAAGGGCACGGACACCAGCGTCTGGGTCGCCATATTCGGCCGAAGCCACCGGTGCGCCGTCCAACGTCGGTGCGCGAGCCAGGTCACGGACGACCAACCGCTGCGACACTCCGGCCGCCGCGAGCCGGGCAGCGACCCGACCGCCGAGGCGGCCGGTGGACCCGGTCACCCCAAGAGTCGGCGTGGTCATGGGGCCAAGTATGTGCCCCGGGAATTCTCACGCCGCGAAGGAAGCGACCCGGAGCAGAGCTGAACCTGGTCGCATCCACTGAACGGAAACCCCGGTTTGGCGTCCTCCAGGCGTTCATAGGCTCTTGAGTTGAGGTCGTGACGGCGGCGATGGCATCACCGCAGCGCTCATGGGTACGGGATGTCACGTGGCTCCAGATGCTCGAACCCGGGAGGAGCGCAGTCGATGAGCTTGTATCAGGTTCAGAAATGCCTGTTCGACTACCTACGCGTGAGGGAACACGCCCCGTCCGACTCGAAGCCCAACATATCGGTCGAGGGCTATGACTTGACCGACGAGGAGCGCAAGGCCGTCGAGACATTGGACGTCGGAACCTTATATGCAATGGGTACGCATCCGGTGATCATCAACAGTTTGTGCCGCTCCCTGGGATACCGGCGAGCCGACTACCGGCCGTTGCTCGCAGGGTCGGCGGTTGCGGAACTGAGGAGGACCAGATGGCAGAAATCGTGACGGCCTACTCGGCGGCTCACGCGCCGATGCAAGCCGCGGACCCGGGCTCCGCGCCCCCGGAGCAAGGGGACCGGTTCTTCGCAGCCCTGAAGGCCGTGCGCGACCAAGCCGCGGCAGCCAAGCCGCAGGCCGTGGTCATGCTCTCCGGCGAGCATTTCACGAACTTCTTCCTCGACTGCTTGCCGCAGGTGGCCATCGGCCTGGCCGATCGGTACGAGACGCCGTCTGCGAAATGGCTGAACATGACCGGCACGGAGCTGCGCGGTGAGCCCGGTTTGGGCACTCACATCACCGAGCGCTTGATGGCGGCGAACTACTGGCCGGCGCTGTCCTACGACATGGAACCGGATCACGGGTTCTTGACGGTCTACAACCAGCTGGACCCGGCGTGGCAGCTGCCGATGGTGCCGATGGTCATGAACTGCACGACGCCGCCGTTGATGACGATGCAGCAGAGCTACGACTTCGGCATCGCGCTGGGCGACTCGATTCGCTCGTATGAAGAACTCGAACGGGTTGCGCTCGTCGGAGCTGGCGGCGTCTCGCACTTCGTGGGCGAACCGCGAGTCGGCGACATCGACGAGGAGTTCGACCGCTGGTTCCTGGAGGAGCTGGGCAAAGACGACCTCGGCGAGCTGCTCGAGCTGCCCAACGATGAGCTGATGGAGGCAGGCAACGGGACCGGCGAGGTCCGGGCCTGGGTTGCCGTGGGCGGCGCGATGCGCGGACACAAGATGACGATGCTTTCGTACGAGCCTATCTACGAGTGGATCAACGGCATGGCCGTGGTGAGCTACGCCGCCTGACCGAACTGGCGTAGACATCTCGACCGGGCCCCCCGGGTCGCTAGTCAGGGACACCCGTTCACGCCAGGGTGGAGGCGCACCTGTTCACGGCCGGTCGCACCATGCGGCTACGATGCGACGGAGATCGTCGGCGGCAGCTTCGACGTCTCGCAGGTCCGTCAGGCGCATGTACCGGGCAACGTCACCGCCGCCCTCCAGCCGCGGATGGGTGCCGGGAATCGACGCTCCAGTATGGAACAGCAGGCTTATGTACGCCTTCGACCTTGGGTTGAAGCTCGCCAAGTTGCCTCGGTAACTAAACGTCGGCGTCTTCCACTTGATGGACTCCTCAATCCGGGGATCTTCCACGATGATGTCGCGAACCCGGAGCGACGCGTCCTTGAGCGGATGGTCGTACGCGGCGAACCACTCGTCGACCGCCGGGTTCCGCCGCACGGCCGGAGTTTCGCATGAATCGCGGCCCCGTGGGACGGGCATGTCGCTACCGGAACGACCTTCGTGAGACTCGGCGGCGTCAGCTCTTGATCTGCGAGACCTCGCGTAGCTCGTCGGCCGTAGCCGTGCCGAAACCGAAGAACTCCAGATATGCCGGGATCTGCTCGAAGAGCATGTCGGTGCCGACCTGGATCTGGCAGCCCTTGTCCTTCGCGGCTTGTAGGAAGGGCGTGATCTCCTGCTTCATCACGACCTCGCCGACGAAGGTCGTCGGTGCGATCCGGTCGACGTCCACCGGCAGGGGATCCCCGTCGTTCATACCCAGGGGCGTGGCGTTGACGACCAGGTCGTAACCCTCCGGGTCCTTCGACCCCGTGGTCACTTCGATGTCCGGGTAATGCTCGTTGATCCTTCCGGCGAGCGATTCCGAGGACTCGGTGTACGCATCAAAGAGACCGAGGGCGGAAACGCCCGCCCCGGCCAACGATGCCGCGATCGCGCAGCCGACCCCGCCACTGCCCACCACGAGGGCCCGTGTTCCCGCGAGAGGAAAGCCCTTTCGCTCGACACCGCGGACGAACCCGGCGCCGTCGAACTGGTCCCCGAGCAGCGTGCCGTCCTCGCGCAGTAGAACGGCGTTGGACGCCCCGGCGACCTGGGCCGTAGGCGTGAGCTCGTCGACAAGTTGGGTGGTCGTCACCTTGTGCGGCATCGTCACCAAGGCGCCCCGAATGTTCGACAGCTTGAACAGGTACTTGAGGAACTCGGGGTACTCCTCCGCCTTGACTCCCATCGGCACCACGACCGCGTCGATGCCATTCTTCTCGAACCACGGGTTGTAGATGAGTGGCGCCTTAAAGGCGTGCGTGGGATAGCCCAGGTGGGCGATCAAGGTCGTCTTCCCGCTGATCATCACCGCTCCTCGCTCGCTAGGTCGGTGCCATGGACGTCAATCAGTACCCACTCGTGTTGGTGGCTTTGGGGCCGATACTCGGCGTGCGGCGGCGTCGGCGGCAGGCTATTCCTGACCAGCGGAAGCTCGCCTAGTGACGCGCTGCTCCTGATCACCATGCTACGTGCCCGATGTGATCAGTCGCCGTCGAGGGCTTCGCGCAGACGCCGCAGTTCCTCGCGGTTGGCGTCCGGGTCCTGCCTCAGCGTGCGGATATCGGCGACGACGCGGTCAATTCGCTCCCGGGCGGTGCGCTCCTTAGCGGCCTCGACCTCCGCACGAAGGGTCGTCAGCTGATCGAGCGCGGATGCGTCGTCCGGGGTCACGTCCACCGGCCGGCCGTTTCGGATCAGGACGTCCAGGGCGTCGATGATCCACCCGAGTTGACGGCCGTAACTGGCAACCTCTTCGGTGATGCGTTGCTCGAGCTGGGAGTCGCCCGACCGGGTCGTGTTGATGTTGATGAATCCGAGCTGATCCCCGATTGCATGCAGGAGTGAGGTGTCGATTGCTTGGCTCACGTCACCCGACAGCGGAGCTCGCGCGCCGAATAATCGCCACCATTCCTGCCACAGCGCGAGCGGGTCGATCGGGATGGCGGCGGCCGGGGCCGGCTCGGAGGGCTTGTCCACGACCCCAGGTTAGAGGGATAGCGACCCCTGGCCTGGCGAGCCGCCTGGTCGCCCTCCGCGCACTCAGACGGCAGATGCGGATGTTTCTTGGGTCAGACCACGTCATCGACCACAAGGGCGACTTTGCGGCGTCCGGCCTGAACATTGCGGCATTTGCGGGTACGGAGAACGGTGTCGCCGGAGCCTCCAATCCAGAAGTGGATCCGGTCGTATTCGAACCCGACGGGGACCACGTCCGGCTGCGCATCTAGGCCAAGAGTGGCGAGCCGTCCGAGGGACTGTGATCTCAGGTAGGCGACTTCGTCGTCAGTGAAGGACATGGCAGGACTCCTTCGCGTGATCAACGCGGGTGGCTGATGTCGTCATCGGGTTGCGGCGGCACGGGTGTGTCCAGAAATGGCGGGATGATCGCGAGCAGCAGGTCAACGCGGTCCACCAGCGTCACGTGAGAGGTGCCGGGGAGCACGGCCAGCTGTGAGGCCGGCAGGCCGGCCGGGGTGTCGCCGAAGACGCCACCCCCAAGCAGGCGGAACATCTCGACCGCGTGCTCGGGGCGGACCAGATCGGAGTCTCCGATGATCAGCAGAGTCGGTGCCGTGATCGCGCTGATCGCCTCGGCGGAAAAGTCCTTGAGCTCGCGGTCCATCTGGGTCTTCTTCTCGAACAGGACCGTAAAGTCTTCCGGTCGTGGGGCTATCCGCAGGTACTCCTCGTGCCACGGCGACCCAAACATCATCTCGGGCTTCATCTCGGCCAAGCCGTCCATAAGGCCGGGGTACACACCGCCCAAGGTGTAGGTGGCCGAGGCGAGCACGAGCTTGCGCACCACCTCGGGATGCCGGCTGACTATATGCAGGGCGACGTCAGACCCCATGCTGTAGCCGAAGAAGTCCGCCTTCTCGATGCCCAGGTGCTCAAGGGCGGCGACCGTGTCATCCGCCATCTGCTCCGGCGACAAGGCACGATCGATGTCAGCCGTGCGACCGTGCGCCTGCATGTCCAGGCCAATCACCCGCCGGGTCTTGGCCAGCCCGGGGAGCACGGTTTGAAAGGACGTGCCGATCGCGGAGAACGCCCCGTGGAGCAGGACAAGTGGGTGTCCTTCGCCGTAAATCTCGTAGTACATATTGAGGCCGTTGACCGGCGCATACCCGGTGCGCACAGACGTCGTGTTGGCCGCCTTGGTCATTGCCGTCCCGCCCTCACGTTTCCACGACCAGATGTCTACAAACAGCCAGCTAACAGGGTTGATCAGCGTCGGTCCAGGCTTGAGGACGGCGAGCACGGCAGGGACGAACTGCGAACAGGCGTTCGTCACGCAGGAATGGCCGACGCCACCCCTGATGCGCCTCAGGTGGGGACCACTTGCCTCACGGCCGGTCTGGGTGGTGGCCCATCCAGGTGGCCAGGTCGGCCTCGTTGCCCTCGGCGTCGGCCAGGGTCCATCTGTTGGAACCAGAACGACGGTCCGCGCCCGTGCGGGTCGAGCAGGTCTTCGTCACCGAATTGTTCGTACCCGAGCACGGCCCGCCAGAACGGCAGCACCTCGGCACCAACGAGCGCGCGTCGCTCATGCGCGCCGAGTGCGCGTGGGTACAGCGCGTGGGTCTCGGCATTCGAGCGGAAGCTCGGACGGTCCGACAGCTGCGGCGTCGCGTGACATCGCCCGCCGGAAGAGTTCCGGACTGTCTTGGCCCATGCCGGGGTCGAAAGGAAGAATTAGGTTCGGCAAAGCGCCCCTGATAGGACAGCTTTCGAATCACCAATTCGGCGGAGAGCTCGACGATCTAATCAGTGGGGTTGGGGCGGAGCGAGATGAGCACTTTGGGAGCAACCCCTCGGCTATGTCGCTGCGCTTGCGGCCAGGCGGTGACACAGTACCCGCAAGTTGTAACAAACGTTCCGGGAATGCTTTCGTATGCGCGGCCTACGGCGTCATTCGGGTGAAGCTTGCACGAGCGGACGCGAAGAGGATCGACGGCGCGAGCACGCGCCGCCAACCTCCCGAGGGCGGCCAGGGGCCACGGGGGGAGGCCCCCAGCCGCGAATAAACACGCTACTTCACATTCGTTCGCCGCGGAAAGGACGCTGTCGACCCAATGCGGTAGGCCGGCTGGCTGATATCGTCCATCCCCGCGTGGCCGGGGTCCCAGCTACGCTTGTTCCGCCGCAACTCTGTGTTGGCCGCGAGTTGCGGTGCGCTGTAGCAACGTGCGTAGCAACGTGCGTTTCCCCGCGGAAACACCGGGACGGAACAGTTGACCGCACCCTGGCAGGCGCGCTCGTCCAGGCTGGTCGGCCGAGGTGGTGAGTTCAACCACCTGCGCCGGCTGCTGGATGGCATGGAGAGCACTACCACTGGGCGGATGGTGCTCGTCCACGGCGAGGCCGGGGTGGGCAAGTCGCGGCTGGTTCGGGAGGCATCCTCGGTGGCCAGCCAAGCCGGCGTCAGCGTGTTCTCGGGCCGGGCGGTGCCGTCCGGGGAGGCATACCGCCCGCTCGCTGAGGCGCTCAGCGCAGCGTTGCGGGGCCGCCCATTGCCTCGGGAGAACGGCCTGCGGCCGTACCTGCCGGCGCTGTCCGCGCTGCTCCCCGACATTGGCATCGAGGGCCGGTCCGACCCGCGCGGCGGGGTCATCCTGGGTGAGGCGATCCTGCGGCTGGTGACCGCGCTGGCCAGCCCGGGCGGCGCCATGCTGGTGCTGGAGGACCTGCACTGGGCTGACCCGGACACGCTCGACGTGCTGAGCTACCTGGCCGATGCGGCGAGCACCTCGCCAGTGGTGCTGGTGGCGACCGCCCGGGACGAGCCGGACCCGCCGCAGCGGCTGCTCGACCTTGCCCTGGCGTCCCAGGCCGACCTCATCCCGCTGGATCGGCTCGGCCCGCGGGACGCCCGCGGGATGGTGGAGTCCTGCCTGTCGGCGGACCCACCGGACGAGCTGGTGAGGTTCGTCCTCGAGCATGCCGACGGGTTGCCGTTCCTGGTCGAGGAGCTGCTCACCGGGCTTGCCACGGTCGGCGCGCTGGCCCCGGACGGGACCCTGATCGGCCCTCTGACCGCGAATGTGCCGCGCACGTTCGCGGCCACAGTGCGCCGCCGGCTGGCCGGCCTGGACGCGAATGCGCGCTCGGTGGTGGAGACCGCCGCGGTGCTCGGCCGCCGGTTCGACTGGCGGCTGATCCCGGAGATCACTGGGTTGGCCGAACAGGTGGTGATGGCCGGTCTGCGGTCCGCGGTGACCACCGGCCTGGTCGTTGCGCCCGCCGACGACCCCGACAGGTTCCGGTTCCGGCACGCGCTGACGTGCGACGCGGTGCGCACCGACCTGCTGCCGCCGGAGCACCGGGCGCTCGCTCGGGCCGCCGCCGCGGTCGTCGAGCGGCGCGAGCCGATGGCCTACGACCTGGCCGCCGGGCTGTGGATGGCGGCAGGGGAGGACGCCCGCGCCGCCAAGCTGTACCTCTCCGCCGGAAGGCAGTCCCGCCGACGCGGCGCGCTGCACACCGCGGACGCCCAGCTGACCCGCGTTGCGAGCCTGGCCGCGGACAAGCCGGCGCTGCGCCGGGAGGCGGAGGCGGTGCTGGTCGAGGTGCTGGCCGATGCTGGCGACACCGACCGGGCGTTGGCGCTGGGCGAGCGGCTGCTGGCTCGCGGGGAAACCTGGGTCCGACTGACGCTGGCCGAAGTGGCGGCCGAAGCCGGCCGGTGGGACGTCGCCGCCTCCGGGCTGACTGCGCTGCCGGACACCGACGACCCGCGGGCCAGCGTGCTGGCCGCTCGGCTGGCGCACGAACGCGGCCAGCCGGAGGACGCGTTGAGCATCGCCAAGCTAGCGCTCACCGAGGCCGAGGAGCGCAACCAGTGGTCGGTGGCCTGCCAGGCGCTGGAGGTGATGGGCCGCACCGCGCGGGTGACCGACCTGGAGGCGGCCCGGGATGCTTTCGTGGCCGCCGAGCGGCTGGCCATCGACCACGACCTGCCGCTGGAACGGGTCTCCGCGCTGCACGAGCTCGGCACCGTGGACCTGCTGCTGGACGGCTCAACGGTCCGGCTGGAGCGGGCCCGAGCGCTCGCCCTGGACGCCGGCGCGCTGGGCCTGGCGGCCAAGGTCGACGTGCAGATCGCGGCCAGCCTGCTGCACCAGGACGCGGACGCCGCGCTGGTGCATGCCGAGCGCAGCGCTGAGCACGCCCGCCGGCTGCGGATGGACCAGCTGCGGGCCACCGCGCTGTTCTTCCTGGCCGCCGCGCACGCGCACCGCCGCAACACCCAGGCGATGGAGCGCTGCGTGGCCGACGCCCGCCGGCTCGCCCCGGACGACTTGGATGTCAACGCCGGCATCTGGGGCGCGGTGTA
Organism: Actinomycetota bacterium; assembly: GCA_046726315.1. Lineage (GTDB taxonomy): Bacteria > Actinomycetota > Actinomycetes > Jiangellales > Jiangellaceae > JACVRX01. Next base: position 21,265 of record JBKPAG010000008.1, on the reverse strand, counting down.
CGCGCACGTCGCGCTGCTCGACGACGACCGGGGCCGGCTGGCCGAATGCCTGGACCGAGCCATCGAGTTCATGCGTAGCAGCCCGACCACGGCGCCGGCGCCCACATACGGGTTGTGGGCGCTAGTGCGCACCCTGGACGACCGGGAGGGGGGCCAGGCCCGAGCCGAGGCCCGTCCGTCCGGCGTGAACTGGGAGAACCGCGCGCTGCTCGGCTACGCCGACGCGGTCGACGCCGGCCGCCGGGGTCGGCCGGCCGAGGCCGAGCAGTTGCTCGCCGCCGCCGATGCCGCGATGGGCTCCCGGCACTGGTGGCGGCACCGGATCCGGCTGCTGGTCGCTGGCGACGCGCTCGCCGGAAGCTGGGGAGACCCGATCGCTTGGGCCCGGGAAGCGCTGGCGGTGTTCGTCGGGCGCGGCGACGACCGGCTCGCCACCCGCTGCCGAGAGATGCTGCGCCGGGCCGGGGTCCCGGTGCCGCGGCAGGGCCGGGGCGACACCGCGGTGCCGGTCCGGCTCCGCAGTTACGGGGTGACCAGCCGGGAGATGGATGTCCTGCAGTTGGTCGCGGAGGGGCTGACCAACGGGGCGATCGCTGAGCGGCTGGTGCTCTCACCCCGCACCGTCGAAACGCACGTGGCCAACCTGGTCGCAAAGACGAAAGTGACGGGACGCAGCGGCCTGACCTGGCTGGTTAAGTCAGGGACCGCGGCCGACTAACTCAGGGTGCCGCTCCCTAGCCGCCGGCGCGGCCGGTACGGGAAACTTCGTGTAGGACGACTCCCGCGCAGGTCGGGTCGCCGGACGGCCGGTAGGACAACGGGGGGCAGCGGGGGACCCGGTTCGGTCGAGGCCCTGCCGGTCAGCAGGTCTGCCCTCGGATGGCGGGGGGGTCCGAGGGCAGACTTGGCCGGGCGTCGTCCTCCTGCGTGGCCCCAATGGCGGCCCCAGGCCCCAGACAGCGCGGCGGAGTTCAGGGCGGCGGGTCGGGTAGCCGGCAGACCCGGAGGGCGTTACTGCAGAAACGCCGTCGCTCGGCGACCCGGCGAGGGCGCTCGGTCAGCTCGACCAACCCGGTCGTAAACGGCGGCCAGCAGGCAGACCTGCGGGGCAGAGCCGAACAGTGACCGGTCCGGCCCGAACGGGTGACGAGACAGTGCACGTACGGCGTGATCTGCCCGACCGTCCACGACCGGTGCTTGGCCTCGGTGGCTGCCTCGGTGACCAGGCCGGAGACCTTGCAGCTGCGGTTCGGCAGCGCAGGTCAGGACGGCCACCAGGGTGGCCCGCGGCCCGACCCTACCGGCCGCGGTCTCCGTGCCGGGTCCACTTCCTCCCTCGCCGACCGCGAGGTGAATGCACAGACCGGAGCTGCACACCTTGCTCTTGGTGCGGTTCTGGGTGTGGCTGCCGCGTAGGTGCCCCCCTGTGCTGGGTCGACCGACCAGCACACCAAGGAGACCTCAAGCATCCAGCTTCTCGCGCCTGGGTGTCTGTCCCGCACGGCCCAGCCGAGGGCCGGCTTCTGCTGGTTTGGGGGCGTATCCGCGGAGTCCGTGTGCGAGGTGTGCCAGCGCGGTTTCGCCGTGGGAGCGGACGTCACGGGCGAGGTCGGGAAGGCTGTCGTGGCCGGCGAGGATGCGCTTCCGAACGTAGGTGATAAGGGCACGGTGGACGCCGATCAGAGCGTTGGCCGTAATCGATGGCCGCGGGTCGTCGCGGGCAGCGCCGGCCTCGTCAGCGATCATGCTTGCCAGCGTGTCGGTGTACCGGGCAAGGATCTGCGCTTCGCGGGTGAGCAGGGCGGGGCTGCTCGCGATCATCCGTGAGACGTTTGCGAGTTCTTCGGCGGCGTGGACGTCGGTGGCGGCAAGAAACCCACGTGGTTGGAGTACGAAGCGGCCGAAGGCTACGAGGATGGGCTCGCTGACGGGGCGATCGCGAATTGCCTGCACCAGTTCGTCTTCGAAGGTCTGCATACGGCCGTAGACGAGGTCTTCCTTGGTCGGGAAGTAGTTGAAGACGGTCGCCTCCGAGACGTCGGCCGCCCTCGCAATCTCGGCAACGCTGACCTGCTCGAAGCCACGCTGAGTGAACATCCGCTGAGCAGTCCTCTCGAGCAGTTGGCGCGTCTGCTGCTTCTTCCGCTCCCGCAACCCCGGCTCAACGCTCATGACTAGATCTTAACGAATCTTACCGTTGCAATATAATTAGAGTAACCTTAAGATTGGTCTGGCTAAACGAAGGGACCTTTCGCGATGAGCATCACACGTTCCGGTGGGCCACCAAGCGGCGACGAGGTCCAGCGCGTTGGCGGTCGTGCGGCGTATGCCGACAGGGAACGGGCCGCGGTAGGCGAGCGGGTATTGACACCGCAGATCCTGAAGCTCGCTGCCGTGGTCGTACTGGGTTCGATCATGACGATCCTCGACATGACAATCGTCAACGTCGGGCTCGCGACGCTCGGCCGCGACTTGCAGACGTCGATCGCAACGCTCCAATGGGTATCGACGGCCTATCTGCTCGCCTTCGCGAGCGTGATACCGCTGACCGGGTGGGCAAGCGAGCGGTTCGGTGTAAGACCGCTGTGGCTCGCGTCACTGGCCGGCTTCATGCTCGGCTCACTGCTGGCCGGCCTGTCCTGGTCGATCGGAGCGTTGATCGCGTTTCGCGTCGTCCAGGGCCTGGGCGGCGGAATGATCATGCCGCTCGGGCAGACCATCCTCGCCCAGGCGGCAGGGCCCCAGCGGATGGGCCGAGTGATGAGCATCGTCGGAGTACCCATGCTGCTCGCGCCCATCTTCGGGCTGGTGATCGGCGGGGCAATCGTCGGGGCCGCCAGTTGGCGCTGGATGTTCTTCATCAACCTGCCCGTCGGCGGGCTGGCCCTCCTGCTCGCCGTCCGACTGCTGCCGGTCGTGCCGCGCCGGCCACCGGAGCGGCTCGACGTGCGCGGCCTCGCGCTACTCTGCGGCGGGATTGCGATCTTCATATACGGGCTGGCCGAGATCGCCCGGCAGAGCACTTTCACCGGTGCCCTGCCACCAAGCATGCTGCTGGCCGGTCTGACACTAGTCGCCCTGTTTGTATGGCACGCGCTGCGAATCGCCGATCCGTTGATCGACGTGCGCCTTTTCGCCCAGCGCGGGTTCGCCACCGCCGCCGCCACCAACTTCATACTCGGCGTGGCGCTATTCGGCGTCGCCCTTCTACTACCTCTCTACTTCCAGATCGTCCGCGGCACCAGCCCGCTACAAACCGGTCTGTTGATGATCCCGCAAGGACTCGGTGCCGCCTGCGCCATCACCCTCGCCGGCCGCCTAACCGACAAGCTCGGTGCCCGCCGCCGTCCCGGTAGGAATCCTGATCGCCCTGGCCGGTACCGCCGCCTACACCCAGATCGGCGCTCACACCCCCTATTGGTACCTCGCGGCAGCCCTGTTCATGGTCGGCGCGGGGCTGGGTGCCACCATCACCCCCTCGATGGCAGCCGCCTACCGGCACCTCGCACGCGATGCGGTGCCGCGGGCCACCAGCGCGCTCAACGTTGTCCAGCGTGTCGCTGGCTCGGTGGGAACCGCTCTACTCGCGGTCGTGCTGCAGGCCACGATCAACTCCCAACTACCAGGCCAGGCCGTTGCGCTCGCTGCCCGCCAACCAGCAGAGGCCACCATCCGGCTCGCCGACGCCTTCGCAAGCACCTGCTGGGTCGCCTTCGCGCTCACCGCCACGGCACTCCTGCCGGCACTACTTCTGCCTGACAGCACCGGTTACACATCAAGACATGACACACCCACGACCCTGCCCACGGTCGCCGGCGGCAGCCGCGACCGCTTCACGTCGGCAGGCCAACCACAAGGAAAACTCATGCTGGATGGTCGATACCTCAAGCCACCGTGGATGCAGCGACACGTCGTGAACCGCGTCGCGCCGTTGTTCCGACCGTCGCTGCTGTGGAGGCTGTCCGTACCCGGCCGTCGAAGCGGCCGCTGGCATACGCTGCCCATCGTCGTCCTCGATCACCAGGGGCAGCGCTACCTCGTTTCGTACCGCGGGGAAAGCGACTGGGTGCTCGACCTGCGGGCCTCACATAGCGGCCGACTGGCCAAGCGCGGACAGATCGAGGAGATCACCGTCGTCGAGGTACCCGTCCCCGACCGTCCTCCGCTCATCAAGGCCTACGCCGCCCGCTACGGCAAGATGCCCACCGTCGCTGCGACCCTCCGCGCTCTGCCCGACCCGGCCGACATCCGACCTTCCGCATCATCGCCCCCGCCGAGCCGCGTGCGGCAAACCACACGCCCGCCAGGGATCATCCGCTGCCCTGATACCAGCCACCATCCCGCCGGGCGCAACGACCGGCCCCGCCGGCATACCCGTCCAGGTCAGGCTCGGGCAAAACCGTCGAAATCTCCCCGAGCGCCTCATGCCACGGGGGGCTGCCCTCCACGTGATCGAGCAGCGAGCGCTGTGCCAACCTGCCCGTCGAAATGACCGGACTCGACGGCTTCGCCTCCAACCTCGCCGCCGACCGGATCCGGGTCGAGCAGCTGATCGCCGCATCGCGGGAGTGTCGTCTCTGCCACTCTTGCTGCCGCCTCGGTGGAGGGTTCGTCCCGGGACGAGGGCACTGTAGAGCTCCGGTGCCGCGGCTGCGGTGACGGCCGCAACCCTTCGGGATGCTGTGGTCTCGGTCCGCCGCCTGGCCGCAACCGCAGCGGTGCTCCGGATGCTAGTCGCAGCGCTCCCGGCGGGATCGTGGCCGGCGCGCGCAACGTCCGGCTTGGAGCCAGTACGCCCCGTATCGCTACTTCGCAAGCCCGTCTAGCGGCGTGGCGGGTTCCATGGCCCGACACCGCCAATGCGTTGGGGCGTGATCCTTGTGACGAATCCCGGCGGGGGATCGGGCATGTTCGGGAACACAACGTCTGGGCCGATGTAGGTGTACGCGAGACGCTGGAGGATCTCGGCCGCACCCCCCTCGGTCACCTGCGCCGTCCCGTACACCACGAGGTACTCGAGCAAACCCCACTCGTTCCTCCTGGTCGACGGGACCGAGAGGGCGACGCGCGGGTCGCGGCGGAGATTCCTCAGTTTCCGCTGATCCGGCAGTGTCGCCAGGACGATCTCGTCCCCCTCGATCCCCACCCAGGCGGCCGTGACATGCGGTCCACCGTCCTCGCCGATCGTGACCACGTGCGCGACGGCATCGCTATCGAGGAGCTCTCGAGCCGTCTCGGGGAGGGGAATAGGCGGATGCTACCCCGTTCGGGTTGAAGCAGGCGACGGTCGGGGCTAACCGGTGCATGCTGCACAGCGATCAACTGAAGTAGACACGATGCGTCATCGCCTCGAGTGCGAACGACTGTGAGGGCGGGGCTCAAAGCTGTCATCAAACCGACGACCTCGGCCGGTTTGAACCGCACGTCGACGTCGCGCCGAGGATTGCGTTTGTCCAGGCACTGGCCCCGGCCGCCACCATACGGGTGCCGTGGCGCGGTGCGCAGACGCGCCGAACTCGGCGTCGGTGATAGTCGCGCGATCTACGAATTTCAATGCCCAGCGCCTGACGTACCGGCTGCGGTGCAGGTCGCGAAGCGGCAGCCACGTAACCATCAGCCACGGTGGCGGGATCGAAGGGCCCTGCACACGGCGACGAGTCAGCGGTTCACTGGGGTGTTCGTGAAGGTCTTATCGGGGAGCATCCGATGACGGATCGGCTTCAGATGTGGCTGGTCGATGACGCCAAGTTCCCGGCCGCTGGGAGCGAGGCCGACCTGCTGCTGTTCGGGTTGCGCTACGCGGTGCTTGCGCCGAGTAGCCACAACAGCCAACCGTGGCTGTTCCACGTCGACGGGAACGCCGTCGAGATCTACGCCGATCCCGCCCGACGCCTGCCGGTGGTGGACCCGACGACCGTGAGCTCGTCATGAGCTGCGGCGCCGCTCTGTACAACCTGCGGCTCGGGCTCAGGCACCCCGGCGAGGAATCCGAGGTGGCCATGTTGCCGGCGGGCACGGACGGTGATCTGCTCGCCAGAGTCGAACTCATGGGGACAAACGCAATCCGCGACCCACAACTCGAAGAGCAGTTCGCAGCGATCGCCAACCGGCACACCTGCCGGTCGACGTCCCCGAGGAATTGCGTCATGCACTGACGAGCCTCGTCACCGAGGCCGACATCGTCCAGATGTCCCGCTCCGCCTTCCGCCGGGAGCTTGCCCATTGGATGCGAGCTAGCCACCCGGCGCGCGATGACGGAATGCCCGGCTACGCCGGGCGCGCTGAAGGACGCTCACCGACGGACTCGGGGCGACGTGGCGATCGAGGCGGTCGGCGTGCCGGAGACGTTCGAGATGTGCACAACCCTCGCCGAGCAGGCGGGCACGTGGCCAACATCGGTATGGCCTGGGATGAGATGCAGGACGCCTACGACGTCTTCTCCCGGCCAATGGACACCGGTGCGCTGAAGGTGGCGCTGTTCCGTCGCTGAGACCGCGGGGAGGATCACGGGTCGCTAGGCGCCTGCCGGAGCTCCCGGCCAACGGCACGCCGCTCTGTGGCGGTCCAGTCGCCCTCCCCGTGGCCGGCCGTGTCCCGTGGCAAGGCCCTGCGGCTTAAGTGCGGCTAGCGCGGCGATCAACTCCATGGCCGCGGGGGCGTCGATGTTGCGTTGTGTGTTCACCGTCGACCGACCCGGGGGGCCATTTTCGGCTTCTACGCGACCGGACACAAAGGTGCCGTAGCCGAGCAGATCTCCAGCTTCTTTCACTCGGACCCTGCGCCAGGGATACCCGTCCGGTCAGGACCTTCGGCACTGGTCCGCGTTCGGCGTCGGCTCGACGATGAAGTTGTCAGGAGGACGGTTTTCTGGAGGTGAGCGACGATGCGCGCTCGGGTGGTGTACGAGTCGATGTTCGGCAACACACAGGTGGTTGCCCAAGCGGTGGCCGAGGGCTTGGCAAAGAGCATGGCCGTGGATCTCGAGGAGGTTGGTTCCGCGGCAACTGACATCTCCGCCGACATCGACCTGCTCGTGGTCGGTGGACCCACGCACGCGTTCGGGATGAGCCGGGAGCGGACCCGGGAGTCGGCGGCTGAGCAGGCCGGAGGAGGGATCGTGTCGGCCGGGGAGGGACTCCGCGAGTGGCTCGGCGCGCTGACCGGCGGCTCGCGCGCCGTCGTGGCTGCCACATTCGATACGCGCATCGACAAACCCCGGATGCCGGGATCGGCCGCCCACGGTGCCGAGAAGCGCTTGCGACGGCTGGGCTTCCGCGTTTTCGTCCCGGCGGCGAGCTTCTACGTCACAGGTACATCGGGCCCACTCGTGGATGGTGAGCGTGAACGCGCCCGCCACTGGGGCGAGGTTCTCGGCTCGACGATGGCGACCGCCGATGAGCATCGGGCTACCTCTTGAAGGGTGGCTGCAACGCTGTTTCGCCGGGATCAAGCTCCTGAGTGACACCCTCTGGATCAACCCATACTGGCCGCCGGAGCTGGGGTCGCTGGAGTTTGACATCGTCTACCGCGGACAACTGGTGACGACATGGGATCGGCGACGAGCGCGTTCGAATCTGCGCTCATCCCGATCACGACACGGGCCGTCCGTTGCGGTTGCGGGTGGCGAGGTGGCCCTCATACGACCCGGCGACACGATCGAGTTCACCTTCCGGTCGTGAGGTCGATTCGTGCAGCCAGCGAACCAATTTATGGCGGTGCGCGGCAATGACATGACCTTTGGCCCTACACGCAGAGTCGCCCGGGACCGAACCTTGGACTAGGTGTGCATGGGTTCGGGAGGTGTTCGAGGTGTCGCGTAAGAAGGTCGTCGTCCTGGGCAGCAGCTTCGGCGGGCTCACCGCGGCGCTCGCCGTGAAGCTCGACCTCAAGCGGGATGTTGACGTGACAGTCGTGTCTCCCTCGCCGCAGTTCCTGTTCAACCCGTCGCTGATCTGGGTGCCGTTCGGCAAGCGTGCCCCGAAGGACATCACCTTCGACGTCGCACCGACCTTCGAGGCGCATGGGGTTGACTTCGCGCTGGAACCCGCCATCGCGATCGACCCCGTTGCGAAGACGGTCGCCACACCACGGACCAGTTATGGCTACGACTACCTGGTCATCGCGACCGGATACCGGAACGACTTCGACATCGTCCCTGGCCTTGGGCCTGGTGGGAACGCCTACACGATCACTACGTTGGCCGACGCGGTGCATGCCGGGGAGGGCTGGCGCCGTCTGCTTAACGAGCCCGGCGACGTGGTGATCGGCGCGACCCAAGGTGCCGGTTGTTTCGGCGCGGCGTACGAGTTCCTCTTCAACACCGCCTACCAGCTGAAAAAGGCAGGGCTGAAGAAGAAAGTGAAGCTCAGCTACGTCACCAGCGAGCCGTTCCTCGGCCATTTCGGTATCGGTGGCCTACCGCATGGCGAGCAGCTGCTCGGCATGTTCCTGAAGAAGGAGGGCATCACCGCCATCACCAACGTCTCAATGCGGCACGTTGACAAGGACCGCCGTCGTCCTCGCCGACGGCCGCGAGTTGCCGTTCCGGTACGCCGTTGTGGTGCCGCCTTTCGTCGGGCAGGACTTCCTCAAGAACGTCGACGGCATCGCCGATGAGAAGGGATACATCAAGGTCCGGGACACCTACCAGACGGAGAAGTTCGACGACATCTACGCGGTCGGCATCGCCGCCGCCGTCACCGTTCCGTGGCAGACACCGAATCCGGTCGGCATCCCCAAGACCGGCTTCCCGACCGAGACCATGGCTCACGTCGCGGCCTCGAACATTGCGGCTCAGATCAAAGGTCAGTCACCGAGCCAACACAAGGAGTTCGCCGACATCAAGGCGATTTGCGTGATGGACGCCGGCAACAACGGAGTGCTGATCCTGGCCGACAAGATGCTCCCGCCGCGGAAGCACGGTGTGCTGATCCCCGGACCACAAAACCACGCCATGAAGCTCGCGTTCGAGAAGTACTTCCTCTGGAAGATGAAGAACGGGCACGTGATGCTGCCTTGACCCGGCCGTTCCGTGCTCTGATCTTGTCACCACGTCGGGAACCAGCGGGCGGATGTTCCTCGGCCGCCCGTCCCAGCACGTACGAGGGTTGGGACGGGCGGCAGGTGTCAATCACGCTCGCGGGCGTGGTTGATGCGGGTGATCACCCGTTCCAGCCGGTGCTGCAGGCGGTCGATCTCGGCCTGGTACAGGGCCCCGGCTCGGACCAGCGCGGCCACGTTGTTGGGTTGCGGATCCCAGTCCAGACGGCCCGGCCAGCCGACGGGTCGTTGTAGCTCGGTGCCCTGTTCCTCATAGCAGGCTGCGGCCTGTGCGAGAGCGCCGACATGGTGGACGGCGTCGTCACGCTGGACCGTCATGGTCTTCTCCTGGAGTTGACGGGCCCGCTCGATCGAGATGAGTTCATGGCCCGTGCAGGAGGCGTGCGGGCCGGTGCCGTCGGGGGTGGGCATCTGACCTCCTATGTGATCGTGACGGCAGAGAAGTGCACCGCGGCGGCCCTGCGTCCAAAGTGGAAGTACCCGCCGCGATAGGTGGCGTCGGTCATGGCCACCACCGGTGGTGGTGAGATGTCGACCCGGGCGATGGCAACCTGCGTCGGGGTCACGTCGATCCGGAGGGTCGCGCTGCCGCCGGGCTCGATCGGCGCGGTCGCCGCTGAGGCGGCGAGGTGTGTAGTGCCGCGGTGTACCACGTGCACTTCGAGGTTGCCGGACTGGCGGAGCAGGACGTGATAACCGCCCAATCCTGGTTCGGGCCGGTCGGCGTCGTCGAAGGACCGATCATCGACCGCGCAGACGAACACACCAGCCCAACCCTCGGGAGTGGTTGCCGCTGCGATGCCGATGGTGAGCGTGAGGGTGAAGCCGCAACCGGCACCGCTGATCGGGCACGCCCAGCCCTGCAATGCGCCCTTGTAACCCGGGCTCGTGTCGAGATACCCCCACCCGTGCGGCGGGACAAACTGCCCCCGGTCGCTGGCGACAGCGCTGGCCAAGTGCCCGTGAAAGAACGTGCGTCGGCTGTACGGGTCGGATACCAGCACCGGGGATCGGCCGGACAGGTACAACGGGTCGCCGGAGACGAAGCCGACGGCGCCCGCGGAGCGCCACGGCGCCGCGTCCACCCGGCGCTTGATGACCCAAGCGACCACGTCCAGCCCGGCTGCGGTGGCCGGCGCCACGAGGCTGGGTGACAGGGCGGCAGACAACCCCAGGTAGCGGATCCCGGCAGCACGCAATTCCGCGACGTTGTATGACGACGTCGCGGCCAACGCCATCGTGGCGCCACCGGCGATGATCGCACCGGCCAGCTCGGCACGCATGAACGACTGAACTATCGCTGTGTCCAACAAGCCGATGCGGAGGAGCTGGTCGACGATCGCCTGGCCGGCGCCGGCATTCTTCGCCTCCGGGCAGAGCACCGTCCGCCCGCCCAACTCGTCGAGCACGTCGGTGAACGTCGGCACTCGCAACGTGCTCGGCCACGCGGCGGCGAACCAGGCGCCCGCGTCGACCCTCAGGGCGGTCGCCGTGGCCGATTCCAGATCGTGGGTAAACCCCGAGCCCGTCGTGGTTCGGTCCAGTGTCGAATCGTGCAGGCACACCAGCGTCCCGTCGCCGGTCAGCCAACAGTCGATCTCCACGACGTCAACGCCGAGTGCCACGCTGCCGCGGTATGCCTCCAGGGTGTTCTCCGGATACAGATCGGCCATGCCACGGTGCGCGACGAAGAACGGCGCGGGCAACGCGGCGACATTTCCCGGGCCTGATGTGGCCAACTTGCGGACGCTGGAAGCGGGCCTACCAGAACGGTAACGCGAAGCCTGCACCTGATCATTGTCGGGTGTGAGCCGCCTTCGCGGGAGGCTCGTGGGCTGACCCTCAGCCCGTGCCGGACGACCTGGCAGGGCATTCGGGTCGTCGGGCGAGCTGAGCACGCCCATATGACATCGCGCCCAAACCGTCGAGAAGGTCGCCTGGGTGCGGCCTTGGACTTTGGCACTGGCCAAGGCATCGATCACGCCCGGGGCTGGTTCCTCATTTCATACAGGACCTTCGGCCCTGGCTGGTGCGGATAACAGCCGGGATGATGACACCGCGAGACCAGGAGCAGGACAGGGAGGTCCGAATGCGCGCCAGCCTGGGTGATCGCATCGTGGTCAAGAGTCACCGCGTCGGTGAGCCAGACCGCGACTGCGAAGTGCTCGAGGTCGGCGACAACGGTGGGCCTCCCTACCGCATTCGTTGGAGCGAGGCCGGCCACGAGGCGCTGTTCTTTCCCGGCCCCGACGCCACAGTCCATCACGGTACGCAGGCCACTGGCTGAGGAGTCCTCATGCGGGCGATCGACGGGTTACCCCGGTCGGGCGTCGGAGTCCGGCCTCAGCGCCCGATTCGGGATGCGGCAGTGATCATGGATCGGCGGGCGTGGGCTCGCTCGCGGTGATCGACGAAGACCGGCTCGTGGGGATCGTCATCGATCGCGACCTGGTGCGCCGCGGGTTGGCCCAGGATCTCGCTTCAACCGCCGCGGTGCAGAAGGTGATGAGCAGTCCTGTCGTCACCATCGACGCCGACGCCGACCTGCATGCGGCCTTCAGGCTGTTCCGCGCGCACGCGGTGCGGCGGCTGGCCGTCGTCGATGGTGACGAGTTCGTCGGCATGATCACGGTGAATGATCTGCTGGTCGACCTGGCAACTGACCTCTCCGACCTGGCCAGGCCGACCGCCGCCGAGGTCTTCATTCCAGCGGAGTGGGCAGACCAATCCCAACCCAGGGGCTGAAGCGGTCGCTACGCGACATGCGACCACGGCTGCTGGAACCGTGGCTGGGCGGTGCCGTCGGGCCGCCGTCGGTCCGTTCCGGCGCAGACGACGGCGTGAGAAGTTGCCGCAACCGGGGGACAAGGTGCAGCCGCCATGCGACCGCCTCCCTGACGGCCGCGATCCGAAAGCGACCGCCCGCGTCGGGCAGGCTGCTGCCATCCGCGGCGCGTCCCACACGGCCGCGCTGCGACCCCGGCGGTCACCCGCGAGGCCCTGTTCGGGCGGGCAGGCGTGATTTGCCACACCGACGCTTGGGGAGCTCATCGACGGGCTAGCGGTGATCAGCCATCAACCACTTCCCTCAGATCCACGGGTCGCCGTCGTGCCCACGGCACTGAGCGACTCGGGCAGGGCGATGCGCTCATACGCTGGCAAGCCAGTGGTCGCCGTGGCCATCGACCAAGCCGAAACGGTGCTGGTCCGCTCCGGAGTACCCAGCTATGCCACCCCGGAAGGTGCAGCCCGTGCGCTGGCGCGGGGCGGTCCTACGCACGGTGGCGGCAACGACCGCGCGCGTCCCTGAACTCGCCGGCATCATCCGAGCCGAGGCGCGCCGGATCATCGAGCGCTTTGTGGCGGCATCCCCGCGCGGCGGTTGGCTTCCGGCATCACCGGCGATGGAGTTGCTCCTTGCCGGTGCCGGAGTGGCGGTGGGCGTCCAGCGAAGCTGAGGCCGTCGAGGCTGCGGCGGAGCTAGCCGGGTCGATGGTCCTGAAGGCCGATGTCGCCGACGTCGTGCGCCAACCGGACGTCGGCGCGGTCAGCCTCGACCTTTCAACCGAGGACGCTGTGCGGCGAAGCTACCGGACCATGGCCGAACGCTTAGGTGACCGGTTGCGCGGAGTTCTCGTGCAGCCAATGGCCGCACCGGACGTCGAGGTGCTCGCCGCGGTGGTTCAGGAACCCGTCTTCGGGCCACTCGTGATCTTCGCACTCGGCGGCGTGGCGACCCCGACGTCCTGGCCGACCGTGCCACCCGGCTCGTGCCCCTCACCGACACCCGCCCGGCGCTGCCGCGTTGCTGCAGGGATACCGCGGGAAACCGGCCGTGGATGTCGCGGCCTGGAACAGGCATGATCCAGCTCGCGAAGTCGCCGGGTCGCGCTGTGCGGCGACCGGCGTGGGCGCAAACGTCGCGGTCAACTTCGGACAGCAGGGCTTGGAGGAAGTCAGGTCTCGGCGCGCGATTGTTGTCGCGCGAGCCCGCGAAGAACGAGGGCTCGGACGCCCTCGTAGGCGGCATCGGCGCCGGGGCCGGACCATTCGGCCGCATGGGCGGGGTTGTGGAAGCGCGAGGTGGCGTCGAAAACAGCGCGCGCCGCAGCCGCCGGGTCGGTCGCGTCGAACTCGCCGCGCGCGACCCCGTCGCCGACGATCCGAGCGAGTTGGGCGACGAGCGTGTCGACGTGCGCATTGACGACTCCGCGTGCCTCGGCGGCGAGCTCGATGTAGGTGGCGAAGAGCTCGGGATCGTCCAGCGCCTTCGTCCGCTTCGAGCGGACGAGAAGGTCGAGCCAGCGCTGAAGGCGCTCAGCGGCCGGTCCGTGCTCTCGGGCGACCGCCGCGAGGGGGGAGGAGATGCTTTCCAGCCAGCGCTCGGAGACCGCGTCGCGGAGCGCCGCCTTGCTGTCGAAGTGGCGGTAGACACTCCCGTGGCTGACCCCGAGCGCGCGGGCGACGTCGACAACGTTTGCCTTCGCCGGCCCGTAGCGGCGGAGGACGTCCTCCGCCGCTTCCAGGATCTGCTCGCGCGTGAGCGCCTTCTCCCGCACTGCGACCGCGAGCCTAACCGCGCTCGCTGTCCAGGAGCGCCATCTGGTGGGTGTGGTAGCGCTCGCCGGCGGCGGCCCCAGCGGGGATCGCCTCCTCGATCCGGGCGAGGTCTTCAGCAGAGAACTCGAGCCCGAGTGCGCTGAGGGCGTCGGCCAACCGTTCGCGCCTGCGGGCGCCGACCAGCGGCACGATGTCGTCGCCCCGGGAGAGCACCCATGCGATTGCGAGCTGCGCAACTGTCGCGCCCTTCGCCTCCGCGACCGCGCGCAGCGTTTCGACGAGCGCGATGTTCCGCTCGAGGTTCTCGCCGGTGAATCGCGGCGCCGAGGCGCGGAAGTCGTACGGCGTCAGTGTTTCTGCCCGCTGCTTCGACCAGTGACCGGAGAGCAGGCCGCGGGAGAGTACGCCGTAGGCGGTGACCCCGATTCCGAGCCTGCGGCAGGCGGGCAGGATCTCGTCCTCGATCCCGCGCGAGAGCAGCGAGTACTCGATCTGCAGGTCGGAGATGGGATGCACGGCGTGCGCGCGGCGGACAGTTTCCGCCCCGACCTCGGAGAGCCCGACGTGGCGGACGTAGCCTGCCTGTACCAGCTCGCCGATAGCGCCGACCGTCTCCTCGATCGGGAGGTCGGGGTACACCCGGCCGGGCCGGTAAACGTCGACGTAGTCCGTACCCAGTCGGCGCAGAGTGTAGGAGAGGAAGTTCTTGACCGCCGGCGTGCGCAGGTCGTTGCCGACGACGCTCCCGTCGGGGGCACGCATGAGCCCGAACTTGACGCTGACGACGACCTGCTCGCGAGCGCGCCCGCGGAGCGCCTCCCGGATGAGCAGCTCGTTGTGCCCGATCCCGTAGTAGTCCCCCGTATCGAGCAGCGTCACCCCGGCGTCGAGCGCGGCCTGGATGGTGGCGATCGACTCCGCCTCATCCGCAGGGCCGTAGAAGTCGGACATCCCCATGCAGCCCAGGCCGAGCGCCGAGACGCGCAGGCCAGATGGACCGAGCACGCTTGTGATCACGAAGATCCTCCTGTCGCAGTTTGCGTGCAGGATCATAGGTGACAGATTTCAATCTCTGTCCTCCACCTTTCTGACACGCGGGAAGAGGCATGTAGACACAACAGCCCACGGCTACGGCCTCAGTACCGTGATCGGGGGCCGAAGGTCTAGAGGGCCCCAACCGCGGGACCTTCGGCGCTGGCCGGTCAGCATCTACGGGAATGGCTCGGGTCCGTTCAGTGCGGGCTTGGGTGCGGCGCGGCAGCCGCGTTCGAACGCGGGTGAAACCCCAGCTGGCGGGCTCGGCGCACGGCGGGGAAACGGTTGCGGCGGCTCGGGTTTCGGATCCTGGCGCCCGCAACTAGCTTCTACGTCGCTGGGGCATCGGGACCGCTATCCGATCGGAACGGGACCGAGCCCGCAGCTGGGGCGAGCTGCTCGGTTCGAAGATCACGATGGTCGCGCGGGGTTGACGCACTGGACCGTGTTGGTGCTGGGCGGTCAGCGTCACCCGATCCGATACGGCCGCATCATCTCGTTGTCCTCGTGCTCGACGATGTGGCAGTGCCATACGAACAGGCCGGCCCGGTCGTAGTGGGCCTTCACCCGCGTGATCTGGCCGGGATAGGCGATCACGGTGTCTTTCAGGCCGGTCTCCCACGGCTCCGGG
This sequence comes from Actinomycetota bacterium, assembly GCA_046726315.1. Classification (GTDB taxonomy): domain Bacteria; phylum Actinomycetota; class Actinomycetes; order Jiangellales; family Jiangellaceae; genus JACVRX01. Next base: position 5,979 of record JBKPAG010000008.1, on the reverse strand, counting down.
CCAATCACGGCAGCCTCGAAGGGCTCTCGGTTGACCACCTCGGATCTCGTGGATGTGGATGGGGTGGGCGTTCTCGGTGAAGTTGTGCATCTCCCATTCCTCGACCGCGCCCACGGCGACGTGCTCGGTGATGGGATCCGCCCACCCGAGCGGATTGGGGGTGCCATCGGGATGCATCGTGCCGAGCGTCGCTGCGATCGGCCCGTCGAACCCGGGGAAGGTCGACCCTGCCTCGTTGAGGGAGACCTGCCGGGTGTTTGTGGTCGGTCCGGGCTTCGGCGGCGCTGGGATGGTCCGGTGACACGGAGGTGTCGGATCCGGTCAACGGAAGCGTCACCCGGAACTCCATTACCCGGCCCGTAGTGGCCGGGTCCGCCGGTTCGAAGTCCACTCCTGGAGTTCCTCCGCCGAACGGTTCGTCCGGCCCGAGGTTGAGCAGTCGGATTGTTTGGTTCTCGAGCCCGGTGAAGTCCACGATCACGTCCGCTCGCTCGGCAGGGGCCACCAGCAGCTCGTCCAGCTGTACGGGTGTGGGTAGGAAGCCGCCCTCGGCGCCGATCTGCCAGAAGCCCAGGCCGGGGCGATGGAGCCGGAGAATCAGGAAGCGGCCGTTTCAGCTGTTCAGGATCCGGAACCGATACCGGCGTTGCTCGACCTCGAGGTACGGCCAGGTCTTGCCGTTCACGAGCATGGTGTTTCCGAAGGTCTCGGGGTTCCAGATCGGCGAGACGTCGCTGTCCGGGACGTATGGCCCTTCGAACCCGTCGAAGAAGGCCCGACTGTCCGGGTAGAAGAGCGATCCGTCGGCGTTGAATGACCGGTCCTGGATGGCGAGCGGGATCTCGTAGTACCGCATGCCGGGAGGATCGCCTCGAGCTGGGGCCGGGCCGGGGAGAACCCCTGCCGGGAGGTCGTGAGGACCGCCGCGGAGCAGGTAGAAGCCGGCCGGCCCGGCGTACACATTCGCCCGGGTCATGCCCAGGGTGTGGTCGTGGAACCACATGGTCGTCGCGGCCTGGTCGTTGGCGTACTGGAAGACGGCCGTCCCCGGATCCCACACCTCGCCCGTCGCCGCGGCAAACTTCGCCGCGAACTCGTCGTAGAACGAGCCCACGGTCGCGAATCCGGCGGGGATGTTGTTGGCGGCGGGGAGGTACCAGGCTTCTGCGTAGCCGTCGCTTTCCTCGTTGCTGTGACCTCCGTGTAGGTGGGTCACGATGGGGACGGGCCCCGTATACGGGCCCGGGGTTGTGGTGAAGGTCGGCCGCATATCACGGCCGGCGACGCCACCCGGAGGGTTGGCCCAGTGCAAGGTGGGATCAACCGGCAGGATGTGTGGAATGAAATCGCCGGCTCCGTCGACCAAGCCGTTGATCCATTTCACCCGCACGGGACGATCGGCCCCGGCTTCGATGGTGAACGCCGGGTAGTTCCGGGTGCCCTTGGCTGTTCGCTGTTGATAGCCCCAGACCGTCGTGCCGGGGAGCCCAGCGGGCAGGATCTGCTGCCGGAACTGCACCACCGATATCGTGTAGTAGTCGACGGTCTTCTTCTGGATCGTCGTCGTCAGTGGCATCGCCGGAGGGATGACCAGCGGCGTGCCGAACTGGTCGATGGTCGCGGGATCCAATCCCGGGACGGCTTGGGCGAACGCCCGTGACATCCGGAGGTGCCAGGGCAGCAGTAGTACCCCTGCACCCGTTGCGGCCCCTGCCTTGAGCAACTGTCGCCTCGTGATCGGCATCACGATCGCCCCCTATACCTGCCGTTACCGTGTACTTAACGGTCGCCATTGCGAGCGAACGCGCCAAGGGTCGTTCGGCCATGCCTGGTGGGTCTTCTTTCCCAACTAGAATCCGTCATCCTCTCCGACGCCGCGGACAAGGCAGCCTCAGCTGTGCTACGTGCAGGAACGTCCGGATGTCCTCGGCGGTGAACACGAACGTAGTAGGCGGCGTGTCGTCGTCGGCCGGTCTCCGCAACACTCAACATCCTGCGTAAATTGCGACGGTCGGCCCAATTCGGCCGGGAGGAAACCTCGGCCGTGATCAGCCTGGCCAGGTCGACGAGCAGGTCATCCACCGTGATCATGCCGGCGAACTCGTCGCCGTCGACCACGGCCAGCCGCCGAACTGCGTTCTGGACCGTGGCGTCAGAGCTGGAGAAGAACAGCGTCTCATGGCCGCTGGCGCCCCCACCGGACGCGGAAGGGAGGTCCACGGTCGTTGCCGACGTACGTGCAGCCACTCAGCACAGCCAGCTGAGCACCGCCGCGATGAGTCGCGGAGTCAGTCCTCGCGGGGGCCGCGGACGATGGTGAACCTCCGGCCGGTCACGCGTGCTGGCAGCACCCGGACGAACCACTGCTTCGGCGCGGCGTGCCACGGGAAGATTGGCAGCTGCTCGGCGGCGTAGATGTCGGGGAAATGCTCCAGCCGTTCCGCTTGGCCCTTCAGGACGACGCTCCAGGCTTCGCCGCTGTCCGGCAGGTAGCCGTCGACCTCGAACGCGACCCGCGATGAAACCGTGAGGGCGGCCAGTTTCGTGCCCTCTGCGGTTCGGAACACCACGGCCCGTCCGTCGACGACGAAGTTGACCGGGAAGATCTCCGGCTCTCCGGCGACCGCCACCGCGAGGCGGCCGACCTCTGCCGCGTCGATCAGGCGCCAGCACTCATCCTCGTTCAGGACGGTGATCCCGTCCGAGCTGTCTGCCACGCGACAAGCATGGCACGAGACCACGGACCGGGACCGAGACCTTCGACCCGGGACGGCGGGCCGTTCGACCTCGATCAGTCAGTGTCGCCCTACTGGCGTTCGACGGTCACACCGCCCGCCCTGAGCGGCAGCCGGCGACCGGTCACCTCGCTGGCCCGGATTCGACGAAGTACGGGTGCCACATCGTCAGCCTCGAAGCACAGCCGGCGCCCTCCTGTGCGGCGGGGAGCTAGGTCCCCTCCGCGGTCCGGAAGACGACGCCGTCGTCAGCGACGACGATGTTCAGCGGAACCACGACGGCATCGCCGGACTCGGTGGCCGACCGCCCGGCTGATCACGACGGTTTACAGCGACGACCCGCGCATGATTCGGGCGGAGAAGGGTACGCCGGGGCCGACTGCCGAAGGCACCCGATGGTTGGCCACCATTGAGGCCAGGGGCTGAGCCGACCGTGACTGGTTGTCGCGGATCCAATGCATACAGCGTTCAGGCCGTCGCCGACGACTTCGAGGCGAGCCGTTCGGCACGTTCCTTGATGCCATTCAGCATCTTCGCCTCCATGACCAAGCTGCCCGGCTCCATGACGAGTAGGTTCACCAGCTGCCGGGCGAAGGACGCGTTGGGAGTCGCGATGCGGTTGCGGCTAACCAGCCTGGTGTTTCCGCTGTCGGGATAGAGTCCGAACGCCCAAACCCAGGTCCCGTCCATCGAGCGGAACACCAGCGCCTGCTCAGGATCTAGGACCTCGACCTTCATGTGGGGACCCTTCGATCCCACCGGCACGACATCGCCCACCTCGAGGTCCTGGAACTGGGGAAGGATCTCGTTAGCGCTGTGCATGCCCAGACCAAACAGGTTCTCGATCCAGTCATACGTATATGCGCCGCCGCCGCCGCTGCCCATCTGCACCAGCCACGGCCATATCGCGTCGGGTAGCGCAGCGACGGTAACTGCCCGAGTCGCCAGCAGGTCCGGATCAGGAAGGAGATCGTCGCCAGGCATCTGACGACTGATCTCGTCTGACGTCGCGCCCCACGTCAAGCATCGCGTACGAAGCAGCGCAGGATATGCCGCTACCGCAACTCCCACGACCAGTGCACCAGCACCGACCGCCCCTGCGACTCGGCTTCGCATGACATCCCCTCGAACTGTCGGTCCAGGCGTGCCTGACGGTTGCCTCCCTAGTCTGACCGTCAGCCAAGGACGATTGCGCGAGAGGAAAGTCCCGGACTCCGGGTCGTCTGGGTCAATGGTCATACCGTTGTGCCGATGCGCCGACCGGACACGATCTCCGGTCGGATCTGGATAAAGCGAGCGGATTCGGCGACGCCACCGGTCCAGGAGTGTGTGACAACGCGAATGCGCTCGACGTTCTGAGGGTCCGTGACGAGCCGAGCTCGTCCGGTGACGACCACGCTCCAGGCCTCATGGTTGGCGGCGTCGATCTCGTCAGCCTCGAAAGCGACGATGCTTTCTGCGACGGCTGACAGGAACGCCGAGTCCTCGCTGGTAGTGATCACAACGTCGCCGCCTTCGAGAACGAAATTGACCGGATGGATCGCGGGAAGAGCTCCTCTCGTGAATACAATTCGGCCGACCGGCGCGCTGGCCAACAATGCCAAGGACTCCTCGCGACTAAGGTCCACGATCGACCCACTCATCGCCTGCATGCCACTCATCGTTGGTGTTGCCTGCGGATTCACGCACGGGTCGAAGGTCCCGACCTCCGTGGACGTCGTGCCTGCACACACACCACAACCGCGGGTCAGATGATGGCGGGCGTACGCCGCGGCAGTGCCGGTCGGCCCGGCGGTGCTCCGGACCCACGATCGGGTGGACCGGCTGTTGAGGCGGTCCTCGGGGTGGCGAGCGACTTGGAGCTGGAGCAGGTCCTCCATCGCATCGTCGACGCAGCTATGTCTCTGGTCGACGCGCAGTACGGCGCGTTGGGGGTGCTCGGTCCCGAACGAGGACTGTCGCAATTCGTCGCCGTCGGGATCGACGAGGAGACGCGGAAGCTGATTTGGCCGCTACTGTAGGGAAAAGGAATACTGCGGCTACTCAACATGAGGTTTGACCATGCAGTCGGCAACGGGGCGCTGGCGGCGCGGTTCGCCGCCGCCCTCCGTCGACTGCTCGAAGCGCGCAGCAGCACGTGACCCGGGCACGGCTCGACAAAGACCTCGGCTGTGGGCAGCTATCGAGCCGACATGCTGGCGGACGTGGGACTGGCTGGCTGCAGAGCTGGCGTCAGTCGGGTCGACGCCAAGTGGGCTTTCGAGTACGCCCGCGCCTGAGCTGAGAACAGTTGCGATCGCCACCTGGCGGATACCAGGTGGCGATCGTCCGTTCCCCCCGTTGCGGGTAGATCAGCGAAGGATCGGATAACTCCGGACCACTCCTGTGCTGGCCCACTGCTTGCCGAGCCCCCAGGTGTCGCCGGCGTTCACGGCGGCCAGGCCGATCAGCACCATTGCGTAGATCAAGTGGTCGTCCATGAATGGGTTGTTCTCCGGTGGCAGGACGGCGGTCCACATCAGGAAGACCAGCAGCGCTCCGGTGATAGCGGCGATCCGCATGCCGATGCCCAAAATGAGGGCAACTCCGATCGCCAGCAGACCGATCATGAACAGCCAGTCCGCCCAGGTTGCCTCGGCGAGGTCCTTGTAGAGGCTGTCGAACGGGCCAGTCGGCGCGTTGGCGAGGAACCCGTTCGTCGGGCTACCACCATCGAGCCAGGCGTTCTCCGCAGGCGTCGCCCGGCCTAGGCCGAACGCCTTGTCCAGAAACGCCCAGAAGAAGACCCAACCGAGGGAGATGCGGGTGATCGCCCAGACATAGGGCGCGATATGCGACCAACCAGATGCCTCGTCGACATGGGCGACGGCTCCGGGCCGCTGCGTGGTGGCCATGACACTGTCCCTTCTCGATGACGCCTGTGTTTCAATTCCATCGCTGCCCAGGACACCAGGGCAGGGTCGAAGCGCCCCGACCCCTGAGGACCAAGGTCCCGCCACAGCGCGACCGGGTACGCAGTGGGACGGCGATACGGAGATGCGCGAATTCGGCGTCGACGACAGACCCGGCGCTCGCCGCACCTCGCCGACTCGGAGAAGGTCGCGGTTAGTCGCGGAGGAGGCGGGCGGCGAGGACGGCGGCTTGGGTGCGTCGTTGCAGGCCGAGTTTGGCGAGCAGGCTGGAGACGTAGTTCTTGACGGTCTTCTCGGCCAGGTATAGCCGCTGGCCGATCTGCCGGTTGGTC
>JBKPAG010000007.1:0-196604 GCA_046726315.1 Actinomycetota bacterium | reverse complement strand
CTGGTCAGCGCGGCGATTGTGTCCGGACTCGGTGTCCCCGGTGCGATGGTGGAGGTGTCCGCAATCGCGGCGACGCCAGATCCAGCCCCTACCCACTGACGGCCGCACGCGCAGTGACTCAGTCAGTCATCGCGCACGTCCGTAAGCCACAGCCAGCCGCCCTGGCAGGGCAGCCACGCGGCCATCCGCTACTGCCGCGTTGCGTGCCCTTGTCTCATGAGACCGGGCCCCCGGTCGGCCGGTTCGGAACTGCAGCACTATGTAACTGGACGGATACGTACCAAGTCTGTTACACATAGGCCTGTGGACGCGGTGCTGCAGGCGTTGTCCGACCAGAGCCGACGGATCCTGCTCGACGCGCTCAAGGACGGTCCGGCCACCGTGGGTGACCTGGCCGCGCTGCTCCCGATCGCCCGCCCCGGCGTCTCCCGGCACCTGCGGGTGCTGCGTGCGGCCGGCCTGGTCGATGTCCGCCCGCAGGCCCAGTTCCGGGTGTACAGCCTGCGTCCGGAGCCGCTGGCACAGCTCGACGAATGGCTCGGGCATTACCGGTCCCGGTGGCAGCAGCGCCTCGATGCCCCGCACACCGAAGTCGCCCGCGGCAAGCGCGCACCGAGCACCCGGACATGAGCAACCACCCGAGCGGACACCCACGTGGTGGGCACGCTGCGATCCGTGGCCGGCACCGGCGTCGTCCGGATCCAGGACCACTACCACACCGGCATCGACGACCTGTGGTCCGCGCTCACCCAGCCGCACCGGCTGGCGCGCTGGATCGCCCAGGTGGAGGGCGACCTCCGGGTCGGCGGTGCATTCCACGCCAACTTCACCAGCGGCTGGCAGGGCCCCGGCCGAGTCGACATGTGCGAACCCCCGCGGCGACTCCGGATGACCATGTCGCCGGGGCAGCAAGACCAAACCGTCATCGAGGCCGAACTCGCGGCCGACCGCGACCAGACATCCCTGGCGGTCGAGGAGCGTGGACTTCCCCTCCACGAACTCGCCGCGCACGGGGCCGGATGGCAGGCACACGTCGAGGACCTCGCCGCCCATCTCGCCGGACGAGCGCGGGCCGACTGGCGCACCCGATGGAACCAGCTCACCCCCCGCCTACCGCAAGCAGGCCGAAAACCTCGGCGAGCACCAAGTCCGGCGACCGCCGTGAACACCCCGCCCGAATAGCCAACGGCGCGATCCCCAGCCAAAACCAGCCGGTCCCGGCCGGGAAGCAGGCCGACCACCTCCACCCGACCATCGACAATCCCACCCCGGCCTGGGGATGGACACGCCCAGAACTCGCGCCGCTCCGGTCACCGGACCAGCCCCGAGTCGCACTCATGCCGAAGTGAGCGCGTTGTTGCGCGCAACTCCCATGCGGTAGCCGCGGCGTGCGACCGGTGGGTTTCGAGGGGCTTGCGCCGCCACGGCTGGGCGGGTCTCGCGGTGCGGTGCGCCCGGTGGGTGGCGAGCCCCGATTGGGCGCGCGGGGGCGGAGCACCCGGCGTGGGTTCAGCCGCGCCCTGGGCTGCGCTTCACGCCTGGGGGTCCCGTGCGATGGGCTTGACAGCACTAGAGGATAACCGTTATATAGTAGCTAACCGTTATCTAGGAGAGGTCATGCAGCAGGAAGTGGTGCTGGCGATGCTGGCGAAAGAGTCTTCGCACGGCTACCAACTGCGCGCGCGGCTGCGCGAGGCGCTCGGCCCACTCGGAGACACGATGAACGCCGGGCAGATCTACGTCACGCTGACCCGACTGGAGAAGGCCGGGCTGGCGGTGTCGGAGCAGTCGGCCGCGGTGGCCGACCGACCGGACCGCAAGGTGTACACCCTGACTCCGGACGGCCAGCAACGAGTCGCCGAGTGGCTGGCCGAGGTGAATTGGCCCAAGCCCGACCTGGCGGAGTTCCATCTCAAGCTGGTCGCGGCCGCGGCGGCCGGGCTGGCTGACCCGCTCACCATCGTGGACGTGCAGCGCCGCGAGCTGCTGCGCCGGCTGCGCGATGCGCAGCGGGCCGCGATGGCCGAGCCGGACGGCTCGGACGCCGCGCTGTTGTTGGAGGGCGTCGTGCTCCGGCTGCAGGCGGACCTGCGCTGGCTGGAGGCATGCGAGCAGAGCTGGACCGAGCGAAGGAGCAGGTCGTGAACGACACCGCCGCGACCCCCGTGCTGCGCGCCCGCGGGTTGCACAAGCACTACGGCATCGGAGACGGATTGGTGCGCGCCGTCGACGGAATCGACCTCGAAGTAGCGTCGGGCGAGACGGTGGCGGTGATGGGGCCTAGCGGCTGTGGGAAATCCACACTGCTGCACCTGCTCGGCGGGCTGGACCGACCCTCGAGCGGAGAGGTGTCGTTGGGCGGGCGCCGGACCGACCAGCTCAGCGAGCGGGCGCTGGCTCGAATGCGGCGAAGCGACGTCGGGTTCGTCTTCCAAGCCTTCCATCTGATGGAGGAGCTCACCGCCGTGGAGAACGTGGAGCTGCCCGCGCTGCTGGCTGGACGCTCCCCGCGGGTGGCGCGACGGCGGGCCACGGACCTGCTGGAGCGGGTCGGGCTCGCCGACCGGGCGAGTTTCCTGCCCTCCGCGCTGTCGGGTGGCCAGCGTCAGCGGGTCGCCATCGCTCGGGCGTTGAGCAACCAGCCGCTGGTCGTGTTCGCCGACGAACCCACCGGCAACCTGGACAGCGCCGCCACCGTCGAGGTTCTGCGCCTCTTCGAGAGCCTGCACGAGGCGGGACAGACGCTGATCATCGTCACCCACGATGAGCGGATCGCGGCCACCGCTGACCGGCTGATTTCTATGCGCGACGGCGGATTCGTCGACGAGATGCGGTTGATCGGCGGCACGAGCGGCAAGCTCGGCGCCCTGGTCGGATTGGACGGCTGAACCGATGGGCCGATTCCTACTCGTGGGCCGCCTCGCTATGCGTGACCTGCGCCGGCGCCCGGTCGAGGCGGCGCTCCTGTTGCTTGCCATCATGGCGGCCACCACAACACTCACCCTCGGGCTCTTCCTGCACGAGGTGGGCAGCGATCCTTTTCAGAGCACCAGGGAGGCCACCGCCGGGCCTGACGTGATCGCGAGCACGGGCCCGAACAACGGGACACCCGCCGATGTCGCCAGCTTGGAGGCACTGACCGACGCTCCCGGCGTCATCGGCCACAGCGGGCCGTACCCGATGATCGGGGCGGAACTCGAGGCGTCCGGCGGCACGGCGGGCGTGTGGGCACAAGGGCGCGACCCCACAGAAGCCTCGATCGACCAGCCGAAGCTGACACAGGGCAGCTGGGTGCGCGACGGCGGCGTGGTCGTCGAGGCTGGCCTGGCCGACGCGCTCGGTGTCGGCGAAGGGGATCAGATCACCGTGAACGGCCACTCATTCCACGTCGTCGGTGTGGCGGTCACCGCCGCCGCGACGCCGTATCCGGATGTGTGCTACGCCACGTGCTGGTTCGGCGCCTGGGAGCCCGATGAAAATGAACTGCCCCCGCCGCCAGATGAGTCTGAGTCCCAGCTGGTCGATGAAGGGGACGACATCGTCACTTTCGGGCCACCGGTAGGCGATACCGGCCTGGTCTGGCTCACCGAGGCAGACGCCCGCGGTCTCGCCCCAGCGGCGGAAGCCCTGTCCTACATCGTGAACCTAAGGCTGACGGACCCGGCCGAAGCGCCGACATTCGTCAACACACACGGCACGATACGCGGACCAGCCCTGGCCACATGGCAGGACATCCTCGACATGCACACCAATGTGGTGCAGGACCAGCAGCTAGTGCTGCTGAACGGCAGCTGGCTGGTTGGCAGCCTCGCCGTGGCCAGCATCGCCGTCCTGGCCGGAGGCCGGATGGCCGACCAAACCCGACGCGTCGGGCTGCTCAAAGCGGTCGGCGGCACACCAAGGCTGGTCGCTGCCGTGCTGCTCGCGGAGTATGTCGTCGTAGCCCTCCTCGCCACGGCGGCGGGGCTCGCGGCCGGGTGGCTGGCCGCTCCCTTGCTCACCGATAGTGGTGCCAGTCTCGTCGGCAGCGCAGGGGCGCCGTCGCTGACCATGTCCAGGGTCGGCCTGGTGACGGCGGTGGCACTGGTGGTCGCGGTCATCGCGACCACCGTTCCAGCCATCCGGGCCGCGCGCACTAGCACGGTCCGTGCACTGGCCGACTCGGCCCGCCCACCTCGTCGCGGGGCGTGGCTGATCGCGATCTCGGCGCGATTGCCCGTCCCCCTGCTCCTTGGGTTACGGGTGGCCGGCCGGCGGCCGCGCCGTGCCGTGTTGGGCGTTGTCAGTATCGCGATCACCGTCAGCGGGATCGTCGCGGCGCTGGCCGCCCACGGCCAGCTCGCAGCGTCCGTTGGGACCGACGAGCTTCACGCGGCTAACCGGGTGCTGCTGGTGATCACGGTCATGCTGGTCGTATTGGCGGCCGTGAACGCGATCTTCATCACGTGGGCGACCGCGCTCGACGCCAGGCATTCATTGGCGCTGGCGCGCGCACTGGGCGCGACTCCTCGGGAGGTTAGCGCAGGACTTTCAGCGGCGCAGGTGCTTCCCGCGTTCACCGGAGCCGTGCTGGGCATCCCGGGAGGGATCGGGCTGTACATGGCCGTGGTTCCGGACGAGGCGCCGATCCCACCGCTGTGGTGGCTGCTCGCCGTGGTGGCGGGCACCGTTCTCATGGTGACGGTGCTCACCACCATTCCAGCCCGCCTCGGCGCCCACCGCCCCGTGGCCCCGATCCTGCAAGCCGAACTTGCCTGATGCCCAAGGACGACGAGCGCGAACAACCACCCAACGAGACGACGTGGCAGCCCGTCGCACCCGCGGTCGGTGCGACGGACCGGGCAAATTGCGACACAGCTCGCCAGACCACAGCATCCGCTTCTGCCGCGTGCGGCCATCGTCACTCTGCTGCGAGCGCGGGGGCCGGACGGCGCCGGTGAGGCCAATGCACTGATAGGTTGCTCGCAACGCCCACGGCTCGGTTCGTGCCTGGCGTCGGATGCGTGCCAGGGCTGGGGCGCCCGACGGGCGAACGGCCTGCTGGGGATCGAAGCGTGATGGTCAGGGCAGGGCGTGCTGACCTGGGCAGGCCAGCCGTTCCCGGAACCGCTGCACAGCCGCCTTCGCCCGCCATCGGGTCGGCACATGGGGGCGGCGGCCGCGCGGCAACCGTCCCATCACGCTGAACGGAGCCGAGAAGAGGGATGGCTGAAGTGACGCTTGAGGCCCAGCTCGAGGAGCTGCTCGATCAGGAAACCTTCTCGCCGTCGAGCGAGTTCGCGTCCCACGCAGTCATCTCCGACCCTGCGATCCACGAGCGTGCGTCGCGCGACCCCGAGGGGTTCTGGGGAGAGCAGGCGGGGGCGCTCGACTGGACCGAGAACTGGGACCGGGTGCTCGACTGGTCGAACCCGCCCTTCGCCAAGTGGTTCGTGGGCGGCAAGCGCAACGTCGCCCACAACTGCGTCGACCGCCACGTCGAGGCCGGCAGAGGCGACCGCGTTACGTTGCTTGCGCGGCGAGGAGGGCGAGGAGCGCGACGTCACGTTTGCGGACCTGCGCAGCGACGTCCAGCGCGGCGCCAACGGGCTGAAGAGCGCAGGATCGGGCCCGGCGACCTGGTCGGAATCTATCTGCCGATGACCCCGCGCGAATCGCGGCACACGGTGGATCGGGGGTGAGGCTGCACTGGGAGGACACCGGCGGCTCCGGGCCGCCGGTGCTGCTGATCATGGGCCTCGGGATGAACGCCACCGGCTGGTGGCGGACGGTTCCGGTGCTGGCGGATGCCGGGCTGCGGGTGCTCAGCTTCGACAATCGCGGCGTCGGGCGGTCGGAGCGCGTTCCCGGGCCGTACACGACGAGCGAGATGGCCGACGACGCGGTGGCGGTCCTCGACGCCGCGGGCGTCGATCGCGCGCACGTCTACGGCATCTCGCTCGGCGGCATGATCGCCCAGGAGGTGGCGTTGCGACACCCGGGTCGGGTGCGCGCGCTGGTGCTGGGGGCGACGACTCGCGGCGGCGCAGGCTCGGTGCCGGCGGCGCCGGAGGTCGTCGCGTTCGTGCGGCTGCGGGCGCAGATGACGGCCGAGCATGCGGTGTGGGCGTCGGTGCCGATCAACTACGCGCCGCGCACGCGCGTCGAGGGCGGCGACCGTATCGCGGAGGACATCGCGCAGCGGCTGCGCCATCCGGTCGAGGCCGAGTACTACTCGGCGCAGCTGGCGGCGGCGAACGGCCACGACGCACGCGTGGAGGACATCCGCGCGCCGACGCTCGTGGTTCACGGCACCGAGGACATCCTGATCCCGCCGGCGAACGGCGAGCGGCTGGCCGCCGCGATCCCGGGCGCCGAGCTCTCGCTGTGGCCGGGCGCCGCGCACCTGTACTTCACCGACGTGCTGGAGATCGACCGCTTCGTGGCTCGGTGGCTCAGCGAGCGCTCCACCCCAGGTCCATCGTGACGGCCGCGCCGGTGAAGGCGCGGCCGCCGGGCCCGAGCAGGAAGGCGACGGTGTCGGCCACCTCGGCCGGCTCGAGCAGCCGCTTGACCGCCTGCGGGGCGAGGATGACCTCCTCCAGCACGCGCTCCTCAGGCATCCCGTGCGCCCGCGCCTGGGCGGCCACCTGGCTCTCGACCAGCGGCGTGCGGACGTAGGCCGGGCAGACCGCGGTGGCCAGGATGCCGTGCTCGGCGCCCTCCAGCGCGAGCGTCTTGACCAGGCCGATCAGCCCGTGCTTGGCGGACACGTAGGCGCTCTTGAACGGCGAGGCGACAAGTCCGTGGACGGACGCGATCGCCACGAACCGCCCGTCCCCGGACTCGCGCAACGCCGGCCAGGCGGCGCGAGCAAGCAGGAACGGGCTCGTGAGCAGCAGCGCGACCATCGCGTCCCAACGGTTCTCCGGGAACTCGTCGACCGGCGCGACGTGCTGGAAGCCGGCGTTCGGGATCACGGCGTCGAGCCGGCCGAAGCGCTCCAGCGCGGCTTGGATCGCGGCACGGTTGCCCTCACGGGTAATCAGGTCTGCGGCGAACGGGATGCCGGGGCCGTCGGGGTCCGGCTCGAGGTCGACGGCCAGAACGTCGACACCGTCGCGCTCGAGCCGCCCGGCGATCGCGCGGCCGATCCCGCTCGCCGCTCCCGTGACCACCGCCGCCCGCGCCATCCACGTCAGTCTTCCAGTTCCGCGAACGCGCGGCGGACCGGCAACGGCGCGATCCCGCTGGCCAGCCTCGCCCAGATGTGGCAGATCGCTTGGTGTTTCTGGTCGACACAGACATCCTGATTGTCCACCTTCGCGGTGTTGCTGCCGCGCGTGCGTGGCTCAGGCACGCCCGCCAGGTCGGACCCCTGACGGCGAGTGCACTGAGCGTTACCGAACTCACAGGCGGGATGCGCTCTGAGGAGCGACACCAGGTCTGGCGCCTGATCGCCTCATTGCGGGTAGAGCCCGTCACCGAACTCGTCGCCCGGCGGGCAGGGGAACTCATGCGTCGATATCGGCGCAGCCATACCGGCATCGGGCTTGCCGACTACGTCATCGCCGCAACCGCAGACGTGCATGGGTTCACGCTGGCCACCCTCAACCACCCGCCACGTCCCCATGTTCACCGACCTGCAGCCGCCGTTCCGCCTCAACATCTGACCAGGCGGCTCCCCAGAGCTGTCGGGGTGCCGCGGCCGGAATGCGCAGGTCGGTGCGCCGCCGGCCCTGACATGTCGACAGGTTCGCGACCTGTCAGGGTGAAGCAGCTGAATGGGCAGGTCAGGGCGCGGCCGATCCTGACAGGTCACGGTGATCAGCGGACAGCGGGCGAGGACCATTTGCCAGGTTCCCGAGTAGCTCGCCGATCACCTGCTCCTCGTAGATCGCCAACCCGGCGGACTCCATGGCGGGCGCCAGCCAGTCATCCCACGGCGACGGTGAGGGGCGGCCGGCAAGCTCGACGGTTCCCAGCCCAGCAGCGATGGCGCGCTGGTAGTCGTAGGCCCCATACCGCCAAGGCAAGGTCCCTGGCAGTTTGCGGGCAATGACCGTCGCAATTGTCATTCCACGCCAGTCGAAGTCGCCGTGGTAACGCAGGCAATGCCCGTTGTTGCGGAGCCGGTCGAGCACCATTAGGGCCGCGGTCGACGGCATCCCGTCGACGCATACCAGCGGGGGAGCGTCCTCGGCCAGGTGGTCGGCAACTGCGGCGACCACCGCCGGATTCTCGCAAACGGAAATGACTCCGCTCGCCATGCTCGGCGGCCGCCATGCCATCACCTGGCGGAGGGTGAGCCGCAACGGCTCTCGGGTGAATCCCGGCAGGTTGAGCACGAGCACGTCGCAGGACAGGTCGTCGCATGCCACACCCGCGTCGGCCCAGACTCGGCGCCAGTCGGCTGCGCCTTGCGGGAATGGTTCGCCGCGCAACCACGAGAGGGCGTGCACGACGAGTGTCCCCGTGGCGCGGCCTCGGTCGAGCGCATGGGAGTCGTGGATGACGTCGGCGGCGAGCACCGGGAGTCGGTGTCCAGCATTGCGATCGAGCCTCGCGAGTACGTCGAGCGCGGCGTCCACGGCTGTAGCAGCGTCGGCGCTGGCGAGACGACGATCCAAGCCGGTGGTCCGGACGTGATCCAGCCAGCCAGCGAGCCTACCGTCGCGCTCGACGGCGGGATGAGCGACGAGTCCGGCCCACCGTGATGCCCGTTCGGCCGCGCTCGATTCCTTGGCCGCTCGTCGGTCGACCAGCGGCCCGCCCAGTTCTGCCAGCACATCCATGAGCCCCATCCCGACCGACGAGGACCGAAGCGCTTGGTCGAGCCTGGACAGCGACACCCGCAGTGGCGCACCGTTCGCCGGCCGGCGAACCGCGAGTAGCCCGGCGATGGCGTCGGACTGCTGGCTGGTCAGGCCCTTCAGAACAAGCGGTGTCCCATCCAGGGACAACCCGTTCGACTCGACCCGGCGGCGCGCGGCCGCCCACAGCGGCTGGTACAAGGGTCGGTCGAGGACCTCCATCCGTCACACCTCGGCCATCGTGGCGCCATCCCACCGAACGGCGAACGCCGAGACGCCTTCCAGCGGCGGGTGGCGAAGTAAGTCGTAGACCATCAGGGTCGGCACCTGTTCGTAGGCGCCCCACAACTCGTGGCCGGTCAGCAAGACGTCAAGGTCGAAGCGAACTAGCAGGCCCATTAACTCGGCACGCATGCCCTCGTCGATACCCGCGAAGGCCTCGTCGAGGGCGATCATGCGCGGTGCAAACGGTCCGGCCGTGTCGTAGTGGGCCGAGGCGGCGGCGAACAGCGGAAGGTGCAGCACGACCGCTTGCTCGCCCCCGGACAGCGTCCGGAACAGCGTGCGGGTGAGCCGCTGAATGCCGCCGCCCGCGGAACGGACATGCGGCACGAAGGTGTGCCAGGCCCGGTAGTCGAGCACGTAGCGGAGGATCTCGGCGTAGCCGGCCGCCGCATCCTCGGCCCGCCGCTGCGCGATCGCGGTGGAGAAGAACCGCCGGAGCTGCTCGCGCTCGTCGGGGCCGAGCAGCTCCGGGGTCTTGCGAAGCAGGCCGAGGGCGGTGCGCACCGCCGGGTCGGTGCTGTCGGCCTCCCAGCGCAGTCGCACGGTCTTGCCGCTTGCCGTGGGGCGCTGAGCCAGCGACCGGTTGATGCGCTCGACCAGCTCGTTGGCATCGTTGAGCAGCCGGCGGAGCCCTTCGGACACCCGGGTGAGCAGGTGCCGCTCGAAGATCTCGCGGTCCCGCTCGGAGAGCAGCTTCTGCTGGCTCGCGACCTGGCCGCCCAGCTCGTCGGCAAGCTTGAACACCGAGAAGGTGCCGGTGTCGGACGTGACCTCGACGATGCCGACATGGTCTACGTAGGAGAGCCCGGGGTCGTAATCGCGGCCGAGCTCGTCGAGCAGCTGCCGGTAGGCCCGCTGGAGCGCGTTGTCGTCCGGCTCGGGGCTGACGTCGGGGGTGGCGGTCACCACCGCGGCAGCCAGATCGGCACCCGCAGTGGGTATGTCGTGACCCTGAGCCACGACCGGCCACACGTCGGCGCGCCGGAGCACGTCCAGCCGACTTGCCGCCTCGGCAGCGGTGGCAATGCGCTCGTCGAGAGCCCCGATGGCGAGCTTCTGCTCTCGAAGTGCATCGCCTTGTTGCCGGGCCGCCGCCTGGGCTTCGAGGTCGAGACGCCCAGACTCGTCCCGCAACGCGTGTAGCTCGGACTCGACGGCTTCAAGCGCGCGCAGCGGCGCCTCCGCATCGGCCCCGAGCTGTGATCGCAGCTGTGCCACCCGAGCGGCGAGGCCCGCCGAGCGGCGGCGCAGCTCGTCGTGCTCCTGGCTATACCTCGTGACGACGCTGCGCGCTCGTGCGAGCCGAGCCGACGCCTGCTGGTCTGCCGCCCGGCAGCCAACCAGCCGCGCAACCGCGGTGACGAGGTCGTTGGCGCGATGCTCGTACGCGTGGACAACTCGCTCGCTCTCGGAGAGGCCCTCCCCGGTCGCCGGCAACCGGCGTTCGACGGAGCGGGCGCGCAGTGCCGCGTGCGCCTGGTCGGCAGCACTCCGTGCCTCTCGCGCAACCAGCGCATCGCGGTCGGCGGCGCGTCTGGTTGCCTGGGCAGTCGCCACGGCGCGGAGGAGGGCGTCGCGCGCGGCCAGCAGCGACTCCGCAGCCGGCAGCGACTCCGCGATCTCGTCGAGCCGGGACTGCTCGGCGGCCAGCGCCTGCCGTTTCCTGCCCACCGCATCGAGCTCGGCCGTGAGCTCGGCGATCCGCTGGTCGAGCTCGGCCAGCAGCCGCTGCCGCCGGTGCTCGCGGGCCGTCGCCCCGATGAACTCGGCTGCGGGCTTGGCAAACCGGCCATAGAGCGGGCCCAGGTGGAACCGGCCGTCGGGAAGCATGGCCACGCCGACGTCGGCGAGGGCGATCGAGGCCAGAACGTCGTGCACGACGCCAGCATCGAGCGGGCTGGCGTCGGGTGGGGTCGCCACCAGCACGTCGGCCAGCCGGGGTGACTCCACGGGAGAGCCAGGGCCAAGCCACGCGTCGAGTTCTTCGGAGGTTTCACCGATCCAGGCGTCGAGCAGCCCGGCAGCTTCGATGGCCGCTTCCAGCCCGGCGCGATCGTCGGCCGGCACGTGCTCGGCGAAGTCGACGCAGGCGTAGAGCGGGGCGCCGGCGCGGCCCGCCCGGTTCGCGGGCCGAGTCGGCAGCCGGTCCGGCGCCGGCACCGGGTCGTCGGCGATCCGCTCCCGATGCTCGATCACGCTGGAGCGCTCCGCGGCCAAGGCCAGCATGCGGTCGGCGGCACGCGCGTCACGGGCAGTCAATCGATCCCGCAGCGGCCGGAGTACGCCGGCCAGGACATCTGTCAGCGTAGGTGCGTCGGGCTCGCCGAGTGGCTCGACCGCATCGAGGACGGCACCGAGCCCCGCGAAATCATTGTGTTCGATCCAGCGCTGGACGTCGGCGGCGAGCGCGCCGCGGGCAGCGTCGACGGCCGCCGCGGCTTGCTGCCGGTCGCCCTCGGCGTCGTCGGCCACCTTGCCCGAACGCGCCGCGGCCGACGTGGCCTCGCTGGCTCGGACCGACGCAGTGGTGGCCTCGGTGAGCGCAGCCCGGACCTCGGCGATGTCCTGGCGGCGCTCGACCCCGAGCGCCCGGAGCGTCTTCTGCAGGTCGCCCGCCTCGACGCCGTCGCGAGCGATCGGCCACGCCACCCCCGCCTGGTCGGCGGTTTCGCCGGCAGCGGCGAACGCTAGGTCGACCCCGGTGGCCGCCGCGCGGAGTTCAGCCTCGGTGTGCGCCGTCTCCCATGCCGCGTGTTCGGCTTCCTTCTCCGCCGAGGTCAACCGCTCACCGGCCCTGGCCGCGGCAGCTTCGGCATCGGCGGCCCGGCCCTCGACCTCGACCAGGCTCTTCGCGTCCAGGTAGGCGGGGGATTCGAGGATCGCCCGGTGCCGCTGCTCGGCGACCTCGCGTCGCTCGTTGGCCGACACGCGGGCTAGCCGGACCTGCTCCAGCTCCGCGTCGGCCGTTGAAACGCCCTTCTCGGCGTCGGTAACCCGGCGGCGAGCCGCCCGCAGGGCACGCTCGGCATCAGCCGCAACCAGCGCGCGCGCCCGCCCGGCCGCCCGGAGGTACCGGCGGTAGACGGGCAGGAACACCTGCACCGTACGGTGGGCATCCTGCAACCGGCGCAGATCGCGTTGGACTGCCTCGAGGTCCTCGAAGCTCGCGGCGACGTCAGCGATGATCCGGTCGTCAAGCGAAGCCAGACCGTCGCTGAGCACTTTGGACAGGTGCTCGAGATTGAGCTTGCCGGCCAGGTGCGGCCGCCTCAGCACTAGCAACAGCTCGACGAGGTTGCGGTAGCGGTGGGCGCCGAGGCCGAACAGCGCCTTGTCGACCGCCGCCCGGTAGGCCTCGGCCGAGTCGTGGATCGCTCCGCCGAGGGTTTCGACCAGGGCGCCGCGCGACAGCGGAATCCCGTCCGGGGCGAGGTCGAGATCAATCCCTGGACGCCGCGGAGTGACGAAGAACCACGCCTCCGCGTCGCGCTGGGTGGAGACGCGGGCGCCGCAACCGATCGTGATGTGCTCGCCGCCGCGTTCGAACTCCAGCCAGGCGTAGCCGGTTCGGTGCTCGTGGCGGAACCGCTTGGCCCGCTCGTCATCATTGAGGCAGAGCAGCAGCGACTTCATCGAGCGGCCGCCGCCGAGGCTGTCCATCCGGCTAGCAGACATCACGCCGTCGAGCAGGAACGGGACAAACAGGGCGAGGGCGTTGGACTTGCCGGAGCCGTTGGGGCCGCGGAGCACGAGGCGGCCGTCGGCGAACTCGAAGACCTGGTCGTCGTACTCCCAGATGTTGCGGATCCCGGCCCGGGCCGGCTTCCACCGTGCGTTCTGATCAGGCATCGAGCGTCTCCGGGAGCCGGACCTCGGCCCGGTACCGGGCCAGGGCTGGTCGGATGAGCAGGCCGCCGCCGGGTATGGGCGCGACCAGGTCGAGCCGTTCGAGCAGGGACATCGCCTCGGCGCGCAACCGCTCCGGCTCGGCCCGGTACTCGGCGGTGAACCGGCCGCGGTAGGCCGCCAGCACCCGGGACCACGCCGCGTCGGCGGCGGCCGGGGACACGCGGCGTCCGGCGGGCTGCGCCCTGTCGGTCCCGGTCGCGCCCGGGTGCGCCGGGTTGCTCTCGGCGGCGACGGTGCCCGGATCGGCTGCGCCGGCGGCGAGGGTGAGCTCCCCACCGAGCAGCAGCGTGGCCTGGGCAACCGCGCCGCTGGCCGGGAATGGATCGGCCGCGGGCAGACCCACCAGGGTCTGGCCCTCGGCCCGGCACTCCAGTGTGCATCCGGTGAGCCGTTCGAGCTCCTCGCGGATGCGGGTGCGGCGCTGGCGAGCGTAGTCGCGCTGGTCATCGGGCAGCTCGTCGTAGTAGAGGGCGGGTTCGCTGAGCAGCCGGCGGTGCACGGCGTGCCGTGCCCGGGCCTGCGCGCCTTCGGCGGTCGGCGGGTAATGCTCGACGAGAAAGTCGTCCGGCGCCGTCAGCCCGGCGAGCACGCTGGGCGGGGAGACCAGCAGCCGGCCGGCCGCGTCGCGGTCGACGTCGTACAGCGCATCTCCGCTGCCGCCGAGGAACGTCTCGGTGTCGCCATCGAGCAGCTGGAGGACGCCGCGCTGCTCCAGCCACGCGACCGCGTCGACGAACGCTCGCCGGTGTGCGTACACCGTCGGATCGAACGGCAACGCGTCGTCACCGGCGCGCAGCCGTACCACCTCGCCGGCGAGCTGTGAAATGGTCGTCTGCTCTCCGAGGCCTTCCGAAGCTGCGAGCACGAGGCACAACAACGCATACGTCTGCGGGCCGAAGTGACGTCGCGACTGGGTCGCCGTGCGAGCGGGCCGGTGGACCGACACCGCCGCCGGCCGCCGCAGAAGGCGGGCGCAGGTCGGCGCCACGTCCAGCCGCCAGTGGCACAGCCGGTTGAACTCGTTGCGCAACGGTTCCTCGAACCGGCGCACCAGCGCCAGCACGCCTGGCTGCGGGTATCGCTCGGTGATCAGCCCGTGGGTGACCAGGGCGCGGGCGGCGCCCTGGAAGTCGTCGAGCTCCCGCGCAGGATCGAGGTGGGCAGCGATTCGGGCGAGCGTCACGGCCGGTGTACCTCCAGCTCTACGCCGGGCAGGGTCAGGGTTCCGGCGGTGGTCGCGATCACGACGCGGGTGTCTGCGGTGGCGAGGATGAGCCGGACGCTCTCAGCTTCGACCTCGACCTTGAACTCGCCTTTGAGCGGTCGCTGGTGCAAAGCCCGGTCGAGCAGCTCGAGCAGCAGCGACAGTTCGTCCGGTGTCAGGACCCGGCCCTCGATCGGACGCGCGGTGAGCCGGGCGGCGGCGTCGACGCGGGCAGCGCGCCGTTTGCGATGCTCCGCCGCGAGGCGAGCCTTCGTCTCGGCATAGTCCGCCGCTGCGGCCGGTGGCGGAGCACCCGCCCGGCGGCCGTACTCCCGCAGCATCACCGGCACGTCTACCGGCTGCGCAGCCCACCAGCTCGTCGCAGCCGGGGTGCGGTCGGGGTCGTCCTCATCCTGGCCAAGGTGGTGAGGGGGCGCGAGCCCGAAGGCAGCGTCGAAGAGCCGGTGCGCCTCGGCCGGTTCACAGCGGGAGAACCAGCGGGCGAGATGGATCAGCTCCGACGCGCGAGTGATCGGGCGGGTGGCGCTCTCGGTGAGCTTGCGCAGGAACGCCATCAGGTCGCGGATCGCGGTCGTCGTGGCTGCCGCCAGCTCCTCGGCGCCTGCTGCACGCTGCCCGGCGTCGATGCGGAACCAGGCGGCCAGCCCGGCCCACCGGTCCCGCCACTGCGCAGCGAGGTCACGCGCACCGAAGAGCCCGGCGGAGTCATCGCCCGCGGCGGCCAGCTCGATCATCCGCTCGACGCCGCGGTTCTCGATCGCGGCGACCTGGCCGGCGATCTGCGTGCGGTAGCGGAACAGGTCATCGAGGAACTCCTGGAGGTACTCGATCAGCAGGTGCTTGTAGGCCAGGAACCGCTCCGGGGCGAGCTCGTGCTCGCGCCGGAGCTCGGCCATCGTGGCGTGGAAGTCTCGAGCGTTTGCGGCCAGGTCCCGCAGGGCGCCGTCGAGATCGCGCAGCCGCAGGTAGGTCGCGGTGTGATCACCAGCGTCGACGGCAGTCGCTAGCGCGTCGAGGTTCTCCCGGATGTCCCGGAACAGCGCCCGCTGCAACGAACCCGCCTGCTCGGCTGCGCCGAGTACCCGCATGATGCTGTCGTGCGCGGCGTGCCCGGCGGCGGTGAGCTGCCACAGCTCGCGGCGGCGGTTGAAATCCGCGAGGCGGGCCACCCGGCTCGTGTCCTGAGTCCAGGTGACCGCACCCCACTCCTTCAGCTGCTCGAGCGCAGCCGTCAGTGTCGTCGTGTCCAGGCCGTGTGCTGCAAGCTCGGTCTCGATGTCTTCGGTGCGCACCTGGATCTGGTACCGCTCCTTGGCGACGACGAGCACCGCGAGGACCGCGCCGTACAGTGGCGCGGTCGCCTCGGTGGCCGCTTTCAGCACTTGGAGCTGGGTTCTTTCGTCGGCATCCAGGACGCGCGCGACCAGCGAGGGCCTGCCGAATGCGGTGTCGCTCTCCGTCACGCGTGCGATGGTAGGAGGGTGCACTGACGGTCGCGCGAACCTGGAGCGACACGCCGGGCGGTGTCGTGGCCCCGACAGTCACCCTCGCCGGTACCGCGCTACAGCCAGCGGAGCGAAGATGGCTGAGCGCGCGGACCGCGTCCACCATCACCGTTATTGGCGGGTGCTCGGCCAGGGCTTGGAGCCATCCCGGCATCGTCTCGACCGGGACGTAGGCGCTGGACACGAAGGTCAGCGGGAAGACCAGCAGCGCCAGGCCCTGTGCAGCCTGGGCGTTCCCGGCCACTAGCCCGAGGGTGATGAACAGCCACTCGAACGCGAACCCGAACGCTACCAACAGCGCGAACGCCAACAGTGCGTCCTGGACGAAACCGTGGATGCGGAAGCCGACGGCGAAACCGATGGCGTGGTGATGACCAGGCCCCACACCTGCACGCCGGTGTCGGCCACCGCCCGTCCGGCCAGCACCGCGGTTCGTGGAATGGGCAGCGAGCGGAGCCGGTCGACGAATCCCTGCTCGAGGTCACAACCAGGCTCGTCCCCCAGGTCCAGCCTCCGCCGCATGCCGCCGGGTACGTCCGCGCCAGCCGGACGCGTCAGACAATCCGAGCTGCTCAAGCACTTGCGCACTGTTGGCGCGGGCCGAGCGGGCGTCCTTCCCCGAACAGTCGAGCCACCAGCTGCAGGTTCTCCCGTCCGGTCAGCGCTGGCTCTATTGCGGCAGACTGCCCGGCCAGGCCGATGGTGCGCCGCACCGCATGGGGCTCGCGGCGCACGTCGGGCCGGCGACGCGCAGCTCGCCGGCGTCCCCGTCGGTGTCGGTGGACGTGGGCCCGGTGTCCGCTCGCTACCCGCGTTCTCACCGCGGCGGGCCTGGCTCTGGCACCACAAGGTGATCGGCGGCGAGCGCTACCCGATCGGCGACACGTGGTGGCAGACCGAGACCGGCACGATCATGATCACCACGCTGCCGGGGATCCAGGACACCAGGCCGGGCAGCGCCGGCAAGCCGCTGCCGGGCAACGAGGCTGCTGTGCTCGACCAGGAGGGCAACGACGCCGGCACCGAGCGGGGTTTGTTGGGCCGGGGCCGCTCGGCGCGATCTTGTCAACGCGATTCCGCGCGATGCGCGGCGTGCAGGCGTACCACACCGGAGATGCCCTTCAGCTCCACCGGCCCGATCTCGGTGAAGGTCACGTCGACACCCGCGGAGGCATCGACGGTCTCCTGGCTGACGAGGACCTCACCCGGCCGGGCGTACTCGGCGATCCGCGAGGCAAGGTTCACCGTCCGTCCGTAGTAGTCGCCCTGCTGGAAGAGGACCGGTCCAGCGTGCAGGCCAACGTGAGCGGGCGGCAAGCCGGCGAACGGTACGCCGTCTACCATCTCGAGGGCCGCTACCACGCCGGGTCCCGGGTCGCGGAAGTACACCATCACGCCGTCACCCAGCCACTTCACCGGCCGACCGCCGCTCTCGAGCGTGCTTCGAGTGACGAGTCTGCCGAGCCGCTCAGCCAGGTCGGCGGCGGCCTCGTCGCCACGTTCGTACGTGAGGCGGGTGTAACCGGTGATGTCTAGAAAGCAGATGGCTGGCGGTCGAGGGAGCGTCTTCAGCAGTCCGGCATCGGTCAGGGCCTTCTCGAAGCCGCCGATGATATTCGCCGTCCATGATTGCGCCTGCTGCGCGTGCCAGATGGCCAGCACCGCCTCATCTGTGGCCTGGTCCAGCGTCACGGTCTCCGTGGAAGAGGAGGTGGCGTCCAGCTCGATGGCCGTGGCGCCCCTGGCGAGCATGGGCTCCATCAGGTCGGACCGCCACGCATCCGACTCCGTTGCGGCGACGCGGCGCAGACTGTCGCCCAGGACGCGTAGGGTTCGCTCGATCGACACGGGCCGAAAGCCCATCGCAAGCTCGATCTCGACGAAGGGGACGACCGCCAGCTCGTCCTCTCGCATCCGATCATCCGGGGCTGGCGTGGCTCCACAGGTCGCCTCGCGGATCAGCATCACCAGGCTCAATGGGAGACTCCTCCGTCGGCTCAACCTCTCGAACGTCTCGTCGCTGAGCGCCGCGAATCGCTCGTAGGTCGGTGCGTCCATGAACCCGAGGTCACCATGGCCGCTTTTGATGCTGGCGGCAAGGCTCTCGAGCGCAATGCCCGCGTTCTCCAGCGTCTGCGCCATCTGGGCACGGGGCACGTCGCCCTTCGTCAGCCGGTCGCCGATGTCCGGCGAGATGATTCCCAGCTCGATCAGACGGTCGATGTAACATCGACCCCGGAACGTTTGGCCGCCTCCGCTCGAGAGTAGTCAGCCACGACGCCAGGCTATCCGCGCCGGCCGGCGCCGCCGACGGCTTCCCCGAAGGTGAAGGCGGGCACCACGCCCTCGTGCTCGAGCACGGTGTGGCCGCCGGTGTTGCCGGGGAAGAACGCCAGGCCCAGGCCCAGTATGCGGGGATCGGGCTGGTACTGGGGCGCGAACATGGCGGCCAGCGTCTCGGGCTTGAGCACCGAGCCGTGCTCGTTGGCCCCGCCACCAGCAGCGCCGCGAGGTAGCGGGCCATGTCCCGAGGGGTCGAGTGTGGGCGGCGACGCCGCCCGAGGTCACCACCTTCTAGTCGGCGACCGGCCTGGGCCGCCGGCGCCAAGCTCGTACCCGGTGGCCCGCGACCAGGCCGTTTCGAGGCGGACAAGGTCAGTGTCGATCAGGCCGAGGGGTGCGAAGACGCGCTCGCGCAGGTAGCGGTCGAAGGGCTGCCCGGTCACGTCTTCGACGAGTTGGCCGAGCGTGACGAAGCCGTGGTCGGTGTACCTGAACCGCGTGCCCGGCTCGGCCCCGATGCGCAGCCCCGGCCGGTAGTACTCGGCGAGCGACGGCACGCCGTCCGGCCTTCACCGTCTCGCCGAACAGCGGCCGGATCACCCCCCAGGGGTGCAGTACCTCACGAATCCCCGCGGTATGGGTGAGCAGATACCGCACCGTGGCGGGCCGCAGCGGGGATCCGCGGGGATTAGCCGGTAGGCGCGCAGGTAGTCGTTGGCCGGCCCATCGAGGTCGATGAGCCTCTGCTCCTCCGGTTGCATCACCGCGATCGCGGTGAACGTCTTGGTGAGCGAGCCGACCTTGAAGACGGTGTCCTCGGTGACCAGCGTCTGGGAGGCGATGTCGGCGAGGCCGTGCCCGGAGAAGAACTCTCGGGACCCGTCGCGGACCACGCCCATCGCTAGACCGACGGCCGGCCGACGATTGAGAATTTCGAAGTCACTGGCTCATCGTGGCCAGTCGGGCCGCCGCCGTCACCAGCAGTAGCCCGGTTACCTGCTCGATCCGTGCCTTCACCGTCGGACGGCGCAGCCACCGGCCGAGCCGATCTACGGCCGCGACATAGCAACCGAACCAGGTCAGGTAGAGCGCGGCGAATATTCCGGACAGCAGCAGCGCCTGCGCCCTCGGTGATCCGCTGTCGGCGGACATGAACTGCGGGAGGAAGGTCACGAAGAACAGCGCCACCTTCGGATTGAGCGCGTTCGACAAGAAGCCCTGCCGTAGGAACACCGACCGTCGCCGTGGCGCCGCCATCGACGTCTCCGCGACCGAATCCCGGCGAGACCCGATCGCCGCGCGCAGCATCTGCAGGCCAAGCCACAGCAGATACACCGCGCCGACAAACTTGAGCACGGTGAAGGCGGTCGCGGAGGCTAGCAGCAGCGCCGACAGGCCAAGCGCGGCGGCACTCGCATGCACGGTCAGGCCGAGCACCCCACCGAGCATCGTCAGCAACCCGCCTCGGCGACCGCCGATCAGGGCATTTCGAGTGATCAGCGCCTGATCCGGGCCAGGAATCATGATCAGCAAGATCGCTGCGATCGTGAACGTCGTCATTGCAGTGTCCCTTCGCGGACCTGGCGGGTGGTTGCGGAACCAGCCTGACCCCGGAAATTCATGACGTCTAATGCCAATCCTCTGCTGGATACATAGATATCGTTTATCCATGATGAGCATCACGCATCTCCAAGTCCTAAGCGCGGTCGCGCGCCACGGATCCGTGACTGCAGCGGCCAAGGAGCTGCACTACACGCAGCCGTCGATCAGCCACCACCTGGCACGGCTCGAGGCGGCAACCGGCGCCAAGCTCGTCCAACGGGTCGGGCGAGGAATCCGGCTCACCCCTGAAGGGCAGTTGTTGGCCGGTCGGGCGACTGAGATCGTGGGGCGGGTAGATGCGGCGGCGGCCGAACTCGCCGCGCAGGTCGGGTTGCGTGCCGGGCGGGTGAGGCTGGCCGGCTTCCAGTCGGTTCTGAGCACGATCGTGCCCAGAGCTACCGAGTCGCTGACCCAGGCATACCCGGGTATCGAGGTGAGCCTGGTCGACGCGCACCCAGGCGAGGCGATGCGGATGCTGCGTGCCGGCGCGGTCGATGTCGCGCTGATCTTCCGCTACGCCGACACCCTGGTCGAAGACGCGGGGTTCCGGCTCGTCCACGTCGCGGATGACCCGATCTACCTCGTCAGCCGCGAGCCTGGGCGGGCCATCACTGACTATCGAGATTCCGCATGGATTGGCGGCTGCGAACGCTGCCAGTACGAGCTGATCAACATCTGCCAACGGTCCGGATTCACGCCCCGCATCGCTTATGTCAGCGACGACATGGTCGTCATGCAGGCGCTCGTCGCCGCCGGAATGGGCGTGGCCACCCTTCCAGGCCTGGCTCTACGTGGGCACCGTGCTCCAGGGATACATACGGCTGAGCTTTCGGACGTCCGCCGGCAGATACACGCGGTGACCTTCGGCGACCCGCCCGATCCGCCAGCCACCAGCGCCCTCATCCAAGCCATCCAGCACGCGGTGATTGAGGAGCCGGTCGGCGTCTGAGCTCAGTCGCGGGGCCTCGGCGAGCGGGAGGGTGATCCCGTCAGCCCGCTGAGCGGGTCCTGGTCAGGAGGCGGCCGATCGACTGGAACACGCGCATCACCTCGCCGTCGAAGTGTGCGGCCCGCCGAAGGTGACCCGGCCCGGACAGCGGTTGTCACAGCTCTTACGGTTCTGGCCGCGTTGGCGGTTTACCCGTCCGGGCCGGCGGACGCGACCGGATGCACCATTCGGGGCACGACGCATGCCGACGTCCTGAAGGGAACCCGTGGCGCCGACGTCATCTGCGGCCTCAGCGGTAACGACATCCTGGTCGGGCTTCGGCCTCGGCCGCAGACCTCCGCCGACGCACGCACGGCACCCGATGACCAACCAGCAGATGTTGTTCCACATGGAGTTCGGCTATGTGATCGTGTTGCGACTGCGGGTGTGAGGACCATCGGGCGGGCTTTGCGCTCGCTTCAGCCGGGTGTGTCTGGGCTACCTGGACCTCCTCGCCTGCCCCAGTCGTGCAACCATCTGGGCGATCTCATGCGGCCGAGGGGTTAAGGGTTGACTCCTCGAGACTCGTCAATCCGACGTTTGCTGCCCTGGCGGCAGAAGAGCGAGCTGTGCTTGTACTGCCCGGTCCACGTTGCCGTGGATCTTGTCAGGACCGATGCGCTCGAGCACCCCGTCCCTCTCGAGGGTCGAGCGCACCGGAGGCTTCAGCCGAGCCAACCGCAGCGTGATCGCGGATTCCTCGGCGAGGTCGACCATCTCGGCCATCTTTGCCGCACCCTGGGAGTCAACGAAGTTGATCCCCTCGCAGTCCAGAACAATCGCGATCAGGCCTGGGGTCGAGTGGATCACCTGCCGGATCCGGTCATCCAGGGTGTCGGAGGTAGCGAAGAACAGGCCACCGTCGAGCCGAATCGCGACGATCCCGGGGAACTGTTCGTCTGTCGGGTGCTCATCCAGCTCGCGGAAGACCTGGGTTCCCGGTTCTCGGCCGAGCACAGGGATCACCGGGTGGGTGGCCACCCAGACCAGCCACAACAGCGACAGGCCTATCCCGATCACCACCCCTGCGAGCACGCCGAAGGCCAGCGTGCTGATGATGGCCGTGATCGCGACCCAGAAGTCGAACCTTTGCACCCGATAGAGCCGGCGCATCTCTGGCACGTTCATCATGCCCATCACAACCGCCTCGATGATCAGCGCGCCAAGCACCGGTTTCGGCAGGTCCGAAAGAGCGGAGCCAAGACGAGCAGCGTCAGCAGCACCATCACCCCCGAGGTAAGCGAGGCCAGGCCCGTGCGTGCGCCGGATTGGTCGTTGAGCGAGCTCGCCGACAAACTCGTGGAGACCGGCATGCCGTGGAGCAGGCCCGCGCCGGTGTTGGCCACGGCCTGCGCCACCGACTCCTGATTGATGTCGATCTGGTAGCGGTGCTTGGCGGCGAACGATCTGGCGTCACCCGCAGTCTGCGAAAACCCGATCAACATGAGGGCCACCGCGGCCAGGGTCACGGCCACAACGTGATCCCACAGCAGTTCGAGGTCGGGAAGCTCGAGGGAGGGGAGGCCCCGCGGGACCGGGCCCACCACCGCGACGCCGTGCGCCTGGAGATCAAGCAACCGGCTGAAGAGAAGCCCACCCACGACCAGCACCAGGGCGCCAGGAACCCGAGGCGCGATCCTTCTCAGTCCAAAGACGACGATCAAGGCGATTGCGCCGACGATCAGGGTTGTGCGGTGGGCCTCACTCACGCTCCCGATCCAGGAACGCAGCTCCTGGAACGAGTTGTCGCCGCTGACCTCGGTTCCGGTGAGCTTCGGCAGCTCGCCGATGACCACGTCGATCGCTGCGCCGAAGAGGAACCCGGTGACCACCGCGCGGGACAGGAACTGTGCGATCCAACCCATCTTGAGCACGGCAAGGAGCAAGAACAGCAGCCCCGATGCCAGCGTGATCCCGGCGACGAAGGACGCCACGTCGTGCTGATCGGAGAGCCCGGCCACCAGGACGGCACCAGCCGCGACAGCGGCCAGGCCCGAGCTCGGCCCCATCGAGATCTGGCGGCAGGTGCCGAAGATCGCATAGAGGATCGCGCCCGCGGCAGCGGCGTACAGGCCGTTCTGGAGCGGGACTCCCGCGATACCCGCATAGCCCAAGTTCTT
This sequence comes from Actinomycetota bacterium, assembly GCA_046726315.1. Classification (GTDB taxonomy): domain Bacteria; phylum Actinomycetota; class Actinomycetes; order Jiangellales; family Jiangellaceae; genus JACVRX01. The sequence goes on along the minus strand of JBKPAG010000007.1, from coordinate 173,895 downwards.
GGGGACGATGAGTGCTGCGACGATGATTCCAGCGAGCAGATCGTCTCGCAGCCACTGGCGTCGGTAGGAGCGAATCGTAGCGACGATCGGCACGAGGGCCGGGCTCATCGCCCGCTCGTCCCGGGAACGATCCACCGCGTTCGAGGGAGCGGTACGACGAGAGCCTTCTCTCTACTCGGATCCACGCCCACGTCACCTCCAGCTGTCCAAGAGCAGGCTGCTTCACGGTGCTGCCGCAGTGGTCGCCACCCGGCGACCGGCGGACTGCACTATCTACAACACCGCCGTGCCTAACCTGTCCCGCGGCAAGGCCGCCCAGGTCAAGGTATCCAGCGCCGCCGAGGTCGGCGGCAGCTTCTGGAAGTGACGTGCTAGCCGAGCGCTCCGGTCCGTGCCCAAGCGCCCTAATCGGGGAGGAATCTTTACTGGCGGAACCGGAAGGAAGGGGCGCCCGAGCCACGTCTCGGTGGACGCAGCCACGTCATCGAGCGGAGGCACGTCTGATCGGCCACCAAACATGAACTAGTCCTCCGGAACCTGCTCCGGAAAGCTCGAATCCCCGCCATCCGCATCTGCCGCGCTGAGGGCGGCTCGCTGCGCTCGCCCGACCATGCCGCGCTGAGGGCGGCCTGGCTACGCTCGCCCGACCATGCCGCGCTGACGGCGGCTCGCTACGAGCGCTCGCTCATGCCGCCGTCCGAGCGGATCACGCCGAGCCAGGCGGCGTCCAGCAGTTCGGTCAAGGTCGTTCACCGCGCGGGCGAGCTGGCCGCGACGCCAGCCGGCCGCCGGGGTTGTGCCCACCGCAGGCGCGCAGGTGGACGGCCTTGACCCGGGCCCGGCGCAGCGCCCGCCGAGCGTTGGCCAGCAGCCGTTGTGGTCCGCCGCGGCGGTCTCAGCCAGCTCGACCAGCTCACCGATGACTCGGCGGACCGCGGCCGGTTCATCCCGGCCGGCCGCGGTGCGCAGCCTCAATTTCGGCTCGATCTGGTGCCCGCTTCCCGCCGAGCGGGATCGGTCCCGCAGCCTGGTGCGGGTGGCGCCACCGGCGGCCCTGAATCCTGCGCCCCGGTCTCCGCGACCCGCCGCACCGCCTTGGCCAGCAGACTCGAGTCGGTTGGGTAGCACACATTCGCCGGCACCACCGTGGCGTCCGCGCGCAACCGGGTGATGCGCAGCAGCTTCGCCTCCGCCGCCGGGAGGGTGGTGGTGCGGCGCACGAGGCCGCGGCCCGCGCAGGCAGTACGTCGTCCACAACGATCGCCGCCCGACCGGTCCGGGTCACGTCGCGGGACATCTTGGTGCGCTCGAGGGTGCGTCCCCGGACCTCGATCACCTCTAGGTCGCCGTTGAAGGAGAAGCCGACCGGAGCGACGTGCGGCATGCCGTCGGCACCAACCGTCGCGATTGCGCGCAAGGCGCCGCTCCCCCTGCAGCTACTCCAGCTCGTTCTCGGTGAAGCTGCTCATCGGGGTCCCCACCCTCGACGCGGTGACCAGGAACGCGGTGCCGGTCACCAGGTGCATCGCCGCCAGCAGCACGCCGGTCGCGGTGTCCTGAGCGGCTGACAGGGGAGCGCCTGCTGAGACCACGGCGACCAGGGCGGCTGCGACGAGGAGGGCGCGCACCCACCGGCGGGAACGCCGAGCGGCCAGCGCGAGCAGGCCGGTGCCGACGGCGAACGTGAGAAGCGTGGTGAGGGCGACCGAGAGGATGCCGACCTGGGTCACGAGGGGCACCCGAGACCATGAAGGACACGTCCGCCGCACGTCCGCCGGCCCACAGCGCGGCGTTCACGAGAGTCGCGATGGCCGCTCCGGCAGCCGCTCCCTGGAGCAGCGAGCGGCTCTGGGCGGCGGTGCCGAGCCTGCCCGGGCCGGCCGTGGACGTAGTACTCATTGGTACCTCCAGAGTTAGGAAACTTGACCATCCCGTGCCCGGATTGCTCGAGGACCGGGCCCAGTCATGATGTCGCTGAGCTCTTCCGTTCTCGCGATGGTGTTCGTCTCAGCAGTACGACGAGACAGCCCCTCGGAATGTGAGGCGACGCGCCAACCTCACAGTTCGGTGCGATGTCTCGTCGAACGACTGAGGGCAGATGCGACCAAGGGAGTCGTCGACACCATGACCACTCAATCCGATCAATCCGAGCCAGGACACGGCCGGCCCGATCCGAGCCTGAGCGCGATCATGAGCGCGCGGCGTCAGCTGATCAATCTCGCGTACCGACTCCTCGGCTCCCTGGCCGATGCCGAGGATGTCGTACAAGAGACGTACGCCCGCTGGTACGCCATGTCCCAACAACAGCAGGCAGCCATCGAATCCCCCGGCGCCTGGCTGACGAAGGTCGCCAGTCGCATCTGCCTCGACCTGCTCGGCTCGGCACGGGCCCGGCGCGAGCGCTACGTGGGCGAATGGATCCCGGAGCCGCTGCCCGATCGTACGGAGTGGACCATCGGGTGGTGGGGCGGCACCACGGTCGACCCGGCCGACCGAGTCACCCTCGACGAGTCGATCAACATGGCCTTCCTCGTGGTGCTCGAATCGATGACCCCGGCCGAGCGCGTCGCGTTCATCCTTCACGATGTCTTCCGCTACTCCTTCGCCGAAGTGGCCGAGATCGTCGGCCGTACGCAGGCGGCATGTCGCCAGCTGGCCTTGTCGGCCCGCCGCCGCATTCGCGGGTCGCGGGCTCCCGCGACTCCGACAGCCCAGCAGGCCGACATCGTCAGGGACTTCAAGGCGGCATGGGAAGCCAAGGACATCGACGCCCTGATCGGCCTCCTCGACCCCGACGCCACGGCGATCGCCGACGGCGGCGGCCTCGTCAGCGCCGTGCTCCGCCCGATCGAAGGCGGCGAGCAGGTCGCGCATTTGCTCGTCGATGTCGGCGGCAGGGTACCCAACCTGACGATCCTGGAGCGTACGGTCAACGGTCAGCCCGGTGTGGTAGCTCAGCAAGATGGCGTCACGGTGGCGGTGATCGCGTTCGACGTCGTAGGCGAACGGATCAAGCACATCTGGGCAGTACGGAACCCCGAGAAGCTCCGGCCTTGGACGACGGGCTGACGCGTCTCCGTACCATGCGGGTCTGCCGCCAGGCTGTCGATGCCGGAGGAACAGCATGTCCGACACCGAGATCCGCCGATCGACGCCGGCGACCCCGATGCCACCGCCGCGCACCGCGCTCGCGGCGCTGACGACTTCGCCCGGCGGGGAGCTGTCTCGGCCGGCCGACTTATACATCGCGGACGGCCAGCGCGAGCGGATCGAGCAGTTGCTCGACGACCGACAACGCAACCAGTGCCAATCTGGCCTCCCGACGCGATGACGCCCGCGGAGCGTCGCCGAGCAGGACGGCCCGAACCGGGCCGGCGTCCAGCATCAGCCGATACACGACCGTCAAGAATCACCCGAGACAGGACATCGACCTGTGGACTTTGCTGGTGAGAATATTCCCTACTCCGTCAAGGCGCCGGCGCCGCCGGCGCGGCGGATCCGGCTGCGGGCGGGCGCTGTGTTCGAGTCAACTGCCAGAGTTCCAGACGATGGTGACTCCGCGCATCGCGAAGGGCGCGCCGGCCACGCTCCGCCCTCGCCAGTCCCACTCTCCCACTCGGTGTTCCCGGTCACCGATGATGAAACGAGCTCCGCGACGAAGTCAGGGACACCCTCGAGGATGGCCGTCCAGTTCGCGAACACTTGCGCCCTGCCACTGAAGCTCCGACTCGGGTGCACCGGCTGGGAGCTCTGGTAGTCCTCGGCGAACAGCACCCCATCCGCTCAACATCGTGCGAGTTCTGCGCATGCAACAAGCGTTCCATCATGGTCGCAATGTCGCCGAATGTAGTCCGCGGCTGCGAGCGTGCCAACCCATGGGACCCACGCTTTACGCCACCTCCATCACAGCGAAAGTGCCCGAAGTCGATGGCGACGGCCAGCACTGGCAACAGACGTTTGGCCAGGTCAGAGCCGCAATCAGGGGCCCCACGAGAAGGCGCCAGAACGGGGCGCCGGTTCTCAGCGGGTTCGGGGTTCGAGTCCCTGATGGCGCACTTTCTACTGTGCGATCAAGGGATCGACCGGTAGGACCGACGACTTTGCGCGGCCGTCCCGGTGCTCGTCGGCTGACCATCGGGCGGGGTGACGTCGGCCATTCGGCCGATGCCCGGCGCGTCAGCCCGAGCAGGGAAGACCACCGCCTGGGCATCCGCCTCCCGCCGCCGCACATCCCCGGCTCGCATCCAGGCCGGCCGGAATGGCGGCGCGGTCTCACGGACGACGCAGAGGTGCGTGCGGGTCCACGCGACGTCCAACCGTTCACCCCACCCTCGGTGCCATCGGACCACGTCACCTTGACAGTAACCGGCATTGGGTCACCGTCGTGGCGGACGTAGTACCCCTCGTAGATGCTCCCCTGCAGAAGATCTGCGTTTCTCAGGCAAGACAGTGCGATGTCCTGAACGTCGGCCAGGGTCCAACCAGCTAACGCCCCGAGGACGGGCGTCCAAGCAGGCGCGGCAACCGACGCGGGGGCTTGGGCAGCATTGCATCTGGAGTCGGATCGCATCTCGACGTGCACTGCCGTAACTCTGTCGATCCCGAGTACCAGGCTGACACCGCGCGTTGTTATTGAGGGAGCATGCTGCCCGCAAAGGTCCGGGTCGGGTGAATGTCGTAGGTGAAGATGCCGACCTTGACGCCGGGATCGTTAGACATGATCCGCTCCACGCCCTCGGGACTGGCGTCGAAGATGCCGACGCCAGTTACGTCGCTGCCGTCTTGCACCGGGCACACGATCGGCAGGAGACCGGCAGCACGGAGGGCGAAGTTGCGTTTGCCGTGCGCCCACACGGTGTTCGCCACATCGGAGTCACGGTCGGGACCGGGTGTGGAGGACATCGGCCCGGTCTTGAGGATGACGATCGTGTATGGCTTGGTTGCAAGCAGGGCGTCGCTCAGGATGTCATCTGTGATTTCCGGCAGTTCGCTGTCGTCGGTGTAGTCCACGCGCTGTCTCCCTTTGGGTGCAGCTGTCAATGAATGGCCGGGATGCCGGTCCAAACCATCGGTTCGGTGGAGGTGGCCTGGCGGTGGGATGCGCGCGAATGTCGACCTGGCTCGCCTGTTAAGGGCCGCAAGCGCGATTTGCCAGAACCTGGCGAGAGCCCATGCGCGGGACCCGTTGGGCCCGGCCACTTCGACCTAGGTACTTTTCACCAGTCCCACCACGTTTCCTTGTGGATCCGAGAACTGCGCGAAGGTCACCATGTCCGGGATCTCGGTGACCGGTACGAGGGTCTTACCGCCGGCCTGCTCGACCCGGTCGAGGTAGGCCTGGGGATCGTCCACCTCGATGTAGAAGATGACCTGGTTCGGGCCCTGTGCCTGGCCGATGCCGCCACCGATGGTGCCCTCTCCGCCGGTGTCGACCAGCGCGTAGTCGTCAGCGTCAGCCAGGACCTGCAGCTGCCATCCGAACAGCGCGGCGTAGAACTCCCGCGCCGCCCGCGGATCGCCGGTGTTGATCTCGAACCACGTGACCGGAGCTCCCATTGCCTCCACCTCCCTGGTATGGTTAGTCAACATGCACGGTAAGGGATAACGCACGGTGCGTCAAGGCGCACCATCAAAGTCTTCGACGCCATGCGACGCGACCCGGAGGGCAATCCTGGAGCGGCTTCGAGACGCCCCAAGGCAGCAGTCGAGATCGCACGTGGCCTGCCGGTGGGGGGCGTCCTGCGGTGTCTCAGCATCTGAAGGTGCTAAAGAAGCGGGGCTTGTCACCAACGAGGCGGCTGGGAACCGGCGTATCTACGCAGTCGGCGTCGACGGGACGGCGTCGGTGCGTCATCGCGGCCATATCCCTGACCATCGGGCTGAACCGGCCCGCGACCGCGGCGGCCCCATTGATCACACCGGCCGGGATCGTGCGCAGCCGAATCTGCTGACACAGCAGTCGCCCGGAGATCTGCGCGATCTGCTGCATCCTCACCGGCCGGTCCCAGCCGATGTCGATGCGCTGCCCTCCACCCGGGAGCACCAACTGCGTCGGCCAGGTAACCGACGACGTCCTGGGTGAGCACAAAGGTGAGCGGGATGGTCGGGGAACCGAACCACATCAGCCGCCGCTTGACGAACGGGTCGCCGCCCATCCGGATGATCGGGTCGACGAACGCGCCGGGCGAAGCGTGACAAATGGGACGCCCTGCTCCTGGAGCGGGTCCTCGGCGAGTTTCTTGTGCCAGAAGAGTGCGGCACCTTCGGGTCTGGTCACAGGTCAGGATGCTGGTCAACACGAACCGCCGTGCGCCGGCCCGGCTCGCCGCGTCGGCGAGGTTCCGCATCGGGCAAAATTGCGGGACGGCGAGGACAGACGTCGACGCCGAGTTCCAGAGGCGTCTCCGGCCCATGCAACCACAGCGCGGACACTGCGTTCTCCAGCAGCGGCATGAGATGCGGGGTGGATGGCTACCAGACACGCTCATCCCTAGTCGCCGGTCTCGGTGCTGATCTTGCCGATGTCGAGCAGGGTGATGCGGCCGCGACCGAGGCGGATGAGGCCGCGCTCGGCGAAGTCGCCGAGAACCTTGGTCGCCGTCTCGCGCGACGTGCCGGCAAGGGCGGCAACTTGTTCGTGGGTAAGCGCAACCACAGGGCCACGTGATGGCAGGCCGTAACGGCGATACTGCCCGGCGAGCGTGAGCAGGGTGCTGGCCACCCGTTGCGGGACACTTTTGAACACGCTGTCGGACAACCGGCGTTCCATCTCGACCAGCCGCCTGCCCAGGATCTCCGCGATACGCGCGGCGATCCGCGGGTCTGACAGCAGGAAGCGGTGGACGTCCGCGGTGCTCATGACGCACACCACCGTTTCCTCCAGAGCCTCGGCGAAGTTGTCGTACATGTGCTGGCCGAGCAGCACCATCTCGCCGAAGATCGTGCCCGGTGTGATGATCGCGGTGGTCAGTACCCGCCCATCGGCGGAGACCCGAAAGATACGGACCCGGCCGCGCTTGAGAATGAACAGCGTCTCGACCCGGTTGTGCGGTGAATACAGCAACTCGCCGGCCGCGAAGATCTTCATCGGGGCGGCCGCGGCGATGGCGTCCATCTCGGTCGGGCTGAGGTCGCGGAAAATGTCGACCTCGGAAATGCACCAGGCCTTCACCTCGAGCGCACCGAGGTGGTCCACGGACGCAGCCTCCTCGCGTCGGCCGGGGGCCCACGGCGGTGGCTGGCCTCCGCGGGCCATCCCGTCGAGGACTTCCAGGCCCTCGGTCAGACAGTACCTTTGGGCGCCCGCCATGCGGGCCTAGCGGCGCGCAAGCATCGGACGGATGAGCACGTACAGCGTGCCCAGTAGCAGGCCGTAGAGCAGGTGACCGAGCAGGCTCCACCACTGGTTGGCACCAACTTCGAAGATCATCTCGCTCATACCCAGCCAGGCCGGCATGATCACCAGGGCACCGACCACCCACCAGGCAATCCCATAGACCAGCCCCAGCCCGACAGCCGCGCCAGGCCTGGCGATCCACCGTGAAAACAGCAGCGCGAAGATCGCTCCGAACAGAGCGGAGTTGAACAGATGCACCAGCCAGCCGAGGCCGGTGGAGGGCTCGCTCACCAGGTCCGCGACCATCGGCATGACGTCTGTGGCCTGCATGATGATGCCCAGCGGAACGCCGGCGAGGAGCCCGGCCGCCGCTCCGGCGGCCACACCCATGGGTAACGTGCGAGTTCCTGTGGTTGCACCGGGGGATGCCACGAGAACCTCCTCCTCCTCCTCTTCCTCCTCCTCGGAAGATGTCGGGGGTGAGGTTAGGCGGGTGCGGCCGGCGTCTTCGGTGAGCGCGCACACAGTACGCACGGGCACTATTCCGCGCCAACGACCTTTCTCCGGCGCTCGGCCTCGGCCTTGATCACCTCAAGCGAGCCGGCGACGGCCCGCTCCCAGCGGGACGCCACGAAGTCGCCCCACCGCTGGCCGATGCGCCACAGGTCGGTGCCGAGCTCGCCTCCGTAGTCCAGAATGGTGCCGGTTTCGGTGGCGGTCAGGGTGAACCATTCGACGACCTGCGGCACTGGCCCGCGGACCAGTCGGAAATCCACCCGCTCCGGCCGAGTGAACCGGATGGTCTCGACCGTGGTGGCCACCAGCGGGCCACGCACCGGTGTGCGGTGGGCGGCCAGCACCATGTCGGTGCCGCGCTCGAGTACCCGGATCTTCGCCGCAACGGCCCTGGACTGGCGCGCCAGATACCCGGCGGCGATGACGTCGAAGACCTCCTCCCGCGGCGCGCCGATCTCCACGGTCTGCGGCCCGAGCGCACGGGTCCGGCGGCCGACGCCCAAATCGATCGCCAAGGCACCGGTCACGATTCCGACGTAGCCGCCCGCGAGCGCTGCGCCCACGCCGGCGGCAGTCCCTGCGACGATCCACGCACCCATCGCTACCTCCCACATCCGGGTCGCATCAACCGTAAGCACGTACGTGGCATCCCGACGGTGTGCCCGTCACGATGCCCGGGGCTCGACCATCCGGGAACTGTCAGTCCCATGGCCTAGATTCGCCAACCGAGACTGTCGCTGAGGTTGCACGATGCGCGGACAGGGAATCCTTGCGCGGCACTCATGCGAGGTCGGAGGGAGTTGTCGATTGTGACTCGACCGGCGTGGGTGACCGATGAGCTGTTCCCGTTCGAGAGCCGTTTTCTGGAAGTGGGTGGGGCGAGTGTGCATTACATCGACGAGGGCAACGGGCCGGTCTTTCTCGCCCTACATGGAAACCCCACGTGGTCGTTTCTCTACCGGCACATTGTGCGCGGGTTGACGGACAGGTTCCGGTGCGTGGCATTGGACTACCCGGGCTTCGGCCTGTCCACCGGGCCGGCCGGCTACGGGTACACCATCGCCGAGCACGCCCGCGTCGTGGACGGCTTCGTCGAGCAGCTCGCGCTGCGCGATATCACGCTGATGGTGCAGGACTGGGGCGGCCCGATCGGGTTCTGGGTGGCCACCCGCCACCCCGAGTGGTTCCGGGCCTTCGTGATCGGGAACACCTGGGCGTGGCCGCTGCGCGGGGACCGGGCCACCGAACTGTTCTCCAAGGCTCTGGGCAGCTCGGTCCTCGGCGGACTTCTGGTGCGGCGGGCCGACGTCTTCGTGAACGTGTTCATGCGCGGCGGCATCCGGCGCAAGAAGCTCACGCCGGCCGAACGGCAGATGTACAAGATGCCCCATCCCACCCCCGCCTCGCGAATACCGGTGCATGTCATGCCGCGAGAGATCCTGGCCGCCAACGACCTGCTCGCCGAGGTGGAGCACGGACTGGCGCGGGTCGCCGACAAGCCGGCGCTCATCGTATGGGGCGAGAAGGACCCCGGCTTCAAGGAGCGCCACCGGTTGCGCTGGGAGCACACCTTCCCCAACCACCGCACCCACATCCTCCGCGGCGCTTCGCACTACATCCAAGAAGACGCCCCCGAGGAGATCGTCACCGCGATCAAGGACTGGTGGCCCGGCCAGGCATCCAGCGGATGACCCACGCCTCCGCCGCCGAGCCCTACCCACCTCGCGGGTCACCAAAAGCCGTGATCGTGAAGTGGCGCATGTCCGCCTCACGCGGCGACCACCAGCGTGACGCAGAAGGTGATGAACATGAGCACGCCGAGCCAGCCGAACGCGGTGCCCCATCAGGCCAATGCGCGACCGGAAGATCCCAGCTGCTCGACGGCGCAGTCGGTTACCGCCCTGGTCCAGCGGAGGGCTTGGTAGGCACGGGTGAGGTGGGCGGCGTCCGGCCACGTGTAGTGCCGGCCGAGTCTCGCGACCGTTCGTCGTGAGGTCCCGGCGGGCCACCGGGTACGCCGCGACGAACGCCAGCACTGATGCACCGAAGCGCGCGCCGATGGCGATCGCGACTCCGACGAGCGGGGTCCGTATCCCGGCAAAGACGTCCCCGGGTGTGTCGAGCCGAAGGGCAAGCTCTTCCTCGAGGAAGCCCTCGGCACAGCCACGACGAGCCCGCCCCATAACAGCGGATGGAATGCCAGACGCAGGCACCGCAGCAATAGCACCGCAAGCGGGTTGAACCGGCCCGGCCGCAATGCGCCGCACGCCTTTACCTATGAGGCCGTTCTATTCGCTAAGCAGCTACCCGGGCCGAAGAATTACTTTGGGTGCAAGTTCCAACATCCTCATCCACCGCCTCCGGTGCGAACGACGGGTCAGCTCTCCCAGCGCCACATAGTCAGACAGTCGCTGATCATTCTCCGGCATGACCAACGTATTGGGCGTAGCCTGTCCGAAACAGTCCAATCTCCAACAGCCCGTACCTCCGGGGTCGGGGCGTCACCTTCTGAAAAGGAAATCCCCTATGACGTTGTCTCTCCTAAGCTGGCGGCGTACGGTCTCGGAGCTTTACGCAGCCGTACGGGCGACGCCCGACGCCGAGGCGGGTTGGAATCGGTGGCGCGCCGTTCGTGATCAACTCTTTGCGGATCATCCTGACTCTCCGGTGCAGCGATCACACTTTCGAGGTCTTCGTTACCGTCCCTATGATCCGACGCTGCGGTTCGCTGTTCGAGTGCAAGGCACCGAGCCCGCTCGAATGGAGGTTTCCACAACCACGGATGGAATTGTTCCGTTTAGCTGCGACGGTAAGGTCGAATTACCAGGTTTGGGGACTCTGGACGTTTGGTGGCTCGAATCATACGGAGGGGGAATCTTCCTACCGCTTCGGGATGCCACTTGTGGGGAGACCTCGTACGGGGGCGGCAGGTATCTTCTCGATACGGTCAAGGGCGCGGACCTGGGAGAGGAAGAGGGTAGGTTAATTGTCGATCTCAACTTCTTATATAATCCCTCATGTGCGTACGACGCGCGGTGGACATGCCCCTTGCCACCGCCCGGTAACGTGCTACCAGTCTCGATTGAGGCAGGGGAACTTTGGACCCAAGATTGAGCGGATACGACTCTCGAACCGGCGGTTCCCGACCCGGAGCTGATCGGTTGGGACTTCACCACCGAGGCTCCCGGCCTCAGGCTGGTTGCCGACATCACCTCCTGGGACAGCCAGGGTGTCGCTATCCTGACGGTTACACCTGAACGGTGTGTCCGGCTCTGCCTAGCGTGCGTCGGGTTTGCGTCCAATCCAACCCTAGACCGGGCGCGGGAGCCACGAGCACGGCTGTTGCCCTGATCCCGTCGGCGCCAAGACGGCCGCCGTGGGCGTGACCCGACGCCAACGCGGGGAGGATCGTGGCCGGGCCGCAGTCGTAATGGCGATCTTTCTGGCCACCACCGGCCGGGCGCGGGCGAACTCAGTCGCATACCTACTCGGCGTCGCCCTAGCGACAGCCCTCGGAACCACGATCGTGTATATGGCAGCGACAGCCTTCGGTATCCAACGCGATGCGAACGAGGACAGTCCGGATCGACTACGCGATCATCGCGCTCCTGCTGTTCCTGATGGTGCGCGTCTACCCAGAAGCCCTGCCATTTCTTCTCACAACGGTGTTGCTCGTCGCGATACCGCTCCTCATCCTGCTTCTGCTCGGAGAACGGGCCCACGTCATCTTGCCGGAGATGCGTGCGTGGATGACACAAACTCGTGGATCGTCAGCGAGGTCGTCCTCGTGTTCCTCCTTGCGATATCGATCGCCGGCCTCAGCTAGCTCGGTTGGGTTCGACCTCGCGCGGCATCGACGATGTGTCCGCGGCGGAGTGCTCCACCAGCATTTTGAGGTTGGCCAGAACGAGAGGCAGGTAGGGCTCCCACATCTGCGCCAGTTGTGACTCCAGGGCAGGGTCGAGTGCGATGAAGCTCGACTCCCATACCACCCGGGCGCGCCCGCCGGCGTCCTCGACGGCGAAGCGGCCGGTGTTGTCGCTGACCGGAAGCGGCGCTCCCGTGATGACATAGCGGTAGGAGCGTGTTTCGTGGGAATAGTCCAGAATCTGCTCGACCTGGGTATGTCTGTCGTCGAACGTGCACACTCGCCCGGCGTCGGTGCGGACGACCGCCGTCACCCCTGGGATCCACCGGTCGACCGATGTGACGTCGCCGAGGACTTGCCAGACCTGCTCGGGTGTTGCGGTGATCTCGATGGTGTGCCGGAACGATGCCATGGTGTGCTCCCTTCTGGTCGTGCTGACTAGCTCCGCTCCGCCCAGGCTATTCACAAGTAGTTACTTGTGCAAGCACCCGCTTGTGCAAGCGGTACGAACGCGGGCACACTGGTGTTGATGTGGACCGACGCCGCTTTGAAGGCCCTTGCCGAGCCGAATCGACGGGCCATCCTGCGCTTGGTCCGTGATCAGCCTCGCTCGGTCACCGAAATCGCAGAACACTTCGACATCACCCAACAGGCCATCTCCCTGCACCTGAAGGCGCTGCGCGAGGCGGGATTGGTAGGCGTGCGCCGAGATGGTCAACGGCGCCTCTATCGGGTCGACCCCGACGGCATGCGCTCTCTCCAGGAGTTCCTGGACGAGCTCTGGCCGGCCGGGCTCGCTCGCCTCAAGCACGCCGTCGAGTCCGACCGACCGAACCGGGACACAGCCTCACCCGGTGAAACGACTAGTCACGAGCCTGCCCCCCGCACAACCAGGTCGCCATCAACCGGTCACCATCCCGAGGCCGGTGACGCGTGACGACCCAGCCATACCGAACCTCGGTGACTATCGCCGCACCGCCCGAGGTCGTCTACGCCTATTTCACCCGCCCCGAAGCCATCGTCAAATGGATGGGCGACTATGCCGTTCTGGATCCGACGCCTGGCGGTGTGTTCCGCCTCGATATCAACGGGGTCCCCGTGCGGGGCCGCTACCTCGAGCTCGACCCGCCGCACCGCCTACTGATCTCGTGGGGCCACGCCGGATCCGCTCTCTTGCCCCCGGGGACCAGCACCGTCGAAGTCACCATCGCCGCCACCGCTGAAGGCACCCGTGTCAGCATCGAACATCGCGGCCTCCCGCCCGAGGAGGCTGCCCAGCACGCGATTGGCTGGCGCCACTTTCTGGCCAGGCTCACCGTGGCCGCCCCGGGCCACGATCCGGGCCCAGACCCGTTCGCGCAGACCGCCCCCGGCCACAACTAGCCGAATATCGCCCGGGTTCAACCAGCTTTGGCGAATGGCCACGTGCGTGACCGCACGGATCGATGCCCCTCGCTCCGCAGCCTGGCAGCTCCTCGGACAGGGTTTGCCAGGGTTGGGGAATGGTCGACCAGCTGCCCAGAGTCCTAGCCGCACGCGGTCCCGGATCCGAACCTCTTAGCCCCCGTACCAGGACGCCACTGTCGGTGTCGACCATCGCCGGTGTCCATGGAGTCGTCGAGCGGGTCGTGGCCTACGAATCCGAGCGTCGTCTGGCGTACGAAGTGGTAACCGGCCTGCCGCCATTCCTGTCCGCGGCCCGAAGTGACTGGTCACTGGCCTCGAACGGTCCGAACACCGCTCAAGTGACCGTGTCCGGAGACCTGGCGTTCACACGACCGGCACGTCTGCTCGGCCCGGTCCTCGACAGGTACGTGCGCCGTCTGTCCGCGCGAGCCATCGCCGAACTCGAACACATGTCCCGTTTCGGCGTTCCGACGAAGCGCAAACACCGGCAACTCCGCCGTCGACGCCGTAGCCGTGAGCTGCGAGGAACCTAGGCCGAGAATGGGCGAGCCTCGCCTGGCGGTGCTGGGAACGGGAGATCACGGAGCAGGGCGTTTTTGTCGGGCTTGCCGCCGGGGGTGAGTGGAACGTTGGCGATGACGGAGATTGTCGTGGGGACGCTTCCGGCTCCGAGTTCGGCGCGAATCACTGATGACAGCGTGTCCGGATCAGGGGCCCGACCGTCGCGCGGCACCACGAACGCGTGGATCGCCTCACCGGTCGACTCATCCGGCGCTCCAACGACATATGCCTGTCGACGTCCGGGTGCCCGGCTAGGACCCGTTCGATTGGGGCGTATCGGACGTGTGCGTCGACCATGATGACGTCACGCGCCCGGCCGCTCAGGTGGAGGAAGCCGTCGGGCGTCACGTGGCCGATGTCACGGGTGTCGAGCCAGCCGTCCCGCACCACGTCGCCAGTCTGCGCCGCGTCCTCACCCCAGTAGCCCGCCATCGGCTGCGGTGAGCGCACGAGGATCTTGCCGCCCTCACCGGCTGTCACCGGCCGGCCGTGCGCATCGCGAACGCTGACCTCGACGTGAGGCAGCACCTTGCCGACCGACTTCAGTGCCGCGCCGGGCGAGCGCGCGATGTGGTCGGGCGTTAGGAGCGAGATCATTCCCGACTCGCTCTGCCCGTACCCCTGCCAGACGGCCGGGCCGAGCAGGGACACCGCGTCGGCGAGAAGCCGCGGAGTGGCCGGCGAGCCGGTGACCACCAGGGCATGCAGACAAGAGACGTCGACCGGTTGCTCATGGAGCACGCGGAGCATCCTGTGCAAGGCGGGAACGGTTGTCAGGGCACCGGTGATCCCGTGACGCTCGATCGCACGAGGTAGGTCCTGCCGCTCGTTCTCCTCGCCGACGACGACCGTGCCGCCGACGAGCAGACTGCGCCCGGCAAAGGTCATCATCGCCGGCATGGACCAGCTGCCGTAGACGAGGCAACGCTCGAAGCAAGAGATCAACCTCGCCAGATCCGGTGGCCACCGGGCCGGATCGAACGCGGGGTGCAGCGCGTCATACAACCAGGCACAGCCCTTGGGCCGCCCGCTGCTGCCGCTGGTGATGTTCACGCGGGCGACATCGTGCGGTCGGCCTTCCACAGTGATCGGCCGGCCGTCGTCGGGCGTCGCCAGCAGATCGTCGGTGCCAGGACGGTCGCCAAGGGAGAGCACCGTTGCTGGAGAAGCGATTTCGAGCAGCTCCAGCGTTGCCGTCGCCGCGTCGACGACAACCGCGTCGATCCGCTTGCTGAGCACACTTCGCAGCTGTGATTTGGTCCATCCCGGACGTACCCCCACCACTGTGCAACCGAGCGCGTACGCGGCCAGGTGCGCGGCAAAGGCCTCCGGTGTGAGGGAAACGACCATGGCGACGCCACGGCCTGGTCCCAGCCCGGCGTGTCGCAGGCCGGCCGTCAGGCGGCGGATCATCGTCAGCGTCTCGTCATAGGAGACGCGGCGCCGTTCGTGTTCGAACGCTGCACGTTCTGGGGCCTCGGCCAGGGCGTCGAGGAGCGGCTGCGGAAAGAGCCTCATGGGCGGACCTGATCGGCCGCGACCGAATGAGTTCTCCGTCGACCGGCATGAAGCAACCCAGCCGCCCTGCGGCTCAACGGAGTGAGCAGGAGGCAACCGATGACAAGGAGCCCAGCGGTGAGGACCCATTCGTTGGAGCCATCGGGCGGATAGACCCGGCCCGTCCGGCCGGTGTCCACAGCCGGAACCTGCTGGCCGGGCCGAAGTGTGTCGCGGTCGCTGCCGTAGAGGTACACATTGGCTTTGACCTCGCTAGTGCCGTGCGAGCGGAAGGTGCCGAACCAAGAACATGCCTCATGGCCCAGATGCCCGATGCAGCTGAGCTGCTCCGCGACGAAAGCGCCGGGGTCTCCGTCCGCTCGCGCCGCGCGGACGACAGGGACCACGTTCGGCAGCGCCAGCAATAGCAGGAGGGCGCCGACAATCGTCGCGACGGCCAGAGAGAATCCCGAGGCTCGGGTGGCTTTCATGCCCGGGCGGGTGGCTTTCATGCCCGGGCGTAGACGCGGGCCTGTGCGCAGGTACACGTCGGCGTGGCCTGCGGCGAGACCGACGGCCGCCGGTGGAGCACCATGGCGACGATCATCGGGATGAAGACGACCGTGTTGTAGAACAGGTGCAGCTGCACGCGTGGCACCACGAGCTGGACGACACTGGTCGGTACCTCGTTACCCAGGAGGAAGAGGCCGGTCTGCGCCTGCGCGAGCAGGAGCAGATGCTCGATGTGGTGCCACACCTGAATGCCGAGCGCAATCGTCCACCAGGTGCGTGCCGGGCCCGAAAAACCTGGGCGTAGCAGGATAAAACCGACGAGCATGATCAGTGCATAGCCGTAGTGCAGCGCCTCGGAGGTGACCAGCCAGGGGAACGATAGGCCGAGCACTCCCCGCGCTTCCGGGATAGGCCACCCGAGGACCCAGATCTGGATGGCCAGAGCGATGTGCTCGGCCCAATGGGCGAGCACGATGACCAGGAACACGTTGAGGGCCGTGCGATGGTACCGGGTGTTGAGAAGGGTCACCCAGTGCTTGAGTGTCGTAGTCATCCGCTCGTCACCTCACATCCGGCCGCGGTGACTCACCTGTCCTGGTCCACGAATCCGCATCCGCCACGGTTCATGTGGCCGTCGCGGGATGGGGTGAGACCGCACCCTCGGCAAGGCGATCTCGTACCCGTCCCCAAAACGCCGCCGGGTCGTTAAGACGAGGGAACTGCTCATCCGGTTGGTCCACTCCGAGGAAGTCGCACAACGGTCCCCAGCCTTCGCTGACCTCGAAGACGAGCAGCCGTTCGGAAGGTATTTCTTCGCGTACCGCTGCGTTGTGCCGGATGAACGCGCGCACCGCCCAGTCGCGGTCGTCGAACCGTCCCTGAAGGAATGGCCCGTACCACACCAGCCTCCGGTTGAACGAGTGCATGGTCGCGATGCCGGGGATCTTCCGCAACGCCTCCTCCGCCAGCTGGCTCTCTGTGCCGCCTCCGAACAGCTGGTAGATCGTCTCGCGGACGCTGTCGTACCAACGCTCGGGATCTCGTACCGTCAAGACCACCTTGGCATCCGGGTAGTTGGCAGTCAGCTGGCGCCAGAACGCCGCACCCGGCCAGTCGACACTCGAGTCGTATCCGGCGAAGACCGCATCCCAGTCGACCGCCGAACCGGCCGCCGCGGCCTCCCACAACGGCAGGCGCTCCCGGTGGTCGAGCACGTTACGCATGTGAAAGCACGGACCGAACCCGAGCCGTTCGAGCGCGGCCTTCAACGAGAGCGTGCCCGTCCGGCCGACGCCGACACCGATCACCTTCATGCACGCCTCCCTCCGAAGCGGCCAGACCGTGCTTCGCTCACCGACGACGGGGCGTCGACGCGCACGTCCGGCTCGAAGTACCGCTGGGCAAGGCGTTGCCGGCGAGCGTCGACCACCATGTAGGTGCCGAGTATGAGCTGCACAAGGCTGCGCCACACGTCCTCCCACCGGTCGCGGACCCGTATGAACGCCAGCATGGCGGCACGCCGCCGAGGCCGGTCATGGCTGTTCCGGCGCACGAACAAGCACGGCCCACGGCTGGGAAGGAAGCGGGTGTGGGTCGCCGTTGAGTGCAGCTTAAACCGCCGCAATACCTCGCGCGTGACCACCTGCATGGTGAGTGGGGCGATACCGCGTGCAGGACAGGGCCGGTTCGCCGTGACACCGAACGGGATGTGGTTCGCCTCCCGCCGGTCCAGGTGGTGCCACCGATCAGGGTCGAAGTCGTCGGGATGCTGATAGCCGGTGGCGTGGAACTCCGGGTAGTTGAAGCAGAGTACAGATCCGGCTGGCAGCGACGTGTCGTCGCCGACGACGATCTCATCGGTCGTGATCCGGTGCGCGATGCCGAACAGCGGATAGCGGCGCAGGGATTCGTCGATCACCTGATCCGCGTAGACGTGGTCCTGCGGTTCGCCCGCGAAACGCCGCTGTACGTCCGGATTCTGGGCGAGCGCCAGCAGCAGGTGCGCCGTCGCCTCGGACATCTGGACGACCGCGGTGTTGAAGAACGTCCCCTGCACGTACCACACCTGCTCCTCGGGTGAGAGCAGCGTCGGTAGCGGCTGGACAGGCGGACCGGATGCCAGCCTCTCGTGGAGGAACCGGGTCAACCGGTCCCGCCTGTCCGGGTGCCGTAGTCCGCAGCATTTCAGCGCGGTGATGACATCGGTGGCGTTCGCCACGATGAGCGCCCGGGTACGCGACGGGCAGCACTCACCGAAGACGAGTTCGTAGTAGACCTCGGCCCAGATTGGCATCATCAGGTTGCGCAACCGAACCAGACGCAGATCCTTCGTGCCGAGCTCGTCGAGGACACGCCGATCGCAGCGATCGGTGAGTGTGGCAATTTCGTCCCGGGGCCGGGCGAGGAACCGTCGGGTGGTGCGCGCCACTTCGTCGTAGCGCTCGCCTGCCTCGAGGTGCTCCTGATGGACATGCGGCCCAGGGGCGAGCCAGTACCAGAACAGGTCGGAGAGCGCGGCGCCCCGGCTCCGGCCGTTCGCCGCCGGATGTGAGTAGACCTCCACGAAATGATCGGCGTCGACGAGCGGGCCCGGTATCGGGATTCCCTCGTCGCCGTTGACCCAGGTGAAGACCCGCATACGCAGGGCGACCACCGCCTGCGGAAGCCGGGTCAGCATGGCCGTTCCTGCACCTGATCGCGGCCCAGGTCCATGGGCGATGCGGCGCCACAGAGGGTAAGCGTGTGCGCGAGCTCGTTGCGCAGCATCTCCAGGACGCTGACCACGCCGCGCTCGCCGTCCGCCGCGAGTCCCCACAGTGCCGGACGTCCGACTGCGACCGCATCCGCACCGAGGGCGAGCGCCTTGGCTACGTCGGTCCCGCGCCGGATCCCGCCGTCAAGGAGCACAGGAACCTGCCGGTCGACGGCCTCGACGATCCGAGGCAGCTGGTCGACCGTGGCCGGCGCGGTGTCGAGCTGCCGTCCGCCGTGGTTGGAGACGACGAGCGCGTCGACACCGCGCTGGACGGCGACCTTGGCGTCCTCGGAATGAAGGATGCCCTTCACCAGGATCGGCAGGTCGCTGATCTCTCGGAGCCAGTCGAGGTGGCTCCACGAGATCTGCGGCGAGAGTGACACCTGTCGCACGCTGCCCGGCTCCGCGGCGCGCAGCTCGCGGAGGTTCTCGCACCGCAGGCCTGGCGGGAGGTCGTGGAAGTCGTTGCGGTCGTTGCGCTCGTTGCGGCCGAGGACGGGTGAGTCCGACGTGACCACCAGCGCCCGGCAGCCAGCGGCCTCGGCACGCCGGACGATCGCCTCGGTGAAGCCAAGCTCGGGCTGGATGTAGAGCTGGAACCACAACACGGGTGCCGTTCCCCCCGCGCGGGCGGCCGCAGCGATGTCCTCGATCGCGACCGTGGACAGCATCGCCGCGATCATGATGGTGGCGGTCGCGGCAGCCGCTCGTGCCGTGGCCAGCTCGGCCTCGGGATGTGCCAGCCGGTGAAACGCCGTCGGCGCTAGAAGGATCGGCGCGCCGGTGTCGCACCCCAGCAGCGAGACTTCGAGCGTCGGCTCACCGGCGCCACGCAGGACGCGGGGGACGAGTGCGAGCCGGCCGAAACCCGCCTCGTTGGCGCGAACCGTCACCTCGTCCTGCGCACCGCTGACGAAGTAGTCGTAGTGGACGGGATCCAGGCATTCCCGCGCCGCCGCCTCGAAGTCGCCGACGTTGACGAACCGTGGCCGACGCGAGGCCGGCTCTGCCGGGTCCGGCGCCTCTATCCGGGTCGGTCTGGGCGAGTCCGCCGCCAGCTGACCGGCGATGAACTCACACAACGGTTTGCGATGTTCGAACTCGTCGGTCCAGTCGTTGTCGAGGTTCTCCTTCAGCCGCAGCTCGTCGAACAGCGCTCCGTAGCGGTAATGGCGTACGACGGGGTGCAGGTAGCGGTCGTCGTGTTTGTGCGCGTCCTCCCACGCTCGCCCGACCGCGATGTCGAACGGGTCGATCTCGTCGTGCCCTGCGCCGTACTCGAGAGTGAATATGAAGCAGTCCCGGGAACTGCCGAGGTCGCTCGCCCGGACGTAGTCGACCGGCATCTCCTCGTAGTAGTTCGCCTTCTCGTTACCAGAGCCGTCGAAGAGCACCACGTCGCTCATGAAATGGAACTGCTGCCAGAGTGCGGACGTACGGTTGAGCCGCGCGAGCGCCGCGTCGGCCAGCACCGCCGGATCCGCGACAAGGTCGCGGGACGGCCACGGGACGTGCTCGTACTTCTGGTCGAGGATGTGGGTCAGGGCACGGATTCCGAACCGGAACCCGTGGATGAACGCGCTGGTGTACCTCTTGAAATCGCGCGACTGGGTAAGGGTCCCGGCGAAATAGAGGTCCGGGACGTTTACCGACTCCCACTCGCGGGTGAGCTCGGGGAACCGGTCGCGGATGGTGAGCTTCGGTCGGCATTCCGCCGCGAAGATCGAGGCATCCATCCGAAATCCGGTGCAGGCGATCACGCGGTCGTAGACGAATTCGGCGGAGTCGTCCCTGCGCAGGTAGTCGACCGCGACCCGATACCGTCCGTCCGCACGCCGCTCGATCCGCTTGATCGTGCAATCCAGAACCGAGTTCTGGGTCTTCAGCTGGTACGTGTCCAGGAAACGGGCGTTTACCGCGCGCAGATGACCGATGAAGTGCGTACGCCAGGCGAACTTGATCGAGCCCGGGCCAGCAATGTGAATGACGGCGGCCTTCTCGGTCAGGTGGTCTGCAGTTTCGAAGGCCGAGTTCCCCTTGCCTATGAGCAAAACGCGCTGATCGGTGAAGCCCTCGGGGTCAATGGGTACATCGACGTACCGCTCCGCGGTCTCGATGCCGGGGATGGAAGGAATATACGGCTCGCTGAAGCCAGTTGCCGCAATCAGGCGCTTGGCTCGGTAGTGCCGGCCGGATGTGTCGGTGACGACGAACTCCCCCCGGCCGTCGCTGTCGACCGATGGCCGCGCGACCTCGACCACCCGGGTGTCGTACCGGATCTTCAGCGCATGGGTTCCAGCGAAGTCGTTCAGGTAGCGAAGGTAGTCGTCGGCGTCCGGGAAGTACCGATCCGTGTATCGGGTGAAGCGGAGCTCAGGATCGTCGCTCAGCAGAGAGTTCCAGTCCCACCGCAGCGTGAGCTCAAGGTCATCATGCCCGGTATGTGGCTTGTTGATGGAGATCATCCGGCGATGCCGGGGGAATGTCTGGAAGAATCGGCCTGGCACGCTCCCGGCTTCCAGGATCACGTAGTCCCGGCCTGCCCGGTCCAGGAAGTATCCGAGTTGCAGGCCAGCCGGGCCAGCACCTATGACGAGATAGTCGACGGTCTGAGGCTCCACACCAACCTCCGGTTCCAGCGCCGCGGTACCACCGCCGCCCCCGGACGTCGGTTTCCACGTACGGCCGGCGTCGAGGGTTCACGCAATCGCCGGAACCGGCGACATCCGCATCGCCACCTCCTCACAGGTAAGGGACGAAGCGGCGACGCACGCGTTCTCGATAGCCTGCATAGGCCGGGTGGCGATCGATGAGCCATCGCTCCTCGAGGCGCGATTTGAGCGCCAGGGCGATGGCCAGCCCGCCGGTCGGGATGAGCGCCCTGGGACTGAGCGCCAGCGACCACGCCAACGACAGCAGCAGAATCCCTCCATAGATCGGATGTCGCACCAGCGCGTAAGCGCCGGACTCCTTCAGCTCGGATGCAGTCGGCGGTTTGGGCAAGGGCGACAACGACTTTCCGAGCGTTCGGACGCCCCAGGAGGTGAGCCACACACCGGCCACGCCAGGGATGACCGCGGTCAGCAGGGCCGGCACCTGCAGGTTCTTCAGCCACCGCCCGCCCACCAGCCCGGCCACCGCAACACCCACCAGGAGGATCATCTGGATGAACACCCAGCCCTCGCCCCGCGGGCCGAGCGTCGGGATGCGAGTCGCGCGCTCAATCATCGTTCACCCAACCAACTATTAGCGGTTTGATGGTGCCATGAGCGCAGAGTCGACAGTTCAGGCTCACCGGACCCTGGTCGTCGGCGCTGCTGCCACCGCGCCGCTGGTGGCATGCGCGGCGCTCGTCCCGTTCCGGGACAGCGTGGCGAACACCAATGCCGCTCTCGGGCTGGTCCTCATCGTCGTCATTGCGGCTTCCACCGGTGTCCGGCCAGCCGGCATCGTCGCCGCGCTGTCCAGCGCCGTGTGGTTCGACTTCTTTCTTACCGAGCCCTACAACCAGTTCACCATCACCGACCGCGCAGACATCGAGACCGCGGTGCTGTTGGTGCTGGTCGGCGCCGCAGTGACCGAGGTGGCGCTCTGGGGACGTCGCCAACAAGCCCGCGCCAGCCGGGAGCAAGGCTACCTGGCCGGTGTGCTCAGCACCGCCGCGACCGTCGCCGCCGGCCAGTCGTCGACCAGCTCGCTCATCGATCACGTCGCTGGACAAATCGTCGAGGTTCTCCAGATCGACGATTGCCGCTTCGACTCCGGCTCCGGCTCGGGGCTGCCCACTCTCGGCAGCGACGGAACCGTGGTCCACAACGGCCGCATGGTCGATGTGGATCGTCATGGCCTACCCACCCGTTCGGAGATTGCGCTCGTGATCCAGAGTGGTGGCGTTGTTCGTGGTCGCTTCCTGCTCACCGCCGCCACCCGGGTCGTCCGGCCGTCGCTGGAACAACGCCTGGTCGCGGTCGCGCTTGCCAACCAGGTGGGCGCCGCGCTCGCCGGGTCCACCCCAGGTCAGACTTGACCGAGATTGCCAGTGACTCCCGCAACACGTTGAACGAGCGAGACCACGTCGTAGACGTTCTGCATCGATGCGGTCACTGGGTGCGGTTCGCCCGGATTGAAGACAGTCTGGATCGTGTAAATCGGGTTGGTGCCGATATCGCCGGAGACGACGCCCAACGCACCGACGACCGTCGATTAGCGCGCTACGAGGCCGTCGTCGGGATCCGACAGGATCGCCGCCCGGGTGACCGGTGCCCGACGAGTTCGTCCAACCTCGCCGCGCTCAGCGAGCTCGGACGAGCCGATCGCCCCGGTCGTGCTCGCGCGCCCGGGTGGCGCCGCTCGCGGCACGCCCCACAGTGGTCGCCGGTGTCTCAGGCTCCGCGTGGGGAGAGAACGTGATCCGCCGGGCGGCTCCTCGCTGCAGAGGACGACCGCCTCGTCCCAGGCATCAGAGTGCACGAAGCGGTGACCCGTCACGGTTCGCTAGCGTTAATGTGGATCATGACATCGATGAAGCAGTGGAGTGACCTCACTGGCATCCAGCAACGGTTGATCCTCGCCTTGGCCGCTGTGGAGATGGCTCTCACCGCGACTGCGCTCATCGACCTCGCCCGGCGGCCCGCCCGCCAAGTGCGTGGACCCAAGCAACTCTGGCTGTTCGGCTGCGTTGTCCAGCCAGTCGGACCACTCGCGTATCTGGCATTGGGGAGACGGCCGGGCTGAACAGCATGGCCGTCACTCTTCCGATCGCACCAGGCCACGGCCCTGGGGCCCGCTCTGCGTTACGTCTGGTGACCAGCAAATGTTGTGGGCGGGTTCCAGCACCGGCCGGGAGGCTCGAAAATCCTCGACATCCGTGCTGAGAAGGCGGTGACCGTGAAAGAGGACTCAGAGCACGAACGAGCCTGGCTCAGGCAGGACCCAGAGCAAATGCAAGAGTGGCTCCGGCAAAACAACCTGATCTATGGCGGTTTGATCCTCATCGGCGTGTACATGGTGCAGCCGTTCCTCACGGCCGCGTCGCTCGACCTGTCCGCGAAGATCTGCGTTGTCGCCTTCTCGGTGGCCATCCCGCTCCTGGCCGCCCTAGTGCTGGTCAATCGACAGGAGGCCTTCCGGCGTCGTGCGACTACCTCAGTCCTTGCCACCATTGCGAGGGTGGTCGCGCAGAACTGCGCCTTCGTTGGCGTGGTCGCCGGCTTCTGGCACATCTTGTGGATCGCCGGGGTGGGGATGTTGGCAGGCGGGATCGTGGGGGTGGCGGTTCACTCGGCAGGCTATGTGCGGCTGGAACGGAACCAGGACCCTACGCCCAAGGCAGCCGAAGAACCCGGCGACTCCGTGTGAGAATGACGTCCTTCCAGTTACACGCACTGCGTATCGTCCGCCTATGACGCCCACTTCGGCCACTCCAGAGGACCGATTTGCCAGACTTGCGGAGCTATTCGTGGGTACGCCTGGTGTAACGCCGCCGCAGGACACGGGGGCTGGGGGCAGGAGGTTCGGGTCGTCAGCGTTGAAGATCAACAACAAGATCTTTGCGATGCTTTACGGTGGCAAGCTGGTCGTCAGGCTTCCGCAGGACCGGGTGAGGTCGCTCATCGCTGCCGGCGACGGTGCACCCTTTGACGCAGGCAAAGGCAAACCGATGAAGGAGTGGGTCGCGGTCGACCCCAGGCGTCACACCCACTGGGAAGATTTGAGTAGGGAAGCCCTGGAGTTCGCGCGGGCAAAGCGCTGAGCGAGCGGTTCAGCGCTCGCCTTGCCCTGGTTCCGCCGCGGCCCGGTAGCTCCTCGTTGCGTGTCAGACACTCACCGGCGGTACGCTGCACGTTCGTCAGGCCAGCCGGTGCCGGGAATCCCGAGCGTCTCGGCGTAGGCGTCGTGCAGCCGCTCCCAGCCGTGGTTTTTGGCGTCCTCTCCCCGGATCGGCTCGACCGGCTGCCCGGCGAGGAGGCGCTCGGCGACATCGAGGCAGAGGTGCCAGCCGGCTGCCACCTTCGGCACCCACTGCGGGTCACCCACCGTGTGCTCGAGCGTCAGCCTGGTGCCCGAGTCGATGGGAGCGAGCTGCCAGCGTACGAGGTCAGTTCCCAACGTGTACGCGAGAAGCCTCGGACGCTCGGCGCGGGTCACCGAGGCCAGGAGATCCTCCGAGACGTCGCCGTCGATCATCGTCAGCGTCGACTCGCCGACGCGTCCGAGGTCCCGATCGGCGGTGAACGGCGCCCAGGCAAGCAGCTGCCCGGGATCGGTCAAGGCGGCCCACACCTTCTCAGGCGAATGCGGCAGGATGCGGACGAAGACCAACGTCCAGCGCTCTCCCTCGGTACGGCATGCCACGTCCGCGAGCGGGCTTGGCTGAAAGGTCGTTCTGCTCATCGCTCCTCCTGGTTGTCGAGGTGGCGCTCGAGGGCGTCGAGGTGGCGCGTCCACATTCGGCGGTAGGGCGCCAGCCACTCGTCGAGTGCCTGAAACGGTCCAGCCTCGATACGGTAGATGCGTTGCTGCGCCGCAGTCCGGCGCGAGACGAGGCCGCAGTCGCGGAGCACCTTCAGGTGCTTGGACATGGCGGGCTGGCTGACGGCGAGCGCCTGGACCAGGCCGGCCACGCTGCGCTCCGAGACTCGCAGTTCGTCGACGATCCGCCGCCGCGTGGGTTCGGCGAGGGCCGCAAACGAGTCCATCCTGCAAGTATGTCTCGACACGCATATGCCTGTCAAGACATATACGCTGATACACGGTCGCTCCGACTGGAACGTCTTTACACTCGAAGACGAACCGCAAATATTGAGTCAATGTCTGTTGAACTAAATGTCGATGCGCGTGCAGCTGCCCTCGGTGAACCGTCGCGGCCGGCGATCGTGGAGCGCCTGGTGGTTGGGGATGTCTCGCCGGGTGAGCTCGGCAGTGACGCAGGCATCTCCGCGCCCGTGAAGTCGACCACGTCGTTGCAGCACTAACCCGAAGGCGCTGTCTCGACATACCGGATCCGATCGACTCTGCGCGGGATCCCGTTTTCCACTTTCTGCCACTCGCCGTTGCGCAGCACCTCGTAGGACCGAAACGCGCATGGCAGGCCGTTGGCGGTCATCAGGTCGGCGGAGTCCATCAGCTGGAAGTGCAGGTGCGGCGCAGTCGAGTTGCCGGTATGTCCCACACGACCAATGACATCCCCTGCGGCCACGGTCTGACCTTCGGTAACGGCGACCGAGCCCGGCGCCAGGTGGGCAAAGCCGGCGAAGATGTCCCCGCACTGGGCGATGACGTGGTTGCCGAGGATGAGCGGCAACCGAGATGGCCTGAAGATCAGGGCATTCTTCAGAACCAGCGCCAGCTCGCGCGCCGGATGGATCCAACTCCGTTCTCGGGCCCCGTCGACGGCGCGCACAATTTCACCGTCCAAGGGCGAGTGAACGGCCTCCCCCCACGCGTAGGACTCTTGCGTTCGGACGCCGAGGGCGAGCGCCCGAAGCGATCCGGCCGGGTGGTAATGAACGCCGTTGCGCTCGTCCACCTTGAGCAGGTCATAGGCATACCGCTGCCCGAGCATGTTCACACCGTGGCTCGGGATGCGGTCGCCGGGGGTGTTGACCGCCACCCACATCTCGCCGCGCAATGGGAACTCGACGACCACGGCTCCCTCGAGCTCGCTGGCCACGCTGGGATCGTACGGGAACCGATAATCACCTATGGGAAAGTCGCGCGCCCATAGCCATCCATCGTCCAGCCGGACAGGTCCCGGGGAAAGCTGCCCGGGCGCAACAGCTTGACGACTCAGGGCCACGTTTACCGGCGGTACGGGCAGGAGTACATACAACCCGTGTCCGACCGAACGCCCTGCATGAGCGGCAGCCGGATCCTGGACCCAGCCGGCTCGTCGTCCAGGACCAGCGGCGCTGGCTCGGTCATTGCCGATCTTCCTCACTTCGGCAACGCCGCCCGCGCTCGACCACCGCGACGTCCACGCCGGCTTGCGCCAGCCGGCACGCCACCACCGCCCCACCGAACCCGCTCCCGATGATCAGCGCGTCGAAGGGTCACGATCCGGGTACTCAGGTCCGAAGCCCGACTCAGGTGCTGCGGAGTCGTGCTGCATCATCCGAACACGAGGGTCAGCCGCCGCGGATCCGCTCGACCACGTCGTCCGGCCAGCGGAGGGTGTCCGGCAGCCGGTTGCGGTGTGCCGCCAACCGGAGATAGGCGTCGGCGTCGGTCGAGTCGCCGACGAGACCGGCCTCGCCGAGCATCTGCACCACCGGTTGGAACTCCTCGGCGTACCAGCGGCGGGCGACCGTGGCTCGGTCCAGGTACCGGGCCTCCCGCTGGACGAGTCGGAACCCCCACGCCTCGACGGCCTCGGACAGCTCGATGTAGGAGCGCGGCCGGGTGACGATGATCGAGGCGACCTCGGGCCCGGGCAGCGGCACCCGGTCAAGGAAGAGCCTGCGCTGGTATTTCGTCACGAGGTCGCCGCGATGCCTGATGCCCGCGGCGTCCACCCGCGTGGTGACCTCGGTGACATACCCGTCGATCGTGCCGAGGCGCAGCGCCAGCGCGACCGAGACGCGATGGTGCCCGTCGCGAACGAAGTGCAGTTCGCCGATGCGGTATAGATCCACCGGGGGGATGAACTCGCCGCGCCGCTGAGCCAATGCCAGCTGTATCCACCGTTGCCTGTTGACCTTCGCCCGGGGATGGAACCAGCAGTCGAAGTCCCGTATGCGGCCGACGCTGCCGACAATCGTGTCGAGCGCGACGATCTGTAGCCCGAGCCGGTGTTCCCCGATGTGTCCGAGTGCGGCGACGACGTCGTCGAACAGCAGCATCTCGGAGACGTCGGCCGGCTTTCCCTGCAGCTGGACGACGACCTGGCTGAGTATCTGCCGACGACGGGCGCGCTGGAAATCGTTCTCGGCGTCGGCCCGGAAGTACCCCGTGTCGGGCATGGCCTTACAGCTCGAGAATGCGGTGGCCGACGACGTTGACCACCGCGGTCGCGCCCAGTAGGCGATCCGGCACGGGCAGGCCGAACGGATGGATGTGGCCATGCACCAGCAATCGCGGCTGCAGCGCGGCGACCACCGTGTGCAGGCACTCGAAGCCGTGGTGTGGCTGATCCTCGCGGTCGCCGCAATGCCGCGGCGGTGCGTGAGTGAGCAGGATGTCGACGCCGCGGCCGTCGCGCTTGCGCAACCTGCGCGCCGTACGCACGAGCCGTCGACCCCTTCGGGCCTGCTCGGGCTCCGACCACTGGTTGGGGCCCGGCCGGTAACGCAGGCAGCCGCCCAGGCCGGCGACCCGGACCCCGCCCACATCCACGATCCGGCCGTCGGCGTTGACGAAGCCCGCGGGCCCCGGCCAGTCCTCCGGCCTGCCCGCTCGTAGCGACAACCCGGCGCGTTCCGAGAATCCAGCGATGTCAGGATCGTGGTTGCCCGGGACGAAGACCCCGGGCCGGTCGACGAGGTTGGCGAGGGCGCCGAGATACTCGAAGGACAGGTCACCCGCCGCGATCACGAGGTCGACCCCGAGGTCCGCCGCCCGTCCCGCGCGAAGGTAGGAAACCTCCTCGTCGCTGACCGCCAGCGCCCGGACCACAACGGCCACGCTACCGTCCGCGATTACCGCCGACGAGGTATAGGGCAGCGACCAGGTTCCGGCCCGACGGTACCTTGCGGGCAGCGAACGCGCCGCTGAAACGGGCGATCGTTCCGAAAGTTGTCGAAGGCGTAGCGTCGCGAAGGTGGCGGAGCGAGGCGTCAAGAACAGGCTCGCCACTGCAGCCGCCGCATTCGCCAGCAATGCCCGCAATCCGAATCTGCGGCGGGCACAGCTGAGTTTCCTCGGGATATGGACGGCCGGTTGGGCGTTCACCGTCGGGCTGGGGATCGTGGCCTACCGGGACGGTGGCGCACCAGCCGTCGGTCTCGTGGGACTGCTGCGCATGGTGCCGGCCGCGGTGGTCGCTCCCCTGGCGGCGCCGCTGGCGGACAGGGGGCGCAGGGAACGCGTCCTGGTCCTGGTGTCGACCGTGCGCGCTCTGGCAACCGGCGCCGCGGCCGTCATCGTCAGCGTCGGCGGGCCGACACCAATGGTCTACGCGCTGGCGGTGGTGTCGTCCGTCGCGGTCACGCTCTACCGGCCCCGCGCATTCGGCACTGCTCCCGTCGCTGTGCCGCACGGGATACGAGCTGGCCAGCGCCAACGTGGTGCGGGGGCTGCTGGACTCCGTTGCCACGCTGGTAGGCCCACTACTGGCCGCGGTGCTGCTCAAGTTCACCAGCGTGACCGTCGTGTTCGCGGTCGCCTCAGGCGCCTCCCTATGGGCGGCGGGTCTGATGCTGCGAGTGCGATACGACGCTCCGCCACGTCCGTCCGCAGCAAAGAGGCCCCATCTGGTAGCCGAAGCAGCCGAGGGTATACGCGCCGTCGTACATAACGGCGACCTGGCGATCCTGGTCGGCCTGGCGGTGACACAGACATTCACTCGCGGAGCGCTGATGGTGTTCACCGTGGTGGTCGCCATCGATCTGCTGGGGACCGGCGAACCGGGCGTTGGCACGCTCATGGCCGCTGTGGGAGCGGGCGCCGTGCTCGGCTCATTGGCGGTGTCCCTGCTGGTCGGGTCACGCCGGCTGGCCGGGTGGTTCGGTCTCGGTATCGCTCTTTGGGGTTTGCCTATCGCGCTCATCGGCGTCTTCCCGACGGAGGCGGCGGCATTGGGGCTGTTGGCTTGCGTGGGCGTTGGCAATGCCCTGGTCGACCTGGGCCTGTTCACGCTCATGGCCAGGCTGGCACCTGACGACGTGCTCGCGCGCGTCTTCGGGGTCCTGGAGAGCCTGATTGCACTGACCGTTGGGCTGGGAGCGATCGTCGCGTCGCTGATGATCGAGCTGTCCGGCATCCGTCTCGCACTGGTCGCCATCGGCGTCCTCTGCCCAATGCTGTTTGCGGTTTCGTGGCACCGACTGCATCGGCTCGACCGGTTCATCGGTGTCCGAGACAGGGAGATCGGCCTGTTGCAAGCGGTACCCATGCTGAGCCCGCTTCCCCTCCCCGCCATCGAACATCTCGCGCGCGGCCTGCAACCAATCTCGGTGTCGACAGGTGAGGTGGTGTTCAGGCAGGGCGACGTCGGCGACCGCTTCTACGTGGTCGAGTCCGGTGTGGCCGAGGTGATCGGAGACGGACGCCTGATCGGCCGGCTCGGCGAAGGGGAAGCGTTTGGAGAGATCGCGCTGCTCCAGCGCGTCCCACGGACGGCCACGGTACGGGCCGCCAGCAAGCTCCAGCTCCAGGCGCTGCGCCGCGACCACTTTCTCCCGGTTGTCCTCGGCTACACCCCGAGCGCACGCGAGGCAGGAGTGGTGGTCGATACCATGCTCGAGCGCTTCACCCCACGAGATCACCCTGAGGGGCCAGACGGATAAGACGGCTCGTTCGGCTCCGTCCGGTCGAGCAACGGTAACGTCACCGGATGGCGGACGACAGGGGCCGGAGCAGGCTCGGCACGGCGGCGGCGGCGTTCACCAGCAACGCCCGCAATCCGAACCTACGCCGCGCCCAGCTGAGCTTCCTGGGGGCGTGGACAGCCGAGTGGGCGTTCACCGTGGGGCTGGGGATCGTGGCCTACCGCGACGGTGGCGCCACGGCCGTCGGGCTGGTGGGACTACTTCGCATGGTGCCGTCTGCGGTCGTGGCCCCGCTGTTGTCCCCATTGGCCGACAGGGGGCGCAGGGAACGTGTACTGATCCTGGTATCCACGGTGCGCGGTATTGCGACCGCCGCAGCCGCGGTCGTCGTCGGCGTGGCCGGTCCGCAGCAGATCGTCTACGCGCTCGCAGTGTTGTCGACGATTGCTGCCACCCTGTTCCGGCCGGCGCATTCGGCACTACTCCCGTCGCTATGCCGCACTGGATATGAGCTGGCCAGCGCCAACGTGGTCCGTGGACTGCTGGACTCGGTGGCCACGTTGGTGGGTCCGTTGCTGGCTGCGGTGCTGCTGCAGTTCACCAGCGTGACCGTGGTGTTCGCTGTCGCTGCAGCCGCCTCCTTGTGCGCCGCGGCCTTACTCCTGCGGGTGAGATACGACGCACCACCGCGGCCATCCGCCCCGACAGAGACCCACCTGGTAAACGAGGCAGTCGAAGGTATACGTGCAGTCGTTCGGAACGGCGACCTGGCGCTCATCATCGGCCTCGCAGCGGCGCAGACGTTCACCCGAGGAGCGCTGACCGTATTCACCGTGGTGGTCGCCATCGATCTGCTGGGGACTGGCGAACCGGGCGTCGGGACACTCACTGCCGCCGTCGGGGCAGGCGCCGTACTCGGCTCGCTCACTGCGTCGCTGCTGGTCGGGACGCGCCGACTAGGCGGATGGTTTGCCGTCGGCGTGGCTCTGTGGGGTCTGCCGATCGCCATCCTCGGCCTCTTCCCTCAAGAGGCTGCGGCCCTAGGCCTGCTTGCCTGCGTCGGCGTCGGCAACGCGCTTGTGGACCTCGGTGGGTTCACGCTCTTGGCCAGGCTGGCTCCCGACGACGTGCTTGCGCGCGTTTTCGGTGTTCTAGAGAGTTTGGCCGCGCTGTCCGTCGGGCTGGGGGCGATCGTCGCGTCTCTGGTGATCGAGCTCTCCGGCTTGCGGCCCGCACTGGTGATCGTCGGTCTACTGTGTCCAGTCGTCGTGGCGGCTTCGTGGCACCGGCTGCGTCGGCTGGACCGGTTCATCGGTGTGCGGGACCGGGAGATCGGCCTGCTCCACGCCGTTCCGATGTTGCACCCGCTGCCGCTGCCTGCGATCGAACAGCTAGCGCGTGGTCTGGAACCGGTCTCGGTGTCCGCCGGCCAGGTCGTTTTCGGCCAAGGCGACGTTGGCGACCGGTACTACGTGATCGAGTCGGGCGCGGCCGAGGTGATCGGTGACGGTCGCCTGGTAGCGACGCTTGGGCCCGGCGAAGGGTTCGGCGAGATCGCGTTGCTGCGGAGGGTGCGACGGACGGCGGCGGTGCGGGCCGCAACCGAGCTCCAGCTCCAAGCGCTAGCAAGTGACCACTTCCTGCCGGTCGTTCTCGGCTTCACACCGAGCGCACGCGAGGCAGGAACGGCGGTCGACGCACTGCTCGACCGTTACACGCCGCGTGACCGCGCTGAGCCGCAGAACGAGTAGCGACGTCCGTCTTTTGCGAGGTGCATTGACCCGATACTTCTAGTGGGTCACTCTCGACAGTGGCTCGATGTCTCAGGGTATGTGGGGAGGGGCGACATCATGCGATTAGGCAAAACCCCGCCGGCTAGGCGCTCGGTCATGGTGGTCAGTGCCACGGTTCTCACGGCGGCACTGGCCATGGCCGGGGCTTCCGCGCCTGCCGGGGCGGAGCCGGTCAAGGGCTTCCTCTCAGTTGTGGCGGTCACGGATACCGGGTCCGGGCTGGCCGCCCCGGTCCAGGACCGCCCCTTCGATGTCGTGGTCGACGTCCTCGGCACCGACGGGCAACCGACGACCGTGTCCAAGGCAACGACGATCGCCCTCGAGCAGGTGGCCGGCCCGGGTGGGCTCGGCGGCATTACAACAGCGATCATTCCGCGCAACGGCACCGGTGCCACCATCTCCGGGGCGACCTATGCGCCATACGCGAACGGCGTCGATCTTCGCGTGCGATCGGATTCCGGGGTGAGGTTGGACCCGGACGATTTCACCGTCGACGTAGCGCTCACCGCCGTTGGCGATGCGGCGACGCCAGGAGAGTCATTCGAACTCTCGGATCCGACCTGCGCTGCACCGACCCCCGACGTACCGACGTGTGCTTACCTGCTGCTGCCGAACGGCGCTCGCGGGAATGTCACCCTGTCACTTGGATCGTGCGATGGGATCGCCGACTGCCGTAGCGCTGGGGACACCAGTGCATTGGTTGCCATGGCCGTGGCCGACCTCAAGGACACCCTTGGTCAGCCGCTATACAGCCAGCAGAATCCAGCAACGCTGATCGTCGCTTGCGACAAGGTGCTGTGTGGCGGCGACGGCGTGCCGAAGCTCCCCCTGCTCGTCGACCTCACCAACACTGGTCCGCTCGAGGAGGCCCCGCCATGCCCGGCGAAAGGTGTTCTCGGTGAGGACCAGCAGGCGTGCGTCGACTTTGTGCAGAGCACCCGTCACGATGGCGACCTGTATTCCTATCTGCTCTTCGAGTACGACGCTCGCTGCAGTCACCCGTAGCTCATTCGACGACGAAGTCGGGCAGCGGCACCCGGACGACGCCAAGCGATTGGAGAGCCGCGGCGGCTTCCTGCTCGAGCCGGTCTGCGTCGGGATCCTGGTCATGGTGGGCTATTCGGGCCGCGACGGCCATGAGTAAGCCCCGCTCGAGTCCGACGTCAGGCGACGAGCTGTACCGCAGACCCTCGGCCAACGCGGTACGGGCTGGCGCCAGGACACCGCTGACGAAGAGTGTGGTGGCATGAACCCGGTGTGCCGACGGCAGCAGAGTCGCGGCCCGCAGGGATTTGGCCTCCGTCAGGGCTACCTCGATGAGAGTCAACGCCCGCTCGGGCCGGTCCGCGAGCAGATGCGCCTCGGCAGCGGCGACGTCGGTGTCCACCACCTCGTGCGGCTCACCCAAGTCGACCAACAGAGCGCGGGCTCTGCCCAGTAGTTCCAGGCCCTCGCCCACAGCGCCAGCGCGGCTGCGAGCACGGCCCTGCTCCTTGAGCACCAGGGCAACGAGTTCCTCATCACCTACCGCGCGGGCGATACGCAGTGTCTGCTGAAGCAACGGCCACGCATCGTCGTAACGGCCCTGACGGACCAGGATGTCAGCTCGGTTGTACTCCGCATTGGCGGCGTCCGTGGCATCGCCCACTCGGCGGAAGGACTCGGCCGCGCGAGCAAACATCGGCAACGCGTCCGGCCAGCGACCCTCGACGAGACGACGAACGGCGAGGTTGTTCAGTGCGTGTGCCTGCCCGCCAAGGTCACCCAGTTGTTCGAACACGCGCAGCGCTGTCTCGCCGTGCCGCTCGCCTTCGGGGCCGCCAGACCAGAGTTCGACGGTATGCAGCACCAGGTGTGCCTGAGCAAGCGCATCCAGTTCACCGGCGGCTGTGGCTTCCACGACCGCGCGCTGCGCCCATCGCCGAGCGTCGGGGTAGCGGCCCTGACTGACCCGGCACACCGCGTACCGCGCCTGCAACCGTGCTCGGGCAGCACTCGCTTGCGCGCCGTCGATCCCACTCAGCGCCCGGAGTCCCAGACTGGTCCGGCGCAGCGCGACGGCGTACCGGCCGCGACGCTGCTCGACCCGAGCCAGTTTGAGCGCCAGGTGCGCCACACGGAGAGGCTCGCTGGGTCCGGTCCGCAGTGCTTGCCGATAGGCGTCAGCTGCCTCGGCCGAGCGTCCCGCAAGGAACAGCGCATCGGCGAGGGCCTCGAGGTCGGTGGAACGCTCGTCCTCCCCGATCTCCGGTGAGCGGCGAGCCGCCTCTGCGGCTCGATCGTAAGCCTCCGCCGCGGCCGCCGGCGCGTACCGTGCAGCCGCTCGCTCACCTGCCTGACGGGCGAAGCGCCACGCCCGATCGTAACGGCCGGCGACGAAGTAGTGCAGCGCCAAGATCTCCGGACGACGGGAAGCGGCCGACGTGCTCTCCTCCAGCACTGCTGCGGCCCGCGCATGAAATTCGCGGCGTCTCCGATAGGAAAGCCCGGCGTAGGCGACCTCCCGCAGCATCTGATGCTGGAACCGCAGCCAGCCTCGTCGCTCTTCCACGAGCAGGCCGTCCAGCCGGGTGAGCAGTCCGGAGAGCGGCTGCTCATCATCCTGGTCCTCGAGCATTGCCAGCAGCAGATCCGCGCCGAAGTCATTGCCCAGCACAGCGGCAAGTCGCAGCAGGAAGCGGTCGGGTGCAGGCAACCTGTCAATCTGTACGGCGGCGAGCTCCTCGACGGTCGAGGGAAGCTCGTCCGGGTGCTCCCCCCGAGCCGCGGCCCGGGCAAGCTCGCGTATCAAGAGTGGATGTCCACCCGCGCGAGCAGCCAGCGCCTCCGCGATCGCAGGCGGGAGCGGCTGTCCCGGCGTCGCGATCTCGGCCAGGACGACGGATGCCGTAGGGGAGAGCGGCCCCAGGTCGACCCGTACGTTCGGCGTCGGGACCCAGCCGGAGGAACGGACCACGCGGGTGACCGCCACGAGCCAAGGATGCTTGTCGGCCCGTGCGGCGACGGCGGCCAGCACGCCTGCGCTGGCCGGGTCGGCGAGGTGGGCATCTTCGATGACCAGCAGGGTGGGTTCGACCAGGAGCCGTTCGAATAGTTCCGCGACCAGCCCGGCCACCCGTTCGGCGCGGTAGCGCTCCTCCAGATCAGTGACTTCCGGCGCGGCCGGCAGGCTCACGTCGAGCACGACGCCCAGCAGCGACAGCCACGGCACGAGATCCGGGCAGGCGGCCGCTACCCGCTCGGAGAGCTGACGTCCGAGAGTCGCGGGGTCGTCGGCACCGCTCATTCCCAGTACCTGATGCAGCATCCGCCGGACAGGGAGGTACGGCGTCCCCGCTCCCGTGCGCTCACAGTCGCAGCGCAGAACCGCGATCCCAGGCGTGCGCGCCACCAGCTCGTCGACCAGTCGGCTCTTGCCGATGCCGGGCTCGCCGACGACCTCGACGACCGAGCCACGACCGCGGGCCAGCTGCTCGACGGCTGCCTCTAATGTGGCCAGTTCCTCGTCCCGACCGACCAGCAGGTCCTCCGGGTCCTGGTTTCTCCGGCGCTCGACTACCTGGCCAAGGGCCACCGTGGGTACCGGCATGCTGCGACCCTTCAGACCCAGCGGTGCCACATCCATGACGACGTAGGACCCCCGGGCGTGGTCGAGAACGTCGGCCGCCATGAGCACCGAGCCGGGTCGGGCATGCGAGGCGAGGCGGGCGGCCAGGTTCACGGCATCGCCCTTGACCGAGTAGGTCCGGCGGCTGGCGGAGCCGAGGTCACCAGTGAACACCCGACCATGCGCCACACCAGCCCGCAACGACAGCCGACCAGCTCGGTCGACAGCTCTGCGAACGGTGGCGAGGAGACGATCGGTGTCGTCACCAGCACTGCGTGGCGCTCCGGCCACCAGCATGATCTTCCCGCCATCCGTGTCCACGTCGGTCTCGTGGAAGGACACCTCGTGGGCCGCCGTCACGTCCTGGACGTTGCGTACCAACTCGTCGATTGCGGCCGTCAGTGCGTCCGGGCCGTCGTCAGCCAGCAGAGCATCGGTCCCGTCGAACCGCAGGAAGGCGACCGCCACTGTCCGGTGCTCGGGTTCGCGCGACGACTGGGACAGATACGTCCGCAACTGCGGTGGCAGCAACCGCAGCGCTCCGATATCCGGCCGAGCCCCGACGATCTGGGGTCGAGTGATCTCCGCAACTGCGGGCATTCCCACGAGTCGGTGACCCGGATCCTGCCAAGGGCCGACCACGCCGGTACGCAGATTTGCGGCGGCGGCCCTTCCGACCAGCACCTGACCGACCCCGGCTGCCCGCTCCAGCATGGTCACCCGGGTCGACGTCGGACCCAACACCAAGAGCTCGCGATGTTGGGACGGGTCTCCGGCCAGAACCAGATTGACTGGGCCCGAATCCATACCGGTGGACGCGCGTAGCACCACCCGGCCGATGGACGTGGACACACGCCCATCTCTGCCGAGCGCACGATGCATCCGCACGGCGGCTCTCCCCGCGCGCCGGGTGTGGTGCGGCCCGTCGAAGAGCAGCAGCACGGCATCACCGCCCCACTTCAGCAGGTCGGCGCCCTCATCGTCGGCCGCGGCCAGCAGCCCCCCGAAAACCGTGTCAAGGACATCGCTCAGTTCTTCAGCGCCTTCCCGGCCACGGCGTGCGAGGCGCTCGGTCAGCCGAGTGAAACCCGTAACGTCGAACAGCACCAGACTGCCCTCGACCACGCGATGAGCGGCCTCGACCTCGGCCGCGGCCCACGCGGGCAGGAGCCGCGGCACGTACGCCGACTCCAAGCCATAGGCGGGTGCCGCTGGCCCGGATACGCCAGCCCCCACGCCTGAACTCTACGGCGCAGACGTGATGAGGCTCGGGAGCTGACCTGCGCGGTTGTAGATCGCGCGAGCGCTGGGGTCACCATCTGCCGCGCTCGTCGTATTCACGGGCGCCGACATGCGTTAGCGTCCAGGTCAACTACGAGTCACGTTCAACGCGTACTCATGGTCTTCGGCACAACCGGCCACTTCCGTTGGAGGAGACATGACCAAGCGGGTGGTCCGGCCGGCGCTCGTCGCCGCCTCCATCGCCCTGCTCTTACCCCTCGCCTTGCCGGCACATGCGGACGGGCAGCACGGCGATCGCGACACCGTGCGATTCGCGACGTTTAACGCCTCGCTCAACCGCAACGCCGAGGGTCAGCTCCTGGCCGATCTTTCAACTCCCGACAACGAACAGGCGGCCACGGTCGCGGAGATCATCCAGCGGACCCGGCCAGAGGTCTTGCTGATCAACGAGTTCGATTACGACCCGAAGGCGGCGGACCTGTTCCGGTCCAACTACCTCGAGGTGTCGCAGGGTGGTGCCGAGCCGATCCGTTACGACTACGTCTTCATCGCACCGTCCAACACCGGCGTGCCGTCCGGGTTCGACCTCAACAACAACGGCGTCGTGGGTGGTCCCGACGACGCGCTCGGCTTCGGCTTCTTCCCCGGCCAGTTCGGCATGCTCGTCCTCTCGCAACACCCGATCGACGTCCCGGGCGCCCGGACCTTCCAGACGTTCCTGTGGAAGGACATGCCCGGCGCACGACTGCCCGACGACCCGGCGACACCCACGCCGGCCGACTGGTACTCCCCCGACGAGCTCGACGTCTTCCGGCTGTCCTCGAAGAGCCACTGGGATCTGCCGATCAGCGTCGACGGCGAGACCGTCCACCTGCTCGCCAGCCACCCGACACCACCGGTCTTCGACGGCCCCGAGGACCGCAACGGCACCCGCAACTTCGACGAGATCCGGTTCTGGGCCGACTACATCACACCCGGCACGAGCGCGCGCTACATCTACGACGACGAGGGCCGCACCGGCGGGCTTGCCCCAGGGGCGTCGTTCGTGATCGTCGGGGACCAGAACTCCGACCCGCTCGACGGCGACAGCATCCCGGGCGCTATCCAGCAGCTGATCGAGCACCCGCGGGTGAACACGAGCGTCACCCCGGACAGCGAGGGTGCCGTCGAGCAGTCGGCGCTGCAGGGCGGCGCGAACCTCACGCACCTGAGCGACCCGCGCTTCGACACAGCCGACTTCGCCGACACCGCGCCGGGCAACCTACGTGCGGACTACGTGCTGCCGAGCAAGGACCTGCGCATCGGCGATGCCGAAGTCTTCTGGCCGCTCTCCAACGACCCGCTGTTCCGGCTGGTCGGCACATTCCCGTTCCCGAGCTCGGACCACCGGCTGGTCTGGGTCGACGTACGGTTGAGAGGCAGTGAAAGCTGAGGGATCGTCGCGATCCTGCAAATCCACGAGGCGCGACCAGCCTCGCAACTCGCTCCCCTAGTTCGAGGCCTGGACGCTGATCACGACATTGCCGATCTTCTGCCCGGTCTCGACGTACTTGTAAGCCTCGACGATCCGGTCCAACGGATACCGTCTGTCGATGAGCGGCTTGAACTCCCCGGACTCGATCAGTTCCTTGAAATGCAACACCATCTCCTGGTCATGCTGCGGAATGGGAAACATGACCTTCTTGCCGCCAAACAGCGGCGTGATGAGAGCCAGGATCGGATTCTGGGACAGCGGACCCAGATCCGACGAGAGGTAGGTCCCGCCCGGCTTCAACAGTCGCCTGCATCGGCCGAACGAGCTCTTGCCCACCGCATCCAGGACCACGTCGTATGTCTGCTCGTCCTTGGTGAAGTTCTCGGCCGTGAAGTCGATGACTCTGTCAGCGCCCAAGCCCCGAACCAGCTCCACATTCTCCGTCTCGCAGGTAGCAGTCACATCGGCACCGAGACTCTTCAACAGTTGCACCGCGGCTGAGCCGATGGCTCCCGTTGTCGGCCCGGCCACGCGGGGCAAGGGTTCACGCTCCCAACAACGCTGGCGCAGCTCACCGGCGGCGGTGGCATTCACCTGGTCTACGGGTCCAACGGCACCGAGGTGCGCAAGGGACGGCTGTGGGCGAACGGCAAGAAGGTGCCCGGCATCGACGTGCAGGGCGTCGGCGGGTACGTCATAGTGTGCCCGTCCAACCATCGGTCGGGTCGCTGGTACGAGTGGAGAAACCCCGGCCAGCCGATCGCGCCGGCGCCACCCGAGCTGCTCGCTGTATTACACGCCCGATCAACCACCACCTCGGCCAATGGGCAAGTCGACCAAGGCCACGAGTCGCTGGACTTCGACCGATGGCTGCAGGAGGGACCGTCCGTCGCGTGCGGCGGTCAGCGCGAGCACCTGCTGCGCGGCATCGGCTGGATGCGCACGCGGGGCTACACGCGCAGCTCGGCGATCCTAGAGGCCGGCATGGTCATGTCGACGTATCTCACGTGCGATCCGTCGGACCCGTGGACGAACGAGCACGTCATCAAGTTGGTCGACGACGTGTGGCAGCGCTACCCAGCCGGCGACCGGCCGGACGCCCATCTGATCGCGTGGGCCCAGAATCTGGGGACGAACGACGAGCCGGCGCAGCTTCCACCCGAGGTTCGACAGGAGGCCGGGCGAATCTACGTCAAGCGCGAGGCCGCGCGGTACGCCGACGCCTTCGAGCTGGCGCAGGCCCGTGGTCCCAGGCCGAAGCGCACGGCCCGCGCGTACGCCGATGTGCCCCAGCCGGAAGCGATCATCACAAACGTGCTCGCCGCCGAGTTCAACATCCTGGGCGGTCCAAAGGAGGCGGGCAAGTCGCTGCTCACACGCGACTGGGCGCTGTGCGTGGCGGCGAACTGGGGCTGGCGCGGCCACAGCGTCGTTCAGCCACGCAACGTGCTCTGGATCGCCAGCGAGGGGTTGCACGACTTTGGCGCGCGCTGGAAGAACCACCCACTCTGGGACCAAGCGGCCGACCGGGTGTTCATCCTCGACGAGCCCGTCGATCTCATCCGCGGTGACGACGTGGACTGGCTGCTGAACGAGTACGCCGACGAGCGACCGGGGCTGGTGATCTTCGACGTCATCTACGGCATGGGCATGGCGGACGACAACGGCGTCCGCGACGTCGTACCGGTGATCGGCACGCTGAAGCGAATCTCCGCGGCGTGGGGTGCGGCCACCGTCGCCGTTGGGCATCCCGGCCTAGCGGGCGAGCGTCGGCTGCGCGGCTCGTCGGCGTGGTCACAGCTCGTTGCGGTCGAGTGGCATCTCGCGGACGGCTGGCTAACCTGCGAGAAGTCCAAGATTGCGGACAAGCGTCGACTCGGCGCGGCGTACCGCGCGGACTATCCGACGCTGACGTGGCTATCGCCGGGCGAGACGGTGCTCGCGGAGGCCGAACGTCTCGCGGTCATCGAGAGGGATCTCAGCGACTACCCGGACGATAGCGACCGGTCGCGCGCGTTGCGGCTGAAGGCGCAGCTCGGTGTTCAGGAGCGTCGAGCACGTGACCTCATTCGTGACGTTCGCAGGGCTCGCGGTGACGGCTGAGTATCCTCCTCTCTTGATCAAATTGGCATTGCCAACCCCTAGGGTTGGTTATTGCCAACCTCCCTCGGTGCCAACGGATGCCAACGTGTTTCCCAGGTCAGGGCCGCATTGCCAACCGTTGCCAAGCGATTGCCAATTGGCAGGGTGCCAACTGCATTGCCAACGGATCGAAGGCGATATTGGGCGGTGAGGTGGGATCAATTGATAGGGCCGACCCGGCTTAGTGACCCCGGTGTGCAATTCTCCTCATATCGCGCGCAGTGCTGAGGTGGTGCGAGGTGCCGCCCAACGAACCGTGGTCGTCGTGCCGAACACCCCGATACACCGGCGCAATTAATTCCCACCGCACGGAGAACGCCCTAGTCAACCCCGGCGATGAAGCTCCGGTTGCATCCACGCTCGTGAATGCAACACCGCGCGACGGGAATCAACCACCTGGCAGCCGTTCAGCGCCGCCTCACGTCGGCACCGTCCAGCCAGATCGCGTTCGTCCGGCAGCGTGCGTCAGCGAGGCGAACGTAGACCGCTTGGCGACAGCGGTCAGACGAAGGCGGTCCGTGTACTCCCGTGGCTCGCCGAGGCCGAGGCGAAAGCGACGAGCTCGCCCGCCAGCCCCAGCCCCGACGACCGAGAACAGACCCGCGAGCCGCTCACAAGATCAACCTCGATGAACGCCCGAGGCTAACACCAGAACTCTTGCACGCCCGCGACGATTGCCGGTGTCTCCGGGCCATGCTCATGGCCAACCCCGGTCCCGAAGAACAGCGTCACCGTGGCGATGATGTTGCCGCGGCATCCAGGCAGGTCGGGGGTGGTAGTCGGGTCAGGCGGTGCTGCTACGGCGACCCCAGTGCCCAGCCACAGACTTCCCACCGCCACCGTGACGCCTACCAGGGTCTTCATCGTCAAGCTCGGGTTGCGCCTCACGTCCCGCCTCCATTCGCCCTCGGTGAGGATGAAGTGGCCCGAGGGGCGCTGCGACGGTGCGACGCTATACCCGAGGTCCGACGAGCGCTAGCCTCGATCTTTCGTAACGCGCAGTCCCAGGGCGTGCTCGGTTGCCAGCGACGTTCCATGCAGCCATGGTCGGTCGGCGGTCCGACAGATAACGGCATGCCCTCAACCGTCGCGCTTCTTGGTCACGGCCGCAGCTGCGGTTCTCCGTGGCGTCGTCACTCGTGCTGGTGCTGGTCCAGCACTGCCTCGACCCAACGTCGGTTGGCGCCTGGGCTGTCCCGGGACGTCGACTCACGCAGTCCCTATGGATCACATGACCTTGCTGGAAGCGTGTGGTTACACAGCAGTCCCAGTTCGGTGCTGTCAGTCCCTCCGTCGACGGCGGTCGGGAGGTCGCTGGGGGTGTCGGTCGCGGTGCTATCCAAATCGGCGGTACTGGCCTCGACTGCTCCGATGGCAAGGGCCATGAGGATGCCGAGCACCACTCCGGTGACCGCGCCTCCGCTCGACACCAGCACCTCGCATGGGTCGATCCGTCTTGCTCAGAATTCCGTGATCATGTACCCAGGTCAATGATCAATGAATCATGGCGTGACGTCCAGCGGTGCAGGTCAGCTCTTTGGAATGACGAATTCGTAGCCCGCTGCGCGCAGTGGGGCTCACCCGCTTAGTGATGCCGGTGTGCTGCCCACCTCAAGGGGCGAAGACATCCGAATTACCTCGTGCTGAGCGTCGATCTACCCGCGGAAACGTTCGCCATCTGGTCGACACTTTCGCAAAGAGCGACGTCCAAGGTCATTACGTCCACGTTGGACGGCAACGCGAGATGAGGCGACGTTGGTCAATAATCGCGACGTGGTGAACGCTCGCGGCCTACCCGGTCGCAGCCGGACGCACGGGATTCCGCCGATGCGGTGCACCGCGACGTCCAAGTACACCGGCGAGCAGTGTAAGAAGTGGGCCGTGGTCGGCGCCACCGTGTGCAACATGCACGGCGTGACTGGCGCCGTCAAGCGCAGGGCCGAGGAACGCGTCACCCTGGCGCAGCTGCTAGCGCAGGACCCGTCGGCATCCCTGGGAGGTGGTCCTCGACGCAACGCACACCATGGACGCCATCGTCCGGAATCTCCAGGTCGGGGTTCTGGCCGGCGAGATCGTCACCGTCGACCAGCTCGACCGGCTCATCAACGTCAACCAGATCCGCCATCACCTGGCAGCGACGGCGATCAGCACGAAGGCCGCGGACAACGTCGCGATGGCCTTCACCCGGCACCTGGAGATGGAGGGCGAGCTGGTCGCCGGAGCCGTCGGTACCGCGCTGGACAAGCTCGGGCTGACGGAACCGTGGCGGGTCTACGCCCTGGAGGTCGCCCACCGTGCGCTGCTCGGCGACGAGGCCCAGGGCGACGAGCCGCAACCGCCAACGGAACCCGTGGTCCAGGAGTACGACGTCCGATCCAGCGAAACCGGTACACCGGCGATCGAGGTTGGGCCCACCGCATCCGTACCGTGCGACGTCGCCGCCCTGGACGATGACGAGCTGCGCGACCTCGGTGGCCGCGTGCTGGACGAGCTGGAGAGGCGGAACGTCGATGGCTAGATCCCTGCGCCACCGGTTGCGTGCTCGATTGCGCGCCGACGGTGACGTCGATACCGAGGACG
Source organism: Actinomycetota bacterium (assembly GCA_046726315.1). Classification (GTDB taxonomy): domain Bacteria; phylum Actinomycetota; class Actinomycetes; order Jiangellales; family Jiangellaceae; genus JACVRX01. The sequence goes on along the minus strand of JBKPAG010000007.1, from coordinate 131,178 downwards.
ACGCGGTCCAGGATGGCGCTAGCGGCGGCGATCACGCCGATGGCGTACGAATTACCCAGCCGACCGATCGGCCTCCCGTAGCGCCGCCGCCAGCATCCCATGTACCGGACGCGGCAAGGTCATTCGATCCCTGGGGGGTCAGGACGTCGAACTGAAGCATGGACGGGGGAATGCCGCAGGTTGGCGTTTCTCTTCATCCGCAGTCGCCGTTGCGGCGGGATCGCTTGACGCCGGTCCTGGGTCCGAAGTCAGCAAAGAGGAAGCGGCTCGCCGAATCGGCGAGCCGCTTACGGCCTAGGGCACCATTACGCAGCGAGTTTGCCCTACTACTCCTCGAGCTCGAGGATGCCGTGGGTCTGGCTACCTTCCTCGTGGGCGGGCTCGGGCAGATCCCACCGGAAGGTGTCGACCGGGTCGCCCTCCTCCCTCTGGAACGCTCCGTTCATCCCAGCGCCATCTGGCTTGTCTGCCACATAGCAATGGGTCGCCAGCGCCGTACCGGTCGACCCGAACAGGATCCCGAGCGACATGAGCCCGACGACGATCAATCGTCTCATCGCGGATACCTCCTCCTTTAATGGCCCGGATCTCCATCCGGTAGAACGAGGGTCAGTGGGATAAGGTTCAGCGCAACCTCGAGCAACCCAACGGCGAAGCCGCCCTCGCCGTCGGGGTCGAGGACAAACTCACGAGTGAACTGCCCGGGCGCCACGAGGTACTCGGTCGAGGCGCTGCTGTGCTCGCAACGGCGCGAGTGACGACCGGCACGAAGAACCGCGGTTGCACCGGTAAGCGCCGTCACGTGACCTAGGCCGGTGCGCGGCCTGCCTCGCCGGCCTCGAGTCGGTGAGGATCCAGCACGCCCTCGTGGTTTGCCTTCCGCTATTGGCGGAAGGCGGGATCCTCCGATTGCCCACGTTGGGCCATCAGGTGTCGTCGAACGGCAGCTCGGGGCAATCGCCGCGATCGCCCGTTCGCCGCTGCTACGCCGGGTTCAACACGCGACTAGGCCGCGTTCGCCACCCGGGCCGCGATGGTCAGCAGGCATCGGGGGCAGCAGGCCCAGCCGATCGTCCGCAGCCCGCCACCTAGGGACTCCGGCACCGCGACCGGGAGGCGCGAGGCGGGTGGCCTGTGACGTCACGTCTCAGAAAGCCCCCCAGGGCCCAGACCGGCGATAGCCCGCGAACATTGCCACCGCGACTCCGATCTGGATCACTCCGATGACGCCCTGCAGGGCGATGTACCAGTCCGGCCCTTCAGGCGCCATCCAGCCTGATAGCTGGAGCAAGGCCACGGGCACTCGGGCCAACCCCGACGCGGCGAACGCCACGAGGACCAGCCAGAAGACCCAGCGCCACCGCCTCAGGACGCCGATCGCCAGCACCGTCAAGAAGCCCAAGAGCGCCACTAGGAAACCGATGATGACGGGCGCACCGGTGCCCGGCATCCGGCGTACCGTCACGTCGCGGACGGCCGGCGACAACGCGAGAATCACGACCAGGGCTACCCATGCAAGCACGAAGAACCCGAGCACAAGGCCTTGAGTCCGGTTGATCGCGTAAGACCGGGTCACGGGGCCGCCCTTCAGCCGACAGTTGGATCGGCGTCCCGTCGGGATCTATTAGCTCGGCGAATCGCCCGTTCGGGTAGGACGTCTGGTGCTTGTTTGGGGAGTTTACCGTTGACCATCGACTAGTCCGGCCGGCGCAGCCGTGGCGGCAGCTTGTTGGCGCAGGCCTCACAGCGTCGACCACGTGCTGTCGGGCGCAGCTCCGACGCCAGCAACGGTCGATGGCACCTGTCGCAGCGCGGCCACTTGGACCGAAAGCCGTGCTTCTTACCCATCGTCCGCGTCGTTGGTCATCAGGTCCGGCGGGCTGAGCTCGTCGAGTTCATGAATCCCGACCCTGCGGAGTTCGCGTGCCAGGTAAGCGATGCGCTTCGGCGGCTCGATCTTCAGCACGTCGACCATCGGCAGCTCCGGCCGCGTCGCCCACGGGTAGCCGAGCTGGTCGACCAACCACATCAGCCCGAGACCGCGGTCGACGAGCTGGTCGACCTCGTGACGGCTCATGTCCAGTAGCCCGCGCGGCTCGCGCAGCGCCCCGACGTCGCGCAGTTCGGTGATGCTAGCGCCCGCGAGCTCGGCGACGATGCGCAGCTTCTCGGCTGGCTTCAGCTCGAGGTCGTCCAGCAACCGCATGACGTCGGTGTGCATGCGCGCGGTGATCTCGACGTACTCGGCGCGAACGCGATCGAGCACGTCGGGTCGCACGTCATCGCTCACGACGTCACCTTCTTACCCGTGACCACCCGCCGGGGTGGGCAGTCGATACAGCACGACGGACACAGAACGACCTCACCAACACGCGGTGGCGACACGGGGAAACTAAGTGTGTGGCCGCAGTCGAGAGTCCGCACGAACGGCTGCACCGTCAGGTTCAACGGCGATCGGGTCACCGCTCGACGGTCGTCGCCCACGTTCGTCACCACCCCCAGTGCTGCGGTCCCGGAACCTCATTCCATGGGTGTGGTGCCAACCCCTCGGGCATGCCGCTCGCCGTCAGCGCCGCACCCGGATGCGTTCGCCGGTAATCACGGCACGTGGAGCATGTAGAGAAAGGATCATGAAGTTTGGTACGTGGGTCCGGCGACGCCCCCGGCGAAGTAGGTGAGTGCTGGACGCGCTCGTCCGCGCAGCATCACCCCGAACGGCGCCGCCGGTGCTCTTGGGTTGCTTCTTCGTCGGCTGCATCCGCCTCACGCAGTTCGGGCACGGGTCACCGAGCAGCGTGCGCCCCGCGCGCGACAGCCGCGGCTTCGGCTGGTCGAGTCGACTCGCCCACATGTACGCGAGGTCCCAGCGGCAGCCGTGAGACGGCAGCGTCGTGGCCATTGCCGCGCGGATCATCGGCTCACCCAGCTTGCGCACGGCGTCGGGATACGCGTTCATCAGCTCGCGCAGTCGAAGCTGGACGTCCGTGGCGCCGTCCAGGGTGGTGCCGAACGACAGGTGATGCTTGACGATCGTGGCCAGCTCGACGCCCTCGCGGAACGTCACCAGCCGGCACCGGTTCGAGCAGTAGCGCGCGTCGCCACGCGATGGGCTGAAGTTCTTACCACAGTTCGCGCAGCTAGCCATCGTGCGTACCCGTTTCCTTTCCGCCTCAACGCAAGCTAGACTAAACTGGGCAAAGCACGTATAGCTACGCAAGATGGACGACGAACCCCCGGGCCGGAATCCCAGGGCTCGACTTACCGAAATGGAGAACGTCGCGATGGGCAATCAGCGCGACCTCGCGATCGTAGCCGCGGCGGCCGCCACCGACGTGCGCGATCAGCTGGAGGTGATCCTGAAGAACGGCCTATGGCTGTTCATGCGTGGCTACAGCGTCGACGCGAACCGTGAGTTCGTCGTCGACCCATCGGGTGATGGCGGCTTCACGGTTCAGCTGCTGAGCGAGCGAGGTCTCACACCGGCGACGCGAGCCGCCTGAGTGTCGACCGGGTGTCGAACGAACGACGGCGAACCGTACCGGTATCGAACGTGTACGTTGATCTTACGATCACGCCGCTGACGTGGGGAAATGACGGCTGGGGCGTACCTAACACGAATGAACGCGAACGCGCCCAACGTTCATGGGCGGACTGTAGCGACAGCACCAAGATCGACGTTGTTACACACGTGCCCTGGACCGAGATGGCCGCCGAGCCCGACCGCCTGCCTGATCGTCGCCGGGTCGTGCAGCACGGCGAGCATGGCGTGGGCGACGTCGGCGCGGGAGATCGACCCCGCGCGCGGCACGTTGCCACCGATGGCGGTGCGGTAGGTCGCGGCCAGCGGCTTGTTCACCAGCCGCGGGGGCCGGACGATCGTCCAATCGGTGGCGCTGCGCTCGATCTCGTCCTCCATGACCGCCAGGTCCGCATAAACATCGCGTAAGAGGGCGGTGACCATCGGCAGCAGGATCCGGCGGTAGAGCCAACTCTCGCCGTTCGGGATCGGGCCGACCGGGGCGGCGGTCACAGCCACGAAGCGCCGGGTGCCGTTTGCCTCCAGCGCGCGAAGGATGCCGTGTGCTGTCCTGGAGGCAACGGTGACATCGCTCCGGCTGCGCGGGCCGATTCCGGAGATCGCCGCGTCGCTGCCGTCGAGTGTGGGCTGTACCTTCGCGGTGTCGGTCAGGTCGGCGACCGTTGCGACCATGAGCGCGGGATGGTTGACGGCGAACTTGGCGGGGTCCCGCACAACCGCCGTTACCTCGTGCCCGGCGTCCAGCGCCTGCCGTACCACGTGACCACCGATCCGACCGGTCGCCCCGAAGACTGTCAGCTTCATCCGAGGTCCCTTCGTGTCTCATCTGGTTGCAGGCAATGGCGTCTACCATCAAGTGCCCTTGGTCTATCTGTATACCATACGATACGGAGACAATATTATATGAACATCGTACGGTCTACGGATCGATCAGCGGAGCGGAAGCGGCGTCGGCTGCAGGCCGCGATCAGAACCTCACTCCGCGAGCTGAGCACCCAGCTCTCGCTGCTCAACCGCCATGTCGGCGCACGTCTCGACCTCAAAGACGTCGACCTCGGCTGCCTGGAACTCATCGGCCGCCACGGCCCGCTCAGTCCGAGCGCCCTGGCGCGACGAGCCGGCCTCCATCCGGCCACCCTGACCGGCATCCTCGACCGGCTCGAACACGGCGGCTGGATCGTGCGCGAGCGCGACCCGTCCGATCGTCGAAGCATCGTTGTGCGCGCCCTGCGCGACCGCGGCGCGGAAATCCTGCGCCTCTACTCGGGCATGAATACCTCGATGGACCAGATCACCGCCGACTATGCCGACACCGAACTCGAGATCCTCGCCGACTTCCTCCGCCGTACTGCCGACGCCGGGGGCAGAGCGACCAGCGAATTGGCCGCCGACTGACCCTGCGTGGTCGTGGCTGCGCCAGCCAGCCACCAGGTGCCGAGACCGTGGATGCTGGTGCGTTACCCGGTTGGACGCAGCAGGAATAGCTGGCCGTCTTCGACGGTGACGGTTGAGCCGACGGGTGGGGTTGTGGGCGGGTGGGCCTGGACGTCGGAGAGCCAGGTGTCGGCGCCGAACAGTCGGGTGGTGTCGATGATGCCGCTGGTCTCCCATACCCCCGGGCCGACCGGTATGTCGTCGCGACCGGGCGGGTCGAGCTGGGCGACCCGGGTCGCTGTCGAGGCATCCACCCCGACCGCTCCCACGGGACCCTTGACCAGGTCGAACCGCCAGATCGAGCCGTCGCGGCCGTTGGTGGCCATGACGGCCCGGCTTTCGGTGGTGCCGTCCTCGTTGATCATCAGGTACTGGCTGCTCACGTCCAGGTTGTCGGGGCTGATAGCGATGTCGCCGCTCGCCGCGACGACCGTATCGGCGTTGTAGACGACGGTGAGCGTCGCCGACTTGAGCGGGTTACCGGGGTTCAGCCGCAAGGAGTAGAGCCGCCCGAGCTCGTTGACGCCGTCGGCAACGCCGCTGGACGAGCCGGTGGTGTCGAAGAAGAACTCGTTGGGGTTGTTGGGGTTGAAGGCGCCGTCCTCTGGGCGCACGAACGTCATCGCTCCGACGGCGTCACTGGCCGCCTCCAACTCCGTGTCGCTGAGGCGCTCGGCGTTGGGCAGATGGACCCACTCGCCGGTCACCGAACCGCTGGTGAAGGTCCGCTCGTCGCTCAGCGCCGGGTCGAGCGAACGGAAGACGTACAGCTTGCCGTTGTCGAGCCCGTTGCGCGACAGGACGGTGGCGCCAGCCGACCAGTTCTTGGTGCCGACGTACATGTAGAGCTGGTTGTCCAGCGTGGCCGGTCCGTCCTCGGTCGCGAAGATCACCGTCCGCGTGCCCTGGGTGGGCTGGACGACAGTGTTCTCCTTGCTGTACCGGCCTAGCTTCGGCAGCGTGTGCAGCTCGCCGTCGAAGATGGCGACCGACAGCCCGCCCGTGCCGTCGAAGGTGTCTGGGCTGTTCGACTCCTCGTTTGTCAGGTAGATCGGTCGGTCGAAGCCGTTGACGCGGCCGGCCAGGAAGCCGGAGCAGAACCGGGCGAACTGCCGTGGCATCTGGACCTCGTTGCCGACCTCCGGCGCCGGCCCGAGCAACGTGTTCTCGGCATAGATCCGGTCGTACGCCCGCTTGCCCGCGACCGGATCTCCGTCGGCGTCGAGGATCCACTGCGACACGATCGCGCCGCGGTTCTTCGGCCCGCCGACCACGGGCTCCGACTGCGCGGTGAAGCCCAGCTCGTGATTCATGAACAGGGTGCTGGTGCCGTCGCGGTTGGAATGAGCACCGAGCCCGTCGGGAATCCCGACCATCCGGTATTGCTGCCCAGGGGCGCCGCCCAGCACCGGTACCTTGTCATCGACGCTGAACAGCGCCTTGATCTGGTACTCGCCGCCGACCGGCTCGACGTACGGCTTCACTGAGGTGACGGCCGACCCGGAGCCAACCACCGTCACGGCGAGGATTGCGACGACAGAGATGCTGCTGATCAATCGACGGATCGTCGTGTGCTTGGGTCGCCGCACAATTCCTCCTCGCCCTGCGGGTTCTCTGGGTGCCAGGGCAGCGCGAGGCGCCCTCGACACAGACTGCAATCTACGACCCTTACGACGAGCTGAGGTAGCTCAGAGGTGATCTTGCGGTGAAGATGCCCCGACCATGGCCCGGCACGTCGTTACTCTGAAGTCCCGTGTTTGCCGTCGAGGTGAAGTATCCACCGTAGGAGGCATCGCAATGACCACTGCCGGGTCCGGCACTCCGCAAAGCGACAAGACGATCACAGAGCACGAGCTCCAGCAGTGCGAAGAGGCCAACGCCACCGGGCGTCCTCCCGTCGTGTTCGTGCACGGTCTGTGGCTGCTGCCCAGCAGCTGGGACCGGTGGGCGGCGCTGTTCGAGGACAACGGCTATGCCGCGTTGACGCCGGGATGGCCAGACGACCCCGACACGGTCGAGGAGGCCAAGGCACATCCGGAGGTGTTCGCCGGAAAGTCGATCGGTCAAGTAGCCGACCACTTCGAGCAGATCATCGGCGGGCTCACCAGGAAGCCGGCAGTTATTGGCCATTCCTTCGGCGGGCTGCTGGCCCAGATCCTGGCCGGGCGCGGCCTGGCCGCGGCGTCGGTGGCGATCGACCCGGCACCGTTCCGCGGCGTGCTCCCACTGCCGATTTCGTCGCTGAAATCCGGCTTCCCGGTGCTGGGCAACCCGGCCAACCGCAACCGCGCGGTGCCACTCACCTATGAGCAGTTTCGCTACGCATTCGCCAACGCGGTCAGCGAGGACGAGGCCAAGGAACTGTACGAGACCTATTCCGTGCCTACGTCCGGGAAGCCGCTGTTCCAGGCGGCGACGGCCAACCTCAACCCGTGGACCGAAGCCAAGGTCGACACCGAGAATCCGCAACGCGGCCCGCTGCTGATCATCTCCGGCGAGAAGGACCACACCGTCCCCTGGGCCATCGCGAACGCCTCCTTCAAACAACAGCAGGACAACCAGGGCGTGACCGAGATCGTCGAGATGAAGGACCGCGGGCACGCGCTCACCATCGACAGCGGCTGGCGCGAGGTCGCCGAAACTGCCCTCGCCTTCGTCAAGCGCTTCGCGTCGTAGATCAGACGAGCTGGTGCTCGGCGGCTTCTAGGGACGGGACGGGACCAGCGGCCCGTCCCGTGGACAGCTCGGCAACGGTGGCCCGTCCACGGCGCAATGCCAGCGCTGCTGTTCGGGCGGCGGCGGAACGGGTGGCGGTTTCGTCGCAGGTGGGCGCACGAAGAGCGCTGACAAGACGCCGCCGGCTGCCAGCAGCGATGCGCAGACCCACATCGCCGTACGGTAGGCGGGTTCGAGGAGGACTGGGTCGGTGTATGCCTCACCGCTCAGGTTTGCGACCAAGGGCAGCACCGCAATGGCGAGAAGGCCGGCGACGCGTGCGACGGCATTGTTCACGCCGCTGGCGAGGCCGGCATGCCGGTCGGGTGCTGCGGCCAGCGCCGTCGCGGTCAACGGGGCGACGGTGATGGACAGGCCCAGTCCGAAGACGATCACGGGAGGGAGCACATCAAACAGATACGACGCTCCCTGGCCGATTCGGGTCATGCTCGCAACGCCGAGCGCACACAACAAAGGTCCGACCGTCATGGGCAACCGCGGTCCGACACGCTGCGCGAGCGCGCCCATCCGTGAGGAGAGCAGCAGCAAGATCAGGGTCAGTGGCAGCAGCGAGACACCCGCTGCGAGCGGTCCGTAGCCGGTGACCACCTGAAGATTGAGCACCAGCCAGAAGAACACACCACCGAGCGCAGCGTAGACCACGAGGGTGACCACGTTGGTCGCGCGGAACAGCGGCGACGCGAAGATGCCCAACGGCAGCATCGGGTCCTTTGCCGTGCGCTCGCGGACAACAAAGCCGGCGAGCAAGGCGACGCCGGTCAGCAGAGCGACGAGTACGGCCGGTTCGGTGAACCCCCGGTCCTGCCAGGTGATGAGCCCGTACGTCAGGGTGCCCAGCCCGGCTGCTCCGAGTGCCGCTCCGGCGAGGTCGGTATGCGGTGACGCGGTTGGATCGCGCGATTCGGCTACGTGACGGGCAGCGATGGCGACGACGGCGATAGCGAACGGCAGGTTGATGAAGAAAACCCATCGCCAGGATGTGACCTGCACCAGCCATCCACCAAGGAACGGTCCAGCTGCGCCGGCGACACCGGCAAGCCCAGACCAGGCGCCGATTGCATGGGCCCGGTCCTCGGGTCGGAAGGCGGACTGCAGGATTGCGAGGCTGCCGGGGGTGAGCAGCGCTCCGCCAACACCTTGCAGGGCCCGAGCAGCGATCAAGGCCTCGATGCTGGGCGCGAGGCCGCATAACAGCGATGCCAGCGCGAACCACACGACGCCGATCACGAAGACCCGCCGCCGCCCGAACCGGTCGCCCAGGGAACCGCCGAGAAGGATCATCGAGGCGAGGGTCAACGTAAAGGCGTTGATGACCCAGGTGAGGCTGGACAGGCTGGCCCCGAGCGAGGCGCCGATGCTGGGAAGAGCGACGTTGACCACCGTCGCGTCGATGAAGGCAAGCCCCGAACCGAGAACTGTGGCGGCCAGAACCCAGCGGGCACGCGGCGATCCGAAGACGAGCGCCGAGTCGGACGCTGGGGGGGAGGGCTGAGTTCGTCATCTGTCGTCGCGATCCAGGATTCGCCAGGTCTGAAGTTGACCGTGTTGGCACATACCATGCCTGCGGAACGACGTCTCCGGACAGGGTTTCGACGCTTGCCGAACACCCTCTGATCGCGATGATCCTCGCTACCGATGCAGCCAGGCGAGAGCAACAGCACTCTGCCCGGCGCGCCCGTGGTGCTGGCCGTCGAAGCGGTCCGGCAGCCGGTCCGCAGCCGGCCAGGCCAGAATCGCCATCGCGACGTGGCTGCGCCAAGCTGCTCGCATGGTCGTTCCACCTCACCCTGCTCGCCGGCACGGTCGCGGTGCTCGTGCTCGCCGTACTGTTTGCCACCATTGGTGCGGCGATGGCCGTCTGCCTCGTCCTACTCATGCTCGCGCCACTCGTGACCGTCATCGGCTACGAGACCATCGGGCACCGGCACATGCTCATCGCAGTCCAGCGCACGCTCGCCAACAATTAGTCCACACGGGAGGTGTGCCATCCCAAGCGTCGAGCTGTCATCGGGGATGATCGACTACCAGGACTCGGGCGGTACCGGACCAATCGTCGTTCTGCTGCACGGGCTCATCATGAACGGGTCACTGTGGCGCCATGTTGCGAGCGACCTCGGTCGTGACCACCGCGTGATCGTGCCTACGCTTCCGCTCGGTGGTCACCAGCGGCCCATGCAGCCCGACGCCGATCTCTCTCCGCGCGGTATTGCGCGGCTCGAAGCCGAGCTCCTCGACGCCCTTGACCTCCGCGCCGTGACCGTGGTGGGCAACGACCAGGGTTCATTCCTGATCATGGCTGCCGAGCATCCCGTGCGGATCTCCCGGCTGGTGATCACTTCATGTGAGGCGTTCGAGAACTTCCCGCCAGGACTACCTGGACGCGCCGCGTCCCTGGCCGCCAGGCTGCCGGGTGGCGTCAACGCCGCGTTCCAACCGCTACGTGTGCGCACCCTTCGCCGCGCACCGTTCGTCCTCGGACGGATGGCCAAGCGCCCGATCCCCCATGACGTCACTGACGATTGGCTGCGGCCGCTCTTCACCCGTCGGGAGATCCGTCGCGACCTGACCAAGTACCTGCGCGCGGCCAAGAAGGGGGACATGCTGGCTGCGGCCGAGGGCTTGCGGACCTTCAATCGCCCGGCACTCGTGGTATGGGCGGAGGAGGATCGGGTCATGCCTCCTGAGCACGGTCGGCGGCTAGCAATCCTCCTTCCCCACGGACGCTTGATCGAGATAGCCGACAGTTTCACCTTGATCCCCGAGGACCAACCGACCCGACTGGCGCATGCCATCCGCGAGTTCGTACGAGACACGCACACTGATCCCGAGACAGCGATCCCGAACTCATCGCCTCAATGAGGGCATGCCCAACAGATTTCTGGCCATAGTCTGCGCGTGTTCAGTGGGCTGGGACGCTCGCTGCAGAACCGGGTACGGCCTGCTGGAGGATCGGATGGAGTTCCTGCGAGCGACCATGCTGATCGTGGCCACGATGACAGTCGGGCTCATGGCCGGTGTCTTCGCAATCTATGCGAACGCGATCATGCCCGGTCTGCGCCGAACCGATGACCGGACATTCGTCGGCGCGTTCCAATCGATCGACGGCGCGATCATCAATCCGCTCTTTCTATCGGCCTTCGTCGGAGCTCTGGTGTTCACGGGTCTCGCGGCGGCGCTCCTCCTTGGCGAGGACGTCCGCCCTGTCCTGCCGTGGACCGTAGCCGCGCTTCTGCTGTATCTGGCCACGTTCGTGATCACAGTGCGGGTCAACGTGCCGCTCAACGACGGCATCAAAGCAGCCGGAGCGCCCGATCAGATCGCCGATCTCGTGAGTGTGCGCGAGCAATTCAACGAAACGAGGTGGATCCGCTGGAACCTCGTCCGCACCTGGACGACCACCGCTGCGTTCGGATGCCTGGTTTGGGCCCTTGTGCTACTCGGTCGTGCCGCGCCGACGGGCGCATCGTAACGCCGGTGGCCGCACACCGACGTGCCCTGACAACTCGGCCGACTACCGCGGGGTCGCGTGGAGTGTGCGGATTGCGAGCGCGGTAAGCCAGGCGAAGCCGGTTGTACGGCGGCGCGCTGGAACAGGCCTCCCAGGTTCACGACGCTCCGATCAGGATCCCGCCGGCACGGGTTCCGACAGCTGTCCGTGGTGTACGCAACAGACCCGCGGCGTAGCCCAGGTACAGCGCCGGTCACTGAGAAGTTGGCGACCTGCAGCCACCCGTGCGGACCAAGTGCCAACGAACTGAACGTGTGGCGCAGAGAGTGGTAGTCGGCTCTGGTGGCGCCTTCGGCCAGGAACGTAAGAACGAACAAGGGGCCCGGCCGCGGCACCGCAGGAGTCCCCGAGTGATCGATACAGCAGAGCGAGCAGGACGTGCTTGACGCCGAGCCGTTCCCCTGCCGCCTCCCGGCGGAGCCCAGTGAAGACAGCCCCGCCCGCTGGCGTCAATCGAAGCCGCTCCTTCCTGTGACCAGGAATGCCTGGACCGTTTGACGGTGACGTCGATCCCCACTGCCGCCAGCGCCTCGCGACCCGCTCCTGCAGCGCGGCCCGGGCCGATGCCCAAGCTGACACCGAGCGCTCGAGCGGTCACCGACTCGGGGTCGACGAGCATCGCAAATGCGGTCTGCTCGGTGCCCACCCGGCGCAACCTTGAGCTCGAGCGACGGCGACCTGGCTGGCCTCCAGCTGCTCCGCCAGCCTTCTCAGCGCCAGTACCGCGCGCAATCCCGTCGCCGGGTCATCAGACGCCATTGCCGTCGACAACTGATCGAGGTTCATTCTGTCAGTTTGAACTGACACCAGCTCGGTTGCCGGCTCCGCCTCCTCCTGCACTGCGGGAATCAATTCTCTTGGTACCTGTCGCGTTATCGCTCTACCTCGCGTTGAAAGGGGTCAATAGAAACGCGATGCTGCTGGCGATCGCATTCGTGGGGTTGTTCATTGTCTTAGACCTGGCGGTAACCTGGTCTCATTATGCCGCGCTCATCACGCTCAGCGGCGACTACTCCGCTACCACAGTCGACGCTCAGCGGGCAGCCAATGTCGCGGCCGCGACTTACGCGTCGGCAGTGCTCATGTCCACCTTGGAAGGTGTCTACAGCATAGTCGTCCTGTCCGTGGGAATTCTGGTGGTCGGCCTTGTCATGCTGAGGAGCATCTTCGGTAAGACTGCCGCTTATCTTCGCTTGGTCACGGGCATCCTTGGTATCGTGTCAGTAGCGGGCCCCTTCTGGTCAGTAGTTTGAATGTAGTCATAATCATCGCGTCCGTTCTGACTACAGTCTGGGTCCTGTTAGTGGGCTACCGACTTTACTGGCTCGGTCAGGAGTGATTCCGCTGCGCATAGCGGGAGCCTCTATAACCACGAACCCCTGCCGTCACGACAGCGGAGGGCGGGCCGGCGTCGACGACCAGAGGTCGTGGCGGGTCAGGGGGCGTCGCCGGCGGAGCGACGACCGAGGGTGAGCATGGCCCGATGAACCTGCCGAGGTGACAGCGGCGGCTGGGTCAGCGGGTGGGCGCGGTCGGCGCGGAAACCGTCCAGTAGGAAACCGAGGTGCCGCCGCCAGGCGTCGGGTACGCCGGCGGCACGGCCCGCTTGCAAGATTCGGGTGTTGGCCCAGGTCACCAGGGCAAGGTCTTCGAGGGTGAGGTCGGCGCGGAGCTGCCCGCGCTGCTGGGCACGATCGACCACCTGGGCGACGACGTCGAACAGGCGGGACTTGACAGCCTCCACGGTGGCGGCGCGCGGGAACCGCATGCCCATGACGTCGTTGAGCCCGCGGTCGCCGGCCTGCAGCCGGCAGGTTTCCTCCAAGTAGTAGGTGAACCCGTTCCACGGATCGTCCATCGCCAGTGCCTGCTCCGCCGCGTCGACATGGGCTTGGACAGTGTCGGCCAGCACTGCATCCAACAGCTTCACGCGCCCGGGGAAGCGACGGTAGAGGGTCCCAATGCCGACCCCAGCCCGCCGGGCGATCTCCTCCAGCGGCGCCTCCAGGCCGTAGTCGCAGAACACCTCCCGAGCCGCAGCGACGATGGCGTCGCGGTTGCGCTGGGCGTCGCGGCGCAATCGCCGTGGCGGCGCTGGGTGGTCGGCGGTCGTCACAGGTGCAGTGTACGGGAATACGGAGGCTGGCCTCCGTCTTGTGGTGGCTGACGGAGCGGATCGGAGGGCTACCTCCGGTTGTGGAAGGAGTGATAGGCGATGACCACTGAGACCGAGACAATCGGACGCGACGCCGTGCTGGTGGAGGACGCGGCGCAGATCCGGGTGATGGGGTTCCCGGTGCTGGAGGCGCTGCCCTCACGCCGCGTGTCGTACGAAAGGGTGGACCCGTTCATCCTCGTCCACGAAAGCCGGATGCGGCTGTCGGACATGGGGAACGTCGACACCAAGCATCCGCACCGAGGGTTCGACAACCTCTGGTATGTGTTGGATGGCTCGGTCAGCACCGGCCACAGCACCGGCCCAGGCGGCACCATGGAGCGGGCCCGACTGTCCAAGGGCGCACTGCTCGCGCTCAGAACTGGGCGAGGGGCCTGGCACGCTGAGGCGATCGGGGCCGACGAGCGCGACGAGGGCCAAGCCGACACCGAGTGGCGCAGCGTGCTGTTCTGGGTGAACCTGGCCCGGAAGGACAAGCAACTCGAGCCGAGTGCGCTGGTGGTGCAGGCGGACCAGATCCCGGTGCGGAAGGAGGGCGACGCCATCGTTCGAGTGCTGGTCGGCGAGGGCTCTCCGGTGCGGCTGGGGACGCCTGCGTTGATCCTCGACGTCGAACTGCCCACCGGCGGGCAGGTCACGACCTCTGTGCCCGCCGGATTCCAGGGCTTCGCCTACGTGCTCGACGGCGAGGCCGCGTTCGGAGCGAACCGGCGCCTGGCAAGACCGGCTCAACTCGTCTTGCTGGGTCCCGGAGCAGACTTCACAGTCACCGACGCCACCGCCGGCACTCGGTACTTGCTCATGACGGGCCAGCCGTACGGGGAAGTCCCCATGTTCAACGGGCCATTCGTGGACTAGTCCGGCTCATGATGGGGACTTGAAGAGGCCGATCACGTTGCCGTCGGGGTCGGCAAACTGCGCGAACGTCACGACATCTGGTATCTCGGTGACCGGGCTACCCATCACTCCTCCTCGTGCCGATGCACCCTCGAGGTGAGGCAGTCGAGCCGATGTCGACCTCGCGAGCACTTGCCCCGGCGCGGCCTACGTCCTTGCTCGTGGGCCCCACATGTGCCAAACTGCGGCTATCGTTAGTACAGGCTAACGGTAATGTCTGACGCACGGTTAGTCAAGAGGCACGGTTAGTGGCTACGCACGATTTGGTCCTGGACGCTCTCGGGGATCGCACCCGGCGAGCCATCCTGGAGCGCCTTCGGGATGGACCAAAACCGGTCGTCGAGATTGCCCAGGGACTACGCGTCGGTCGGCCCGCCGTTTCCCAGCACTTGAAGGTCCTGAAGCACGCAGGGCTTGTCTCCGACCGGGCCGTCGGCACTCGGCGCGTCTATGAGGTCGACCAAAGCGGTCTCGAGGCCGCTCAACACTACCTGGGTTCGTTCTGGTCGGACGCCCTGTCGAGATTCAAACGTGTGGCGGACGAGCGTCGAGCGACACCGAAATGATGACCATCGATCCCCGCCTCGTGGCTGTCCACGAATCGGTCCAGGTCGATTGTCCGGTCGAGGAGGCGTTCGGGCTGTTCACCACCCGCATGGGTGAGTGGTGGCCACTTGACCAGGCGTCTTACGGGGGCGGCCGAGCCAAGGACATCTTCCTGGAACCACGCGTTGGCGGGCGCTTCTTCGAGCGATTCGTCGACGGCGACGAGCTGCAAGTCGGCAGCGTCATCGTATGCGAGCCGCCGTGGCGCATCGTGTTCACCTGGACGACGGCGGACTGGGAGGGTGAAACCGAGGTCGAGGTGACCTTCACCACCCAGGAAGTGGGTACCCGCGTCGATCTCTCGCACCGCGGCTTTGACCGTCTTGGGCCGCTCGGTCCTGACGTCGCGGCCAAGTTCCGCGGCGGCTGGCCCGGTGTCATGCACGCATTCAAGCAGCGAGGCCTGTGGCAGTCGCGTGGCGTGAGGCCATCCCCTTCTGCTTCGTCCAAGGCCGGCTACGAGCTCGAGTTCGAAGACACCTTCGATGGAGAAGAGCTGGACGAGTCCCGCTGGTTCCCCTACTACCTGCCGCAGTGGAGCTCACGGACGGCGTCGGCCGCGAGATACCAGATCGGTGGTGGCCAGCTGCGGTTGATCATCGAGGCGGACCAGCAGCCCTGGTGCCCAGAGTTCGATGGCGGAATCCGGGTCTCGTCGCTTCAGACCGGTGTCTTCTCCGGTCCGGTCGGGAGCTACGTCGGACAGCAGCGGTTCAACCCCGACCTGCTGGTCCGGGAGACACAGCGCAACGCGCGGCTCTATACACCCCAGTACGGCCTGTTCGAGCTACGGGCCAAAGCGATCGACGATCCCCGCTGCATGGTCGCGCTCTGGATGATCGGGTACGAAGACGAGCCGGACCGGTCGGCCGAAATCTGCATCTGTGAGATCTTCGGACGCGACCTCAAGCCTGACCGTGCGGCTGTTGGTATGGGCGTCCACCCCTTCGGTGACCCGTCGATTGTCGACGAGTTCGCTGCCGAGGTCGTCGCCATCGATGCCAGGGAGTACCACGTCTATGCGGCGGAATGGACGCCGGAGTACGTGGCCTTCTTCGTCGACCATCGGTTGATCAAGACGGTCGAGCAGTCACCTCAGTACCCGATGCAGTTCATGCTCGGCATCTACGAGTTCCCTGACGATGCGCCGCCGTTGGCTCCGGCGCATCCGTACCCGAAGCAATTCACCATCGACTACTTCCGCGGTTACCGGCCGCCGTCCCGCCAACCGGCGCACGCTCGTACCGCAGGTACATAGCGCCCGAGGGAAATGCGCGGTGCTCGGCCAGCCGTAGCTCGAGCTTCTTCCGCGCTGAGAAGAACGGCTTGCCGCCGCCAACCACCACCGGCAAGACGAAGAGCCGGAATTCGTCGATCAGGTCCACCAACGAGGCGGCCGGCATTGGACCGCCGAGGTCCAGGACACCTTCGGTCTGCTGCTTGAGGCGCGTCACCTCGGCCACAGCGTCCTTGCTGCGAACCAGCTGGACGCCCACGGGGACGCTTTGGAGTGTGTAGGAGAACACGATCCTGGGCGTTTGCACGTACGCCCGAGCGAACTCCGCCTCGACATCGGGCAGGTCGTCTCGGCTCGCGGCCGTCGTCCAAGGCTCCTCCATCACCTCATAGAGGCGTCGACCGAACAGAAAAGCCGACGCCTGTCACGCCTGTTCGTTCGCTTGCCGGTGCACGTCGTCGTCCGGTGCCGAGAACTCGATGCTGCCGTTCTGGGCCTCGATGTAACCATCGAGAGACACGTTCATCGAGTAGAGGACCTTGCCCATGGCTGCTCCTGGCTGTCGGGTGTACCGGCGGCTGGCATGGAGCGACCGGTCAGGTGGCGCCGAAGCGGCCGCGGTGCTCGACGGGGATCAGCGGCTTCTGGGCGCGCACCTTGAGCTCTTGGACAGCCCAGGTGTTGCCGTCGGGATCGCTGAAGCCGAAGAAGGTGCCGCCGTCGTCCGGAGAGAACTGCATGATGTCACTGACGTCGACGCCGCGATCCAGCAGCTCTTGGCGGGCGGCGTGGGCGTCGGCGACCACCAGCTGCAGGCCGCGCATCGAGCCCGGCGCCATCTCGCGCTGCGAAGGCAGGTCGCCGAAAACGATCGAGCAGCCGGAGCCCCGTGGGGTGAGCTGTGCCACGTGCATGTGTTCGTTGGTCGTGTCGTGGTCGAGGTCAAAGCCGACCTTGTCGCGATAGAAGGTAATCGCCCGATCGATATCGGCGACAGGAAGGATCACGACTTCCAGGGTCCAATCCATGCTGATAACCAGCTCCCGCCTCGGCGTCGGTTGCGCTTTGCCGGGAGGGTATCGCTGCGTGCCTCCAGCGTCCGGCATGGGCCGCACTAGCCCAGCGAGTGCTCAGGGGCAGATCGGGCCGTACGATCGCGACAATGGCTGAGCCGCCAACCGGGACAGTTGCGATGATCGGCATAGCGCTCGGCTAGGGCTGGGATGACTCGGCTGAACCATGCGTTACGGGTGCGGTCCGGCGAGGAACCGATGGTCGGCCTCACGGTCGGACTGATGTTCCTCACCTGGGCGGGATTCACCGTCGGTCAGAGCAGCATTGACGCACTGCTGTTCGCGGAATACGGCGTTGACGAGCTGCCGTTCCTGTACCTGCTGCTCGGCGCTCTGCTGTTCCTTGCCTCTCTTGGTGTCACCGCCCTGCTTGGTCGGATTCCCAGGGAAAGCCTCTTCACGCTGCTGCCGCTCGCGCTGGCTGCGCTGCTGGTTGCCGGGTGGCTGACAGCCCAAGCGGGCATCCAGCTGGTGTACCCGGCGCTGTGGCTCTTTGTTGGTCTGGCCTTTCTGGTCCAGGGGTCGTACCTGTGGGGCATCGCCGGATTGATCACAGACACCAGGCAAGCAAAGCGACTGTTCCCATTGTTCGGCGCAGGGGGGATCGCAGGCGCGGCCCTCGGCGGGCTGGTGACCCGGCCGCTCGCCTCCTGGGTGCAGCCAGAGAACCTGCTCCTGCTCTGGGCCGGCGTCCTGATAGCCACGTCCGGCCTGGCGAGAGCGGTTCTGGCGAGATGGGGACCGAGTAGGGGTCGGGTTTCCCGGCGGGGCCAACACCGCATCACTGCTCTGGGAAACATCCGTGAGGGTTATCGAACGATGCGAGGGTCCGACCTGCTGCGATGGATGTCGGCGGGTGCAGCGCTGTTCTCCGTGCTCCTCTACTCGCTGTACCTGCCGTTCTCGCGAGCGGCCCTGGACCGGTTTCCGGATGCCGCGGAGTTGGCTGGCTTCCTCGGTGCCTTCTCGGGAATCTCGACCGGAGTGGCCCTTCTGGTCTCGCTGTTCGTCGCAAACCGGCTGTTCTTCAGGTTCGGGACTCCGGCGATCCTGCTGGCATACACATTGGCGTACGCGGCCGGATTCGCGGTCCTGGCCCTGAATGCGTCGTTCGGTCTTCTGGTTGCGGTCCGATTTGTCCAAGTAGTCGGGATGCAGGGCATCGCCAACACCGCATGGGAAGCCATGATCAACGTTACGCCCCCGGAGCGACGCGACCACGCACGCGCATTCTTGAACGGCGTCCCGACTCAAGCCGGAACCGCTCTCGCGGGCCTGATTCTGATCGTGGGCCAGAGAACACTGCGGCCGAGCCAGCTGTTCCTCATCGGCCTCGGCGCTGCGGTCGTCACTGCGTTCACCATGTGGAAGGCGCGACAGTCGTACGCAGCCGCCGTGGCGGAGACCTTGCGCGCGGGCCGCCCACATGTCTTCGAGGACTACGAACCCGATGCCTTTGCCGGCATTCGGGAAGACGCTGCCGCCGTATCCGTAGCCGTTGCGGGGCTCTCGGATCCCGATCCACGGGTCCGACGGGTGGCGGCCGAGGTCCTGGGCAGGCTGCGAGACCCGGAGTTGATCACGCCTTTGAGGGGGTGCCTCGGCGACGTCGACGCGGCTCTTCGGGCAGCCGCTGTTCGGTCTCTCGGCCGGCTCAACGAACCGTCGGCGCGAGCCGATGTCGTCCGCCTGCTCACCGACCCCCACGCAGCGGTCCGACTGGCGGCCGTGGACGTCGTGCGGGCACACGAGGGGCCGGTGTCGGCGCTACGTCCGGTGCTCGATGATCCCGACCCGGTCGTACGGGCCGAGGCGGCAGCAGCGCTCCTCGCCTTGGACGGCTCGGGCAGGACGCGCGGCGTGCTACAACAGATGATCTCGAACGAGGATGCTCAGCTGAGACGCATCGCCGTTGCCGCCCTGGGACACGCGCGGAGTGCCGAGGCGTACCGGCTCGTTGTTGGTTGTCTGGGCGATGCCGATCCGTCGGTGCGCGGCATCGCGGCCGACGGGCTTGCCGCCTTGGATCCCGACCAGGCCGTACAGCCGTTGATAGCACTGCTCGCCGACGCCAACTCAGCGGTGCAGGCAACCGCCGCCCACGCGCTCGGTCGGATCGGACTGCGCGCCGTCTCCGCTGTCGTTGCGGCCCTCGAGTTACCGGGAACCGAGTCCGCGGCTTTGCTCGCCCTCGACCGGCTGCCGACCGACGGCGAAGCAGACCGGATCCGCCGGTACGCGCAGGAGTCCGTGACCCACGCCCTACGGAACCACCGACACGCGATGCGGCTCACTGACAACAGCGACGAACGACGACTCCTGCTCCACGACGCGGTGGCTCGTTGCGCGAAGCGCAATGCGCTGAACGCCATCCGGGCGGTCGCCATCCTCTCTTCGGACCACTCCCTCCTTTCCGAGGCAAGCGGCAACCTCGAGGCTGGCGACTCGTTGCAACGAGCCGCCGCCCTCGAGCTGATCGACTCGTCGAAAGAAGCGTCGAGCCTGCGGCCGCTGGTGGCCATCTGGGAACCGAGCCAGGTGGCTACTCCGACGTCGACCGATCCGGCTCCGGCCCTCCTCGATCACCCGGACCGGTGGGTTCGAGAATGCGCTGAGTTCGTTCAGTCTGCGCACGTGAAGGGAACTCCGATGATGGCGAAGACGTTGCCGACACTGGCCGTCATGGAGCGCGTGCTGTTCCTGCGCAAGGTCTCCATATTCGAGGAGCTTCCGCCGGAGGACCTCAAGAACATCGCGGCCGTTGCCGAGGAGCATGCGTATCCCGACGGCGAGGTCATCATGGCCCAGGGCGAGGCCGGTACCGAGATGCACATCATCGTGTCCGGCATGGTCGCGGTGGTCGTGAACAAACGGGAGATTGCCCGCCGAGGCAATGGTGACGTCCTCGGAGAGATGGCGCTCATCCTCGACCAACCGCGCCTTGCAACGCTCTCTGCTTCAGGCGATGTCCGCCTGCTCACGATCCGGCAGAGGGAGTTCGCCGGGATACTTCGCGAGCGTCCCGAGACGAGCATCGCCGTGATGCGGGTGCTCGCTCGGCGACTCACCGAGCGCGAAGCACTGTCATCAACTGGGTGACGAGTGCCCAACTCTCTGCGCGGTCTGCGCCGTGATCAGCCGGCGCGTCGGCAGTTGGGGCGATACTCGGCGGTGTCGGAAGGACCGTTGGTACCGGGCCGGTGCAGGCGCCGTTGGCCGGTCGGTAGCCGAACGGCCGCCACAGTCAAGAGACCGGATCACGGTGCCGACAACGGTGCCCTGGCCAGAACGGGACCCGCTTTTGACCGCCTCGGCACAAGCTCATCATTTCTTGGCTGCGGGCGGGACGTTGTGGTTGAAGTGGAACAGGTTGGTGGGGTCGTAGCGGCTCTTGATCGCTGCGAGCCGATCCCAGGTATCTCCGGGGTAGGCGTCGCGCACACGCGCCTCGGAATCGTCGGTGAGAAATCCAATGTATGCGCCGCGGTTACCTTGGTGCAGGGTAGCGGCGAACGCGGCAACCCAGGGTTCGTGTACCGCGGCCTCGTCCGGACGTTCGAAGACCGCTGCGAGATTCACCATGATCGGGCTCCGACGGTGCGCGAACGCGGTTGCCTCGGCGGGCACGCGCGCCACCGCCCCGCCGAGGACCCGCAACTGCGCAACACGGATAGGCGCTGTCGAGGCCTGGAGGTGGTCGACGATGGTTTGAGCAGCACGGTGATCGATGGAGTCGATGAACATCGTCCGTCCCACTGCAACCGGGTGGTAGCCCTCCTCCTCCGGTAAGAAGATGTCCGGGTAGGGCATCGGCCGAACCATGTCGACGACAGGGGTGGCGAGCGACCGAAACGGAGCGATGACGCGCTCTGCGACCTCGGTCGCGCCCGCGTAAGCCATGAGCGCCATGATGACGAGCTGGCCGTGGTGTTCTGCTGGCACGAATGGCATGGGTGGAGCGGGCATGACGTTGGCGATGGTCGACAGCTCGTCCGGGGCTGCAGTGGCCGCGGCAATGAACGAGGCGATGACCTCAACTGTCGCCGGCAGGATGAGCATGCCGCCGACGATCGTGTCGACCTCGTGTAGTCGGAACTGGAACCGGGTGGCCACACCGAAGTTCCCCCCGCCGCCCCGGATAGCCCAGAACAGATCCGGATGTGTTTCGGCGTCTACATGGAGGAGTTGGCCGTCCGCGATCACGACGTCGGCGGCTAGCAGGGAGTCAATCGTCAGACCATGCTTGCAGGCGAGGAATCCGACGCCGCCGCCAAGAGTGATCCCGCCGATGCCGACCGAGCCGGTGTCGCCGAAGCCAGTCGCCAGGCCATGCGCGGCCGCCGCAACTGTGTACTCACCCGCCGTCAACCCGGTCTGGGCCCATGCTGTGCGTTGTTCGGCGTCGATGTCCAGGGCTCGCATGTCGGACAGGTCGAGCACGATTCCGCCATCGCAGACGCTGTGCCCGGCGACGCTGTGGCCGCCGCTCCGCACGGCGATCTCCAGCCCACGGTCGCGCGCGAGTGCGACGACGCGCGAAACCTCGCCTGCGTCCACCGGCCGGACAATGACCCCCGGCCGCCGGTCGAACCCCCCGTAGAAGACAGTCCGAGCCTGGTCGTACCCGGCGTCATCGGGAGCGATGACCCGACCGTTGAGGTCGGCGCGGAGCTGAGGTATCGAGATGGTGTTCGGGTCAGGAGTGTTGGACGTCACGAAGACTCCTTCTGGTGCGGATGCGGGCAGCTCGGCAAGACTCGAGCAACATTTCAGACTCGTCTGACACTGGACCAAATGTCACATCCGTTCAGACCACGCCCGGTGCGGGAACTCATCGGCCCGGCGACCCGCAGGTCCTAGGGTGCCGCGAGCCGAACGGCCGTTCCGTAGGCGCAGATCTCCTGCCAGCCACCGCCGATCTCGGTTGCGTCGAAGCGCATCGCCAGGATGGCGTCCGCACCAAGTCTGGCTGCTTCCTCGACGAGTCGGTCCTGAGCTTCTCGGCGACTGTCCACTAGTGACTTGGTCATCCCCCGAAGCTCGCCACCCACGAGTGACTTCAGGCCGGCGCCGATCTGTGATCCCACATGCCTGGAGCGAACGGTCAGGCCGAAGACCTCTCCGAGCACCTCTTTGACCTCGTGCCCAGGCAGGTCATTCATCGTCGACAACAACATGGTCCTGGCTCCTTTCGTCGTCTTATTGCTGACTTCCTTCACCACGCTGGCAGCGATCGGGGCGGCCGGCAAGGCGGATACGACGACCTCGGGCTTTCTGGTCAGCCTTGGTGCCAACGCCTGGTGACCGATGAGTTTCCGCGGTGGACTGGGTCTCAGAGGACGATGTGGGCACGACTGCTTGGAGGGCCAATGGAGAAGGCAAGATCGGCGGACGGCACGACCATCGCGTATGACGTGTGGGGAATCGGCCCGCTCGTCGTCATCGTGGGTGGTGCGTTCAACGACCGGAACACCTGGGCCGAGCTTGCGCAGGATTTCTCAGCACACGGTTTCCGGGCGGTGTCCTATGACCGCCGCGGGCGCGGGGACAGCGGCGACAGCCAGCCGTTTGCCGTGCGGCCTGAGATCGAGGACTTCAGCGCGGTCATCGAGGCCGCCGGTGCGGAGGGTCCTGTGTTTGCGCACGGGGTGTCCTCTGGTGCCGCACTGCTGCTCCGTGCTCTCGACGCCGCCGCGCCGGTGACGCGGGCTTCGGTGTTGGAGCCGCCCTACCGCATCGAGAGACGCTCCACCCGTACCACCGAACTTCATCGGCACCCTCCAGAGCCTCATCGATGCCGGGGACCGAGCCGGTCTCGTCGAGTTCTTCCATACCAACGTCGTCGGTCTCCCGATGGAGATGCTGGAGCCCACGAAGGGGACGCCGATGTGGGAGTCATTTCTGGCCATGGCACCGACGCTGGTTTATGACGTGCTTGCCTTGGGTGGTGACGACCACTCCCTGCCAGTGTCGATGCTCAGCGGTCTGAAGCAGCCGGTGCTGGCGGTGACGAGCACGGGGACGCAGCTGCCATGGCTGTCCGACACTTCGCGCCAGGTCGCGGATGCGCTGCCCGGCGGTCGGTTCCTCAGGCTGCCGGGTGGCTTCCACGAGGTGCCGCCATCGGTGCTCGCGCCAGCGCTGACGACGTTCTATCGGGATGAGGAGTGAGTGCAGTGACGGCAGTGGTTGCCCAGATCACCCAGTCGCTCGACGGCTACGTGACCGGGCCGAACGACGGGCCGGGCAAGGGGCTCGGCGAGGGCGGCGAGCGCCTGCACTACTGGGTGTTCAACGGCCCGTGGTCCTATGCGGCGGAACCGACTGGAGAGGCGTCGGGCGTTGACAAGGAGATCCTCGAAGAGGGCGTCGGCCGAACCGGCGCGATCATCGGTGGGCGGTCGACCTATGACGCGGCAGAGGCGTGGGGCGGCAAAAACCCGTGGGGTCTACCGTTCTTCATCCTCACACACCGCACCGAAGACGAGCCGTCGAACGGTGCGTTCACGTTCGTGTCTGGGCTGGAGTCGGCGCTGGAACTGGCGCGGGCAGCGGCCGGGGGCAGGGACGTCGGGATCATGGGTGGCGCCGACACGATCCGTCAAGCGCTCGCCGGTGGGTACCTGGACGAGGTCATCCTGACGATCGCGCCGGTGGTACTCGGTGGCGGGAAGCGGCTGTTCGAGGGTTTCGACCAAAGTGTCGATCTGCAGCAGATGGAGGCACGTCAATCGAACTGGGCAACACACTTGCGTTACCGGGTGCAGAAGTGACGGACCTACCCTCCGGCCTGGCCGCTCCGGCCCGGCGCGCGCTCGAAGGCGCCGGGCTGAAGTCGCTCGAAGACGTCGCACGTTTCTCTCGGGTCGATCTGGCAGCGTTGCACGGGATGGGCCAGAAGGCGCTGCGTGTCCTCGACGAAGCGCTGGTGGCCGAAGGACTGGCTTCGGTCCCAGCACCCGAAGGCCAGGCGGAATCCCGCAGGGATCCGTAGGACGTGGACGTCCAGCCGGGAAGCATTGTCGAGGCTCGCGAAGGCCGGCTGGACCGGACCGACCACGCGGCGGATGATCGGCGGCGGAGGGGCTACGTGTCATGCCGTCGCAGTTGGTACCGCTCGTGGGCCGGGACTCTGAAGTGGAGGCTCTTGGTCACGCGCTGCAGGGCGCCGCAGACGGCATGGCAGGGGTCGTCGCGCTGGTGGGTGAGGCGGGAGTCGGAAAGTCGCGGCTCGCCGAGGAGGGTATGGCCCTCGCGCGGGCCCGTGGCTTTCTGATACTGCGCGCGGCTGCTTCGCCGCTGCACGGGGACTTGCATTACGGCGTCGTCGTCGAGGCCCTGCGCCCGCTCGTGCGTACAGTCGAGGCGGGTGCGCGGACCAGCCTGGTCGAGGGTCTGCCTGACCTCGGCCGACTGTTCGACGGCCTTCATCTGCCGGCGCCAGCGCCGCTCGGCGACGCCGGCATGGAGCGAACACGGTTGTTCGAAGCGGTATGCCGGCTGCTCGACCGGCTGACCCGACAGCAGCCGGTCCTCCTCGTCGTCGATGACATCAACTGGGCGGACCCGGCCTCGCTGGCGGTGCTGCACTACGCCGTGCGCGGTTTGCCAGATCGCCGCTTGCTCGTCCTGACCACGTGCCGCTCAGGGGAGTCCAGCGGCGAGCTCGACGTGCTGCTGTCGTCGCTGCGCCGGTCGGGCTTGCTCACCCAGCTGGACATCGGGACTCTCGATGCGTCGGGCGTGGCGGCCCTGGCGCGGGGGCTGCTGGCGGAGGAACCCCCATCTACCCTGACCGGCCTGCTGGTCGAGCGAACACGAGGCCTCCCGCTGTTCGTGCGTGCGCTGGTGGCGATGCTGCTGGACTCCGGCCGGCTTTTCCGCAGCGGCGGGCGGTGGGTCCTCGGGCAGGAGAAGGTCGATGACATCCCGCCGGAGGTGGTCGGGCTGCTGCGCGCCCGGCTCGATGCGCTCGACCCGGCCGACAGGGCGATTTTTGACACCGTCGCAGTTGCGGGCGGCACCATCCGGCACGACCTAATCGCGGCGCTCGGCCCCGGTGAGGTCGAGCTGCTCCGCAGCGTCAAGCGCCTCCGTGGGTGCGGCGTGCTGGAGGAGCAACTCGACGACGCCGGTGTGCGCTATCAGGCGACGCACCCGCTGCTCGCCGAGGTGGCCTACGACGAGCTGCCGGCCGCCGTCCGACGTCGCACGCACGCGGCGATCGCGTCGGCTCTCGCGCGGCTCGACCCCGATGACCTCGGACGACGGGCTCATCACGTCCGAGGGGCGGGAGCCGAAGTCGACGCCGGCACTGCACTGGGAGTTCTCGTGGCCGCCCTCGGACGAGCCCTGGAGAGCAAGGCCGGCGATGAGGCCGTCGGTCATGCCGAGGCCGCGATCGGGCTGGCTCGTCGCCTGGAGCGGGCTGAGCTGCTGCTGCGATTACAGGAGCAGCGGGCGGAGGCGCTCGAGCTGGCCGGGCGCGCCGATGCCGCGATCGTGGCATGGCGTGAGGCTGCCGAGAACTCCGCGGCCCACGGCGACTCCGTCGACGAGGCCCGCCAACTACGCCGCCTTGCACTCGTCGAGTGGGACACCGGGCATCTGGCCGATTCGCAGACCCATATTGACAGGGCGACGGCCGCGCTGTCGGGCACGCCGATCGGGTCGGTGCACCTGGCGGTCGCCGAGACCCGGATGCGGCTGCTTGCTCGGAGAGGGCTCGTGGCCGAGCTTCGCACCGAGGTCGATGCGCTCGATCGGATCGCGGCATTCACCGGCTTCCGGCGGGCACTCGCCTACGCCAACCTTGGCCGTTC
This sequence comes from Actinomycetota bacterium, assembly GCA_046726315.1. Taxonomy (GTDB): domain Bacteria; phylum Actinomycetota; class Actinomycetes; order Jiangellales; family Jiangellaceae; genus JACVRX01. Next base: position 105,151 of record JBKPAG010000007.1, on the reverse strand, counting down.
GGACCTGTGCCTACGGTCGGGTGACCACGATGGCGTCGAGCGTGCCGCAAGTCTGGTCATGCAGATGGCTCGGGACGACGGCTCGGTCCTCCTGCTGGAGGAGGCACACCGACCCGCGTACTGCAACGCGCTTGCCTGGGGAGACCATGCGGCGGCTCGCCAGCTGGCCGATGAAGCTCGGCAGCTCGCCCAAGAGACGGGTCTCCCGTCGCTGGAGATACTCAACCGGGCCACCATCGCCTTCATCGACTTCCTCACCGGCGATTGGGACTCGGCCACCAGGGGCGCGGACGAGATGCTGGCGCTGAGCCACCGCGTCGGGATGCGCCGTGGAGTGGCTGCGGCATTGTGCGGCCGTGCTCTGGTCCACACGCGGCGCGGTCAACTCACCGAGGCCACGGCGTGCCTGAGCGAGGCCCGATCGGCGTACGGCGAGGGGTTCGCCGGCGACCAGCATCTCCTCGGTCTCGGCCAGGTCTGTGCAGCCATGGTGCTACTCGGGCGGTCCGACGTCCTGTCCGCGTTGCGGGTGGCACGGTCGATCACAGCGGGCGGCATCGCGGTTCCGCCGTTCTGTATGAGCGTGCTCGGTGAGGCGCAGGTCGAAGCCGGAGACCTGGCAGGAGCTCGGGGAACTGCCGAGCTGCTCGCTGGGCACGGTCCCGGGGCACCGTATCCGTCGGCGATGTCCGCGTGGATCGACGGTCTGGTGGCGAGGGCCGTGGATGAGCTGGAGGCCGCGTTTGCCGCGTTCGCCCGGGCGGCCGATGGGTTCGCCGCCATCACGATGCCGTACGAGGCGGCGATCGCCCGCATGGACTGGGCGGAAGTCATCGGAACGAGAACCGGATCGCCCGACGAGCGCGCCCACGCCGCGGCTCTCGTGACCGAGCATCTCCATGTGCTCGACAGCATGGGAGCTCGGCCGGTCGCCGGCCGCGCCCGTCGGTTGCTGCGCCGGCTGGGTGCACGGCCCATCCCCACGCCGCGGGTCCGCCTGCCCGGTCAGCTGAGCGTCCGGGAGACGGAAATCGCCCGGCTGGTCGCGGATGGACTCAGCAATCCCGAGATCGCCGACCGGCTGTTCATCAGCCAACGCACGGTGACCACCCACCTGCAGCACATCTACCGACGGCTTGGTGTCGCCTCCCGCACCGGTTTGACCCGGTACGTCATAGAGCACATGTCCTAGGATCGCCGAAAATACGTAGGTCGCACGATGCTGCGGCAACGGCGCCCGCCTGCACACTCGGGGCGAGCAGCTGGAGGTGCCCGACATGACGACGACCACGACCTACGTGCTCGACCTTCCGAGCGCACTCGACGCTCGCGCGGCCGGCCGCAAGGCGGCCACTCTTGCGCGGCTGCGCTTGGACGGCTTCCCGGTGCCCGATGGCGTCGTGCTCGTCGCCGACGCGCTCGACGATGCGCTCGCTGAAGCGGGTCTACCTGCGAACGCCTCCGTCGAAGCGGTCGCCGCAATCGACCTGCCCATGGAGATCGCGACCGGTCTGCGGAAGGCGGTGCGGCAGTGGCAAGGAACGCGGCTGGCCGTGCGGTCCTCCGGCCGTGACGAGGATCTCGGGACCGCGTCGTTCGCCGGTCTCTACACCACGGTCCTCGATGTGACCGGTGACGACCGGCTCCTGGATGCGGTACGGCAGTGCTGGGCCTCCGCGTTCGGCGAGCTGGTCCGGTCGTACGGTGCGAAACGCGAAGGCGACGCGCCACGCATGGCGGTCCTGGTGCAACCAATGATCCCGGCGCGTGCTGCGGGGGTGGCGTTTACCGCCGACCCGGTGACCGGCGAACGTGGCGCCGTCGTCGTCGAAGCCGTCCGGGGGCTGGGCGAACGACTAGTGTCCGGTGAGGTCTCGCCCGAGGAATGGGTCGTACGCGGTAACTCGGCGAGCCGGCGAACGGCCGCCGCCGAAGAAGCCATCGACGCCGATGTCGCGCGCGCGGTCGCGGCTCTGGCGCGCCGGGTGGAGCAGCACCTCGGCGGGCCGCAGGACGTCGAGTGGGCGCTCTCGGGCGGGGAGGTGGTGCTGCTCCAGGCCAGGCCGATCACGGCCCTGCCCGAGCGGCAGGTCGATCCGGTGCCGCTACCGGTCGAACCGCCATCCGGCTACTGGACCCGCGAGGCCAGCCATGCGCCGGTGCCGTGGACGCCGTTCAACCGGGCGGTGCTCCGGCCGCGTGCCTCTGGCATACGCAGCATGTGCGAGCAATTAGGGCTGCTGTTCGAGACGATCGACTTTCGCGACATCGGCGGCTGGGAATACATCCGCATCGTGCCGATCGGCGGCAAGGACCGCCCGGCCCCGCCCGCACCGCTCGTTCCGTTGCTGTTCCGGCTCGTCCCTCCGCTGCGGCGGCGGATCAAAGCCTGCGTCGCCGCCATGCGGGCGGACATGACCGGGCAGATGGTGGGGCGCTGGTACCGGGAATGGCAGCCGGAGTTCGCCGACCGGATCGCCGAGCTGCGCGAGGTGGACCTGCACGATATGACGGACGTCGAGCTCGACGCGCACCTGTCGAGTCTCCTCGAACTGGCTGACCACGGTCTCCACGTGCACATGCACCTACCCGGCGCCGTCCAGATCACGCTCGCCGAGCTGGCCTTCACCTGCCGCGATCTGCTCGGCTGGGACGAGGTGCGCACATTCGACCTGCTCGCCGGGTTGTCAGATAAATCCACCGAGCCCAGCCGAGCGCTTGCCCGGCTCGCCGAGCTCGCGAATGGGCTGCCCGCGGTGAAGCGACGACTCGCCGAACGGGCACCCGTCGGCGTTGTTCTGGCCGAGGACGAGCAGTTCGCCGCCGCTTTCACCGAGTTCCTCGGGACGCACGGCTGTCGCGCCCTCCGCTACGATGTGGCTGAACAGAACCTCGACGAGCGACCGGACCTCGTGCTGGGCCTGGTCGCAGACCAGCTCGCGGCGGGATTCGACCCCGCGCGGACTGCCACGGCATTGGCCGATCGCCGGGGGCGCGCGGCTGCCGACGCGCGGAGCCGGCTGACCTCATCGCAGGCGCGGGCCAAGTTCGACCGGGCGCTTGGCCGTGCCGTTGATGCGTACCCGGTGCGCGAGGACAACGTGTACTTCACCGTGAGTGCACCGCTCGCGCTGATGCGCCGCACCGCAGTCGAGATCGGGCGCCGGCTGGCCGACCGCAGGCAGCTCGACTCGGGCGACGACGTGTTCTTCCTGGAGGCCGACGAGGCGAGGGCGGCACTACGTGACGGCACTGACCGCCGCGACTTGGCCATGCGACGACAGGGGGAACGCGCTTGGGTACTGGCTCATCCGGGTCCTGTGTCCTACGGCAAGGATCCCGGCCCACCACCGTCATTCGCTTCCCTGCCCGCCGAGCCACGCCTGGCGAACGAGGGATTCCTGTGGGCCGTCGACCGCATCTTCGGCCCGGACACCACCGGGCAAGGTGGCCCAGACAGTTCCGTCACCGGTATCGCGGCCTCCCCGGGGAGCTACACCGGCCCGGTCCGCGTGATCACCAGCGAGGCCGAGTTCGGGCGGCTCCGTGCTGGCGACGTGCTGGTCTGCCCGGTGACCTCGCCGGTCTGGTCGGTGCTGTTCCCGAGCATCGGCGCCCTGGTCACCGACACCGGGGGGATCCTGTCGCATCCGGCGATCATCGCCCGCGAGTACGGCGTTCCCGCTGTGGTCGCAACCGGTAACGGGACGGCGGTGCTGCACGATGGCCAGCTCGTCACTGTCGACGGCACCGCCGGCGTCGTCCGGACCTGAATCGTGCGCAACGGTGATTCGGCCGCGCTCGCTGAGCGGCTGTGCTGGACGTCGGATGCGCTGCACGCCGCGGCCGTCGTCTCGGCGGCGCACCGACTCGGCCTGTTGACTGCGGTTGACGCCGGTCCGGTGCGCGCCGAGGACCTGGCGCGCGACCACCGCCTTGACCCGCACGGCACCCGGGTCTTGCTTCAGGCTCTTGCCGCCATGGGGCTGGTGGGCTCCGACCACGACGGGCTGTTCATGGGCGCCGTCCCCGAGTTGTCCGTACTGGGAAGCGTCGGCACGGCGGTTGATCTGCTGGCCGAGGCAGTGCGTTCCGGCCAGGCACCACTGGAATGCGACCTCCCAGCGGGAGCCAGCGAGGTCTACCCGGACGCGGTCACGTATCTCGCCACCCTGATGAGCCACGCCGCGGAGGCGGTGGCGGAGTATCTGAGCGGTGCCGTCCAGATCCTCGACGTCGGCGCCGGCGCGGCGCCGTGGAGCCTCGCGGTCGCCCGGCGCGACCCGCGATGCCACGTCACTGCGTTGGACTTCGCGCCCATCCTTGCCTCGACCCGGCTGGCGGTTGCCGAGGCAGGCTGCACGGACCGGTTCGATTACGTGGCCGGAAACGCCTTCGAGGTGTCGCTTCGCCCCGCGACATACGACCTTGTCCTGCTCGGCAACCTGTGTCACCTCTTCGACGGACCCGCAAACCGCTGGCTGTTGCGTCACCTGCGACTCGCGATCCAGCCAGGAGGGCGGATCGCCGTCATCGACGTGCTGCCATCGCCGGACCCGGCCACCCGCCGATCGGTGCAGCTCTACGCGGCCGGGCTGATCACGCGGACCAGCAGCGGCGGCGTGCACGGGGAGGGGTCCTACAGGGCCTGGCTGGAGGAGGCAGGCTTCCACCGTATCCGCGTCCAGGAGGCGTCGAGGACGCCGCCGATCTCGGTTGTGACCGGCTCGGTGTGAGTCCCGGATCAGCATCTCTCGGGCTGGTCAGGACCAGCCTCGTCGCCCAGCTCCGCGAACACGGTGATCTGCAGCTCCGCTGGCGCCGAAAGCCGCGCGTTGAGTGACTGCCACGGAGTCACGGTCGGTGCTGCAATCAACTCGGCCCCGCCCTCGACAAGGTCGCTGGTCACGCCCTCGGCGTCGGCCACCTCGAAGGCGATCCGCAGTCGAGGACTCACCGGGCGCCCAACCTCGACGTCGTCGATCATGGCGACTTGAGCTGGGTTCGAGAGCTCCAGGGTCGCCCGTCCGACATCGAGGATCGTCACCTTGGCGCCGCCCTCGCTGTCGACGACCAGCTCCTCGCGCGCGCCTAGTACGTCTCGGTAGAAAGTCACGGCCTGGTCGTAGTCAGCTGTCTCGACCACCAGCCGCATCTGCAGCACCCGCCCTGCCGGGGTCTGCTCACCCATCGCACATCTCCTCGCGTCGAAAGTGAAATCCTGCGGACATGGTCGAAGCACCGAAGTTCTACTCCAAACGCTGGGCAGCAGCAGGTGATCGAATCGATCCTCCGTACGTCGGCAGCGAACGCGAGATCCTGGTCGCCTTCCTCGACTGGCATCGCGCCACGTTCGAGGCGAAATGTGGCGGCGTCCCGTCCGAACGGCTCTCCGAGCGGGGTGTCCCACCCTCGTCGTTAAGCCTGCATGGGCTGGCTCGCCATCTCGGCGGCGTCGAGAGGTGGTGGTTCCGGATCCAGTTCGCGGGTGAGGACGTGCCTCTGCTCTACTACTCCGACGACGACCCGAACCAGGACTTCGACCGGCTCGACGGTGACGTGTCCGAAGCCTTCGCCGTCTGGCGGAGTGAATGCGAAAGGTCCAGGGACATCGTCACCGCCACCTCGTCGCTCGAGCAAACCGGCACCTTGAAGTCCAACGGCCAGCCCGTCTCGCTTCGCCGGGTCCTGGTGCACATGATCGCCGAATACGCCCGGCACAACGGGCACGCCGACCTGCTACGTGAACGCATCGACGGCGCAACCGGGCAGTGACGATCCGAGAGGCGCGGAATGGCTCACGTTCGTTGCGACTTCTTCTCCGACGCACTCGGATTGAGCACGTCGATGACGGTGATCCTGCCGCAGCAGACGTCGGCGCAGATCGGCATGCGCGGGGTCGCCATGGACGCGGACCCGTCAGTGCTCTATCTGCTGCATGGGCTCAGCGACGACGACACCATCTGGTTGCGTCGCACGTCGATCGAGCGGTACGCAGCTCCGCTCGGGCTGGCGGTGGTGATGCCACAGGTCAATCGGAGCTTCTACACCGACGAGGCGCGCGGCCTGCGGTACTGGACCTTCCTCACCGAGGAACTGCCCACGGTGGTTGTTCGGTTCTTCCGGGTATCCGAGCGGCCGGAGGACACGTTCGTCGCGGGCCTCTCGATGGGTGGTTACGGTGCGTTCAAGTGGGCGCTGCGGTATCCCAGCCGGTTCGCAGCGGCGGCGAGTTTGTCCGGCGCACTGGACATCACGAAGGAGCAGGCACCCGCGCGTTGGCTCCCGGATCCAGCCTTCGCCGACCGCGTGTTCGGGAATCGGTCGGTGACGGGCACGCCCGATGACCTGCTGTGGCTCATCGATAGCAGCGAGCTGTCCGCCGAGACCGTTCCCAAGCTCTACCTGTGTTGTGGCACCGAGGACGAACTCTTCGAGGACAACGTGCGCTTCCGCGATGCCTGTGTCGCCCGCGGCATGCCGCTGACCGTCGACTTCGGCCCAGGAGAACATGAGTGGGACTATTGGGATGCAAAGATCCAGGACGTCCTGGCCTGGCTTCCCCTTCAGGCCGGATAGGGTCGGGCCGGCGTTCGTGCCACCCAGGCCGAGGTCGGGCCGACGTGCTTCGTCAAGCGGGGGGTGGCCATGTTCTGGCCACTTGCGGGACGGCCACGGTGATCGTGGCCCGCTTGTTCTGCGAAGTGTCGCCGGTGCGGACAGCCCAGGCGTCCAGCGAGCGCATCCACGCCGGGCATCCGGCCGGCAGATCCTGTTCGGGGATGGCGGCAAGGTCGCCGTCTTGCCATGTCGTTCCGTAGCCGAGCAGCGGAGTGGCTTGGTCGGGCTCGACGTGATCAAGCAGCGCGGGCAGTCGTTCGCTCCAGTTCGCGAGCAGTTCCGCGGTCGCTTCGGCAAGGGTTTTGCCGCCCGACCGGGCCGAACTCTCTGGATATGTGGGGTGGCGCAGAGCGGCCTGGTGCAAACGTGCGGCGGCGGCAGGCTGGCTGTCGGTCCAGTCGCGGTACGCCCGGTCGGCCAGGGTGCCAAAGGTGATCACTGCGGTGACCTTGGTGTCCACCAGAAGAGCGTCCAGCCACCGGTGGCGGTAGCTGGCGATCGCCGGGTCGTGGGCGTGCCGGGCGCCACCTCCCTGCCCGTAGACGCTGTAGAGGAACGTGTTGACCATCGCGTAGGACGAGGTGATGCCGATGCGGGCGAGAAATCCTTGAACCCGTTGACCGGCCTCACCGACGAGAATGCGACGGGTGATCGTTTCGTGGGTCGCCGGGTCTTGCCCGATGATGAGCACACGCGCTGTCCCGTCGAGGCGGCCGCGGTGAAAGATCGGGCCCCATTCGGTCCGAAAGTCCTCTGGCGGATATACCTCTTCGCCGGGATATTCCGCGACCAGTCGGCTGAACGGACGGCGCGCGTATCCGGGGCAGAAGCGGTGAGCCATTCTCAATCTCCCTCGAACGAAGCTAGGGTCGGCGTGATGCAGCCGTGCCGCCGTGCTCGGCTCGAAGCTGCAGAAATTCGTCGCTGACCAAGGAGGATGGATGCGTGCGGTGGCCCGGTCCTGCAGCCACGTCGCTACCACGCTACCGCCGCCGGCAACGGGGACGGGATCCTTCAGCGGACTGGGCCGGGGGTGGTGAGCACGGCTCCGGACCTATTCGGATCCGCGTATGCCGCGGGGGTCACCGAGCCGCTCGGCCCGCCGCCCGGCGAGGCCGCCAGGGCCGAGCGACCTCAAGCCGCGGCGCCGCCAGGCGCGTTCGCACTCCACGGTGCCGTCATCACTCCAATGGCGGCATGGCGGCGCGGCTACGTGGTCGTCGATGGAGGCCTGATCGCTGACGTCGCTACCCGCAGGCCGCAAGGGGTGCCGGTATTGGAGACCGACGGAGTCATCCTGCCGGGCCTGATCGATCTGCACGGCCATCCCGAGTTCAACGTCTTCGCCGCGTGGGAGCCGCCCACGCAGTTCGCGAACCGCTACCGCTGGCGCGACAGCGAGGTGTACCAGCGCCTCGTTCGTGAGCCACAGAACATCTTGTTGGCAGCATTACCGCCGCGAACCCAGCTGCGGTACGCCGAGGCCCGGGCGCTCGTCAGCGGCGTGACCGCAATCCAGGGAGCCAGCGGCCGGACGGCCCGAGCGGCGGACACCGAACCCCTGGTCCGCAACATCGACCTGTGGATCTTTGGCCAACATCGAGCTCGGGCGATGATCGACCTGCCGTCATCGCGAAGCGGCCGGTCCTGGACCCAACTTCAGACCGTTCTGGCAGCCATCGAGGCCGGAGACGTCGACACCTTTTACCTGCATCTGTGCGAGGGCCGTCGCGACGACCCGCGCAGCCAGACCGAGTTCGCTCGGTTCGTGGAATTCAATGCCGCCACGCCGGCGACGGTGGTCATTCACGCCAGTGCCCTATCAAGAGACCAGCTTGGCGAACTCGCCGACGCCGGCTGCAAACTGGTGTGGTCGCCGCAATCAAATCTGCGGCTGTACGGCGAGACGACATTGGCGGCCGAGGCGATCCGGCGGGGAATGCCGGTTGCGCTCGGCGCCGACTGGCTGCCCAGTGGCTCCACCAGCCTGCTGGCCGAGATGCGGGTCGCTCGCCGGGTGCTGGCCGACCAGGGAATGCCCATACCCGCCGCCGATCTGGTCGGCATGGTCACAGCCGCCGCTGCGCACATCGCCGGCCTCGGCGATCACCTCGGTACACTCACACCGGGTCGCCCCGCCGATATCGTCGTCTTCGAGCGTCACCACAGCGACTCGTACGAGAACGTCTGCCAGGCCGGGCCGTCCGAGGTGGAGCTGGTCCTCATCGGCGGCGACATCACCTACGGACGCGACGACTGGTTCACCCGGCTCGCCGCGGTCACGACGGGAACGACCATCGAAGCGCTCACCGCGTGGGGCAAGCGCATGCGACTGGACACCGGCTTTCAAGTCCACGCAGGACCGCCGCCGCCGTCGCTGTCCGCCCTGCGCGCCGACCTCATCACGCATTACCCCGCGGTTGGGCCGATTTTCGCCTGATGGCCGCCAAGTCTCAGGTCCTGGAGGTTGTCGGGCGCGAGGTGACGATCACCAACCCGGACAAGCTGATCTTCGCGTCCATCGGTGTCACCAAGCTCGATCTCGTCAACTACTACCTAGCCGTTGCCGACGGCGCGCTGCGCGGAGTCGAGGGCCGGCCGATGGTCTTGAAGCGGTTCGTCAAGGGCATCGACCAGGAGGCGGTCTGGCAGAAGCGGGCACCGAGCAGCCGGCCGGACTGGATCGAGGTTGCCGAACTGCACTACAGGTCAGGGTTATCGGCGGCCGAGGTCGTGGTCCGCGACGCCGCCGCGTTGGCGTGGGTGGTGAATTTGGGCTGTATCGACCTCAACCCGCACCCAGTGCGGGCAGAGGACCTCGATCGCCCGGACGAGCTCCGCATCGACCTCGACCCGGTGCCCGGCGTCGGATGGCAGCAGATCCTCGACGTCGCCTTGGTCGCGCGAGAGGTGCTCGAGGATCACGATCTCACCGGCTGGCCCAAGACGTCGGGGTCACGCGGGTTCCACATCTTCACCCGCATCGACCCGCACTGGTCCTACCGCGACGTCCGGCTCGCGGCCGAGACGATCGCACGGGAGGTCGAGAACCGCGCTCCTGATCTGGCGACCAGCAAGTGGTGGAAGGAGGAACGGCAGGGCGTCTTCGTCGACTTCAACCAGAATGCCAAGGACCGCACGGTCGCGTCCGCCTACTCGGTGCGGCCGACACCGGACGCCCGGGTGTCCACCCCGCTCAGCTGGGCAGAAGTGCCCGATTGCCGCGCGGAGCTCTTCACGTTGCCGGCCGTGTTGGAGCGATTCGCCGCGATTGGTGATCCGTGGGAGGGCATCGACGGGTCTGGCGGATCGCTGGACCCATTGCTCGAACTGGCTCGGCGGCTCGGTCCGGCCGAGAAACCACCCAAGGGCACCGGGCGCCGCCAGTCCACAATGCCGCTCATCGAGATCGCTCGGGCCAAGACCAAGGACGAAGCACTGGACGGGCTGGAACGGTGGAAGGCCCGGCATCCAGCCGTGGTGGGTTATCTCGCGCCGGCCGACGTGTTAGTTGATGGCATGCGCGGACGTAGCTCGATCTGGTACCGCATCCGGGTCAACCTCCAACATGTCCCGGAAGCCGAACGGCCACAACAGGAACCACTCGAAGTCGACTACGACCCATGGGTCAACACACCGTGGGCACAATCCGATACCAGGCCGGACTGATCCTGCCAGCGCCGGACGCTAGCCTGGCGTCGATGCCGCGGGGCTCGTGGTCGCAATGTCCGCAGGTGAGCGTTCACGCCGGCTGGCAACGAGGAAGGGGACGGCCATGATTTCGATGGCTGCTCCGATGATCAAGGACGTCGCGTAGCTGTAGACGTCGGCAGCCCGCCCGAGAACCGGTTGGATGACTACTCCGCCGCTGCTGCCCATGAGCGAGTCGAACGACAAGACGGTGGCACGCTGTTGCGAAGGGATCATGTCGTTCAGGTAGGCCTGCCGGATGGGGAAGACCGCCGAATAGACCAGCCCCCAGATCACCAGCAGAGCCAGGGCGAACCAGAAGACACCCGTCAGGCCGAGCAGGGCCAGTACAGCCGCGCTCACGACGGATCCCAGGATCAGCGCCGTCGTCCGCTTCCGGAACAGCAGCCGGATTCGCGGCGCTGCATACCCACCCGCGATCTGGGCTCCCGCGACGATGGCCGCTGCCAGTCCCGCAATGGAATACGCCGTTGGATCGCCGTAGAGCTCGAGAAGGTACGGCTGCAGAGCATAGAAGGCATAGACCGCGACACCTCCCGAGAACGGGGCGGCGAGCATCACCCACCGTACCGGCGGGTTCTTCAACCCGTGCTCGAGTGAGGCATTGAACACCGAGCGGGTCGCGCGCAGTGGATGCGTTGTGGGCTGTGCTGTGAAGCCCAAGTCCTTCATGAGCATGAATGCAATGACGAACATGATCAGGAGGATCGCGACACGCAACAAGAACGGCACGCCCAGCGTGGTTGCCTGGGCGATGACCCCACCGAGCACCGACCCACCCAGCATCGCCGCCCCGGAGACCATCTGCCCTCGGCCGAGTACCGTCTCCAAACTGCCCTCGTACTCGGCGAAGCTCAGGGCGTCGACCAGCCACGCTTCGACGGCGCCGGAGAAGAATGTGAACCCAAGCCCGATGAGCACCGACACCACCGCCCACAGCCAGAACGGCGCCTGCAGCTGCCACATCAGGAAGTAAAGGAAGGTGGACGTCGCCAGCGTGATCGTGCCCAGGAGGTAAGACGTGCGCCGTCCCCACGTATCTGCGACGACACCGGTCGGAACCTCGAAGATCACCATGCCGGCAGTGAAGAAGGCGTTGGCGGAAAAGGCCTCGAGGTTGGAGAGGCCGGCGTCCAACAGGAACAGCGTGTTGATGCCCCAGATGAGTGATGCGGCCAAGGTATTGCCGAGGAGCAGGATGAGGTAGGTGCGCTGAACGCTGCGGGCCAGCTGATTCATCACCACCAGCCCTGGCGCTTCGTCCAGCGTAGAAGCATCAGGCTGATCACGATCATGATGGCGACCACGATAACCAGCTGCGTCATGTGCGTTCTCTCGTTGACGATGACGTTCATCCCCATGACCGACGCGACGGCAGTTACCGGGAGCGTCACGGCCGCGAGGACGGCCAACCGCTCCATCGCCACCATCATCTTCGTACCGGTGCGCGTCTGGTAGTAGTCGATGACGCCGGCGAGGAAGTCCCGCTCGCCGTCGCCGATCGTGCGCAACCGGGAGAAGCGGTCGGAGAGGTCCGCGAACAACGCCCGATCGTCGAGAGCTGGCGTTCCGACCACGGTGGACATCCGCTCGAAGATCTCGTGGGTGTTGCTGGCCATCGTTCGAACGGTGACGAGCTCGTGGCGTAGCAGAAACATCCGCTCCAACAGCGTTTCGGGATGACGGAGGTCATCGTCCATCACGTGCCGCTCCAGCTCGGCCACCCTCGACGCGATCGTGCCGATGTCGTCCCGGATCTCCCGGGCCAGTGCCCCCAGAATCCCGTGCGCCAGTTCCGATGGAGTCGCCGGGAGAACTCGCCCGGCATCGAGCCGGTCGCGAGCCGCCGCCGTGTCGCGGCCGACTGCTGCGGCTTCGACCTCGGGATTGTACGGGCCGTGCAGGGTCACCAGGTAGTCGGCGCCGATGAAGAACTCGATCTGCAGCAAATGGACGTGGCCGATCAGGCCGAGCAGCGGCCGGTGCACGACGACGAACCGGTGATCGCTGTATCCGTGGAACGTCGGTAGGTGGGTACGGCGACGGCAGGTAGCCACCGCCTGCGGATGGAAACCGAACTGTTCGAGCAGCAACGCCGCCGTGTCGTCGTCGCAGGCGGGAAAATCGGCCCAGAGGAAACCGTCCGACCGCTTTCGCCAGTCCTCGAAGTCCTCGGGTGTGCCGACCTCCACGCCCCCGGGAGTGATGTACCGCAGAGCCATCGCAACGTTCGCCACACTGTCACGGTAGCGCCGAGCTGGCCACCTCGTAGTGGGTGACGGTTACCTCGCGGTCGACCAGATAGTCGTCGTCGTCGGGGTATAACTTCGCCACCTCGATGTCGTCACCCGCAAACCCACGGACGCTCTCGAGGGACTCCCACCAGCTCAACGTCAACACCTCGGTCCGGCCCTCGCCAAGGTCTCGGGTGAGCATCTGGGCGCCCAGGTTTCCAGGCGTGCGTCGGTACTCTGCGATACCCGTTCCTTCGATGTAGCCGACGTAATCGTCGACTCGTTCCGTCGCCACCCAACCCCGCCAGATCCTCGCGATCATCCTGCAGACCCTTTCACGCGATTGAGTGGGGTGCCACGATCGGCGTCGCCCGATGTCGGCAATGGAGATGAGTGCCATGGAACTCGGTCTACGAGACAAGGTTGCGGTCGTCACAGGTGCAAGCGCCGGCATCGGGCTGGCGGTCTCCGAGGCGTTGGCAGCCGAGGGCGTGCAGGTCGTCATGGCTGCTCGTGGCGCCGACCGGCTCGACGACGAGGCGCGGCGCGTTGCGGACACCTACGGTGTACCGGCACTTCCGGTCGCCTGCGACGTTGCAACGGCCGACGGTTGCGCCGCGCTCGCCGCCGCGAGCGAGGAACATTTTGATGGAGCTGACATCCTGTTCAACAACGCCGGAGCGGGATCGAACGAGACGATCATGGACGCGTCGGACGAAAAGTGGCAGACGTATTGGGACCTGCACGTCATGGCCGCCGTGCGTCTCGCCCGTGGGCTGGTGCCCGGCATGCGCCGCCGCGGTGGCGGGGTCATCGTGCACAACGCGTCCATATGCGCGGTACAGCCGCTGTGGTATGAGCCGATTTACAACGTAACCAAGGCCGCGCTGATGATGTTCTCCAAGACCCTCGCCGCCGAGGTCGTCGGCGACAACATCAGGGTCAACTGCGTCAATCCTGGGCTCGTCCTGACTCCGGACTGGGTGAAGACCGCAAAGCAACTCACTGCCGACAGCGGCGGCGACTGGAAGGGCTATCTGGACTCCGTCGCGCGCGAGCACGCGGCGATCAACCGGTTTGCAACGCCGGAGGAGCTCGCGGGCTTCGTCGTCTTCCTCTGCTCGGACCGGGCGAGCTACTCCGTCGGCTCCACGTACTTCGTCGACGGCGGAATGCTCAAGACGGTCTGAGAAAACGATCTCCGATTCATTGTTCGGCAAAACGTGGTCGCGGCTCGAAGCCGGCGGCCACGTAACAATCATCGATCAGTTGTGCCGTGGCGACGGCGTCGTCGGTGTCGATGGGCAACGGAGCGTCCTCGCGCAAGTGCGCTCGCATGGCCTCGAGCTGGAATGTGTAGGAAGACCGCTTTCCGAGTTGCTCCACCCGCGTGCCGTCGGGAGTCGTGACCGTGACGCGGTCATCGCGGTGGGGCCCGACGAAGTCCGCGGCCGTTGCCTCGCCACGATCCCCCACGATCCGGCACGACATCCGCCTCTCATCCGCTGCCATGTTGCAGCGGGCCTTACCGGATGCGCCTGTGGGGAACTCCAGCTCGGCAATGAGCCATTCATCCACACCCGGATGTCCGGCCCGCTCCCCTCCGTGAGCCGCCACCAGGCGGGGTGGGCCGCTTGCCCGCGGCGCCAGCATCCGGTGCGCATGTAGGGCATAGCAGCCAAGGTCCATCAACGCACCCCGGCCAGCTGCAGCGACCAACGGGGATCGTCATCGTTGGGCGCGGGCATGTCCATGACGACCTCGACATGACGGAGGGTGCCGAGCTCGCCGGAGTCGAGCAACTCATGGAGGCGGCGGGTCACCGGGTGGTAGAGGTAGTGGAAGCCTTCGAGCACCGTCAGCTCGGTGGTGGCGGCGGCATCGCGCACCTCACGGGCCTCGTCCGCGTTACTCGCGAACGGCTTCTCGCTCAGCACATGTTTCCCCCCCGCGATGGCCGCCAGATTCCACGGCCCGTGCAGGGAGTTCGCGAGCGGGTTGTAAACGACCTCGACCTCGGGATCGCTGACCACATCGTCGTAGTAGTCAACGACCCGCTCCACGCCTTGACGGGTTGCGAAGGCCTCGGCGCGCTGTCGATCACGGGCGGCGACGGCGACAACGCGGTCGCCAGTGACGCCGGCGGGTTTGACGATGGCGAGCTCAGCGATGCGAGCCGCACCTAGCACGCCGATGCGTAGCGGTTCCATGAGCTCTCCTCCGTCACGATGACGTGGTTCATCGGCTGCGGCTGAGCATCGCGCGAACGTGCTCGGCGCTGGTGACAACGTCGGCGACTGGACCTTCGCCCCCGGGTTCGCCCGTGAGGATGGTGTCCTGCTCGAGGGTGTACCACCCGTCGTACCCATGCGTCCGCAGGTGGCCGACGACGGCTGTGACGTCGACGTCGCCGGTTCCGAGTGGCCGGTACATTCCCTGCTTCACCGCTTCGTAATAGGTCAGTTCGCCGGACCGGACCTTCGCGGCGATCGTCGAATCGACGTCCTTCAGATGCAGATGTGCGATCCGCTCTGGAGCCTGTCGTGCCAGGGCTGTCGGGTTCGAGCCGCCGATCAGTAGGTGGCCAGTGTCGAGACACAGGGAGATGGACGAGCCGTCGAGAACGTGCTGTACCTCGTCGCCTTTCTCGATCATGGTGCCAACGTGCGGATGAAGCACCGCGAGGACACCCCGCTCCGCCGCGGCATCGGCCAGCCGGTCCAGATTGGACAGGAGTGTCTGCCAACCGTCATCGTCCAGCTCTGGACGGGTGTCGTAGCCCTCAGCCTCGGTCGCGGCCGACAGTACGAGGACGTCGGCTCCGGTCGCGGCGTAGCCGTCGAGGATGCGGTTCACCGCCGGCACCGGGTCGTGTCCCGGCACGTGCAGCAGCAACGGGGTAAAGCCGCCCACGGCCTGCAACCCGTGCCGGGACAAGACGTTCGCCATCGCCGAAGGATTGCTCGGCAGGAACCCTTCGGGCCCAAGCTCCGTCGCCGTCAATCCGACCTGACGCATCTCACGGAGCACCCGGTCGGTCCCGAGCTGGTAGCCCCAGCCCGGTACCTCGCAGACCCCCCAGGAGATCGGCGCTCCAGCGATCTTGTATTCGGGTCGCACTTCTTCAACGCTCATTCGCGCACCTCGTCCATCCGCACCGGTCGGTGCTCTCGTAGGGACGTCGTGCACAGTTCGGCGACCCACGCGGTTTCTACGGCATCAGCGACCGTGCAGGGGGATGGTCGCTGCCCTGCGACGACCTGCGTGAATGCCGCGAGCTCAGCCCGAAAGGCCGCAACAAACCGGTCCATGAAGAAGTAATGGGGTTTGCCGGCCGGAAACGTTGCTCCCGGTTCGACGGAACGAAGCGGCAGGCGGTCCTCGAGACCGACCGCGATGCTGTCCTTGGAGCCGTGCAACTCCAGGCGGACATCGTGACCTCGTGCGTTGTACCGGGTGTTGGACACCACGGCCAAGGTGGCGTCGTCGAGTGTCAACACCGCCGAGGCCGTGTCGACGTCAGCGGCGTCGGCAAAGTAGTCCGCGCCCTTGTTGCTGCCCGTTGCGTAGGCCGCCACCACGTCTCTGCCGGTCACCCAGCGGATGGCGTCGAAGTCGTGCACGCTGCAGTCGCGAAAGATCCCGCCGGACACGGCTACGTACTCCTCCGGCGGTGGGGCCGGGTCCAGGGTGGTCGAGCGGACGGTGTGGAGCCAGCCCAGCTCCCCGCTAGCCACGGCATCACGCGCCGCCTGGAATGCAACGTCGAAGCGCCGGGGATAACCGATCTGCACTGGCAGCCCAGTAGCTTCTACGTGCTGCTGGACGGCGACGGCCTCCTCGATGCCGCGCGCGACCGGCTTCTCGCAGAAGACCGGCAGTCCGGCATTCACGGCAGCGCGGATCAGGGTCGGATGGGCGTCGGTAGCGGCTGCGATCAGGACGCCGTCGACACCTGCTGCCAGTAGTTGTTCGGGTGAGTCACACGCCAGCGCCCCGATGCGGTCGGCGACTTCGGCCGTGACGGTTGGCACAGCGTCGGTCACGACGAGCGACTCGACGATCGGCAGCGTGGTCAGCGTTCGGGCGTGGAAGGCGCCGATCCTGCCAAGTCCGATGAGGCCAAGGCGCATACCTGGTCACCTCAATCCAAACCGCCGACGACGTTCTGGTCCCAGTCGATTACCGATCCGGTGACAACGCCGCTGCGTTCGGAAAGCAGGAAGACGACGAAGTCGGCGATCTCGTCGGCCTGCCCGAGCTTGCCCATCGGCAGCTTCTTTGCCGCCTGCTCGCGCCAGTCGTCGCCAGCGGCATGAAACGCGCGCTGGGTTGCGTCCTCGCCCTCGGTCTCGGTCCAGCCGATGTCCAGGCCATTGACGCGGATTCGGTCCCACCGGTGAGCGTGCGCGGCATTACGCGTCAAACCGGCCAGTCCGGCCTTGGCCGCGACGTATGGCGCCAGGTATGGCTGGCCGCCGAGCTCGGACGACGAAATGATGTTGACGATGGTCCCATGGGCATGCCGGGACAGCATGTCTTGCACGACGGCCTGCATCATGAAGAACGGGCCGCGCAGGTTGACAGCGACGTGCGCGTCGAACAGCTCAGGAGTCGTGTCGAGCAACGTTCCTCGCGTCGTGAGCCCCGCCGAGTTCACCAGGCAGTCCACCCGCCCGAAGGTCGCCACCACGGCCGCTACACAGGCACGTACCTGCTCGACGTCCGCGACATCGGCGCGGATGAATGCTGCCTGCGCACCTGTGGCGCGCAAGTCGGAGGCGACCGTCTCGCCACGATCGGGGTTCCGGCCGGTGACTGCGACCGCTGCGCCCTCACGCGCAGCAGCTTTCGCGATGCCGGCGCCGAGCCCTTGGCTACCGCCGCTCACGAGGACGACCTTCTCAGCCAGCAACGGCATTATTCGTCCTCCGTTCTCGTGCCCGCCCAGTCGGGGTTGGCCACCGCGGCCGGCCGACGACCGTGGAGCACGTCGACGACTCCGCGGGCGGCTTCGGCGAAGGTGGCAGCAGTTGCCCGTCGGGTCAGCCCCATTACGTGAGGGGTGAGCACGGCGTTGGGATGGTCGAACAGCGGATGGTGCTGTGGTGGTTCGGGATCGAAGACGTCGAGGCCCACACCAGCGAGCTGCCCTGATTCCAGCGCGGCCAGGGCGGCGTCGAGATCGACGAGCCCACCCCGGCCGCAATTGACGAGAATCGCCCCCGGCGACGTGCCGGCCAGAAACGCGTTGTCGACCAGGTGGTACGTCCGATCGGTCAACGGCACGTGCAGGGTCAGCACGTCGCTTGCCGCGACGAGTTCGCCGAGGTCCGGGCACGCAACATCCGGGGGCGGTGGGCTGACCGGGTCGTGCGCCAGGATCCGCATGCCGAACGCCTTGGCGAGTTCTCCGACGCGCCGCCCTATCCGCCCGTAGCCGATGACGCCGATGCCTGCGCCGTCCAGGTCGCCGACAACCACAGCATCCCGCTCCGCCCAGCGGTTTTCCCGGACGAGACGAGTCAACGGACCCAGCCGCTTGACGAGGTGCAATGTGAGCGCAAGCACCCCCTCGGCGACGGCGGGCGTCCCGCTGCCTGGTGTGATCACCACCGGGATGCCGCGAGCGCTCGCTGCAGCAAGGTCGACGAGGTCGACGCCGACGCCGGTCCGGGCTACCACGCGCAGCCGTGGCGCCTGCTCGAACAGGGCATTGTCCACCACCGCATCGGCCCGGGCGATGGCACCCACAGCGACAGCGAGGTCGTCCACGGACGGCTCGGCCAGGAAAGAGATGCCACCGCCGAGGACTCCGTCGACCAGCGTCGGATCCACTGCACCGAGGGCAACGACGACAGGACGATCAGGGGTCATTCTGGTTCGCCGCCGAATGTTGCGCCGGGAACCGTAGGCACCCGCTGCCACGTGGCGCTCTCTGCGGAGGCGGCTGCTGCAGCGATCACCTCGGCCACATGGTGAGCGTCGGCGGCGGTGCAGTTGCGGCGCTCTCCACCGGTCACGGCGACGAGGAACTTCTTCGCCTCGATGACCTTCAGATCGTCGTATCCCATGCTGATGCCCGGGCCGGGCTGGAAATGCGCGTATTCCCCGAGGAGAGCATTGCCGAGCACGGTGGTGTATCCGGTATGCGGACCGCGGCCCAGACAAACCCGCAACTCGTTCATCTGCTCGAAGTTCCAGGTGGCAGAGCCGTCAGTGCCATAGATCTCGAAGCTCAGGCCGCACTGCGGGCCGACGATGATGCGCGATGCCTCGAGTGTCCCGACCGCCCCAGTGGCCGTCGAGTTCGCGCCGAAACGGACCAGCACGGCGGCGTAGTCGTCGTTCTCGACGGCGCCCATCTCACCGTCCTCGATGACGGCGAAATGGGTTCCTGAGCCCATCGGCAGGATCGGCCGCTCCGTATAGAAGGTACTGGTCAAGGCGTTGACGTCGCTGATCCGCCCGACGACGTACTGGACCAGGTCGACGACGTGGCTCAACAGGTCGCCGAGGGCGCCGGTGCCGGCGTGGTCGCGGATGAATCGCCACGACAATGCCGCCTTCGGTTCGGCAGCGTAGCCGGAGAAGAAGACGGCGCGGACGTTGGTGATCCGGCCGAGGTGACCGCCGGCTACCAGCTCACGGACCCGTTCCACCGCGGGAACATGGCGGTAGTTGTAGCCGATTGAGGTCACAACCGGTGCCTTCGCGGCCGCCGCGGCGACGTCGCTCGCCTCATTGGCATCGCGGCCGACGGGCTTCTCGATCCAGAAGTGCTTGCCAGCCTCGGCGGCGGCGACGGCGATCTCCCGATGCAGACCGGTTGGCGCGCAAATGGACACCACGTCCACGTCCGGGTTGGCGAGAACCTCGCGGTAATCCGTGCCCGCTTGCGCGAAGCCGAGAACGTCCTGGGCGTACTCCACCCGGTCCGGCGCGGTGTCGGCGGCATGTACCAGCCGGGGCCGCAGCCTCAGCTCGGGGTAGACGGACGGCAGCGCCTGGTAGGCCCGCGTGTGCAGCTTGCCCATCCAGCCGACGCTGATCAGACCGACGCCGATCTCGCGTTCTGCGCCGTTGTTCGTGCGAGCCATGACGTGTTCTCCTGTGGTCAGGTGGCGGCCCGGGCGCGGGCGAGCTCGGCCGTGGCAGAGGCGGCCAACAGGGTCGAGTCGGATGCGACCGCGACGAATGTCCACCCCTCTTGCAGGCGGGCTGCCGCGGCGGCCCCGTCGGGAACAAGGAGACCACCGGCCTTTCCATACCGGTCAGCTGCCGCGCGCACCCGGTCGAGGGCGGCGAGATATGTGGCTGCCCGGAAATCGCCCGGCACCCCGAGGTCA
Source organism: Actinomycetota bacterium (assembly GCA_046726315.1). GTDB lineage: Bacteria > Actinomycetota > Actinomycetes > Jiangellales > Jiangellaceae > JACVRX01. The sequence continues at coordinate 85,236 of JBKPAG010000007.1, read as the reverse complement.
TGGCTCAGGTCGCGTGGTCCGACGAACAGGACGTCCGCTCCGTCGAGTGCTGCGATCTCCTCGACCTGCTCGACGGCCCGCACGGACTCGATCTGCACGACGCCGAGCACCTCGTCGTTGGCGGTGTCGAGGGCGCTGGAATCCAGACCGAAACGGTGGGCGCGGTTGGATGTGGCGACACCTCGGTCGCCGTCTGGTGGGTAGCGGAGATGGCGCAGCGCTTCCTGGACGTCGGATGACGTGTCAAGTCTGGGCAGCATGACGCCGGTAGCGCCGAGATCGAGAACTCGGCCCAGACGGATGCGGGCGGCGGATTCCACCCGCACCACGATCGGAACGCCGTAGGCGGCTGTGGCGAGGACAACTCCGCCGACCAGATCCTCGCCGCCCGCCCCGTGCTCGAGATCGAGCACGAGCCAGTCCATTCCTGCAGCGGCGCATACCTCGGCGGTGACGGCTGAGGCGGTGCCGACGAACGTGCCCAGGGTCTTCTCGCCGCTGGCGACGCGCGCGCGCAGGGCACCACGGTCCAGCGGGGATGTGGGACGGCCCATCATCCGTGCCACCGCTGACTCGCGAGGCCGGCTTCGTATTCGTTGCGCAGACGCGAAACGGTCTCCCCCTCGGAGACTTCGGCAGGGGCGACGTCCCACCACACGCCGGCGCCCGGCAGATCGGCGTGCGGGATTGTCGGCACGACGATGACGACAGGCCCATCGTGATCGCGGGTGTCGGCGAGAGTGGCTCGTACCTCGGCGGGGGTGGTGGCCCGGACCGCCCGCGCTCCCAGCCCGCTGGCGACCTGGACCAGATCGAGGTTCAGGTACTGCCCCTCGAGCCGCGGGGGCTTGGCCGAGGCGCCCTCGTCGGTGAGGTCGAGCCCGTTCGGCCGGTACCGGAACTCGTTGCCGAACTCGCGGCCGCTGCGGCCCATCTGCAGGCGGTGAATGACCTGGTAGCCATGGTTTTCCGAGACGATCACGGTGACGGCCAGGCCCTCCTGCGCTGCGGTGACCAGCTCGGTCGGTGTCATCAGGAAGGTGCCGTCCCCGACGAAGGACACGACCCGCTTCGCGCGGTCCGGTACAGCGAGCCGGACGCCCAGACCGGCGGGGATCTCGTAGCCCATGCAGGAGAACCCGAACTCCAGGTGGCAGTAGCGGCGGTCGGTGGCGTCCCAGACCTTCTGCAGGTCGCCTGGCGGACCGCCGGCGGCGGCGATGACGGTGTCGCCGGGCCGGGCGTGTTCTTGCAGCAGGCCAATGAGTTGTCCCTGCGTGAGGACGGCATCGGTGTCGGTGACGACGTCGGATTCCGCGGGCACTGAGGATTTGTCGAACGGCACGTCAGCGTCCAGGGCGCCTGCTCGATCGGCCTGCCACTGTTCAGTGCGCGCCTGCACCCGCTGCCGCCATGCCGCCGGACTCGTGGTCTGTGCATTCTCCACGGCTCGCGTCAGCTCAGCCAATGCCCGCTTCGCGTCGGCGATGATGCCGAAGGCGCCCAGCCGATTCGCATCGTGCGGGCTGATGTTGATGCTCGCGAAACGAACGTCCGGGTTCTGGAACAGCGACTGCGACGCAGTCGCGAAGTCGGTCAGCCGCGCGCCCACAGTCAGCACGAGGTCGGCGTCCCTGGCCAGGTCATTGGTCGCCGGTGTCCCCTCCAGGCCGATGCCGCCGATCTGCCACCATGCACGCTGCTGCACCGCGCCCTTACCCGCGAAGGTTTCGGCGACCGGTATGCCTGCCGCGGCTGCAAGCGACTCCAGCTCCCGCGTCGCGCCGGAGTAGATCACGCCGCCGCCTGCGATGATCAGCGGCCTTTGGGCGGCAGCCAGCAGCTGGGCAACGGCCTCGACTTCGTCCGGATCAGGCAGCGGACGGCGAATCGTCCAGTCCCGCTCGGCGAGGAAGTCGGCTGGAAAATCGAACGCGTGCGACTGAACGTCCTGTGGAAGCGACAGCACCACGGCGCCGGTATCGACCGGGTGGGTCAGCACCCGCATCGCAGCGGGTAGGGCGGTCAGAAGCTGCTCGGGCCTGGTGATCCGGTCGAAGAACCGGGAGACCGGCCGGAATGCGTCGTTGACAGAGGTGTCCGCTTCGATCGGGTGTTGCAGCTGCTGGAGCACTGGGCCCTGCCGCCGCGTCGCGTACGCATCGCCGGGGAGCAGCAGCACTGGCAGGCGGTTGACCGTTGCCAGACCTGCTCCGGTCACCATGTTCAACGCACCCGGGCCGATGGATGCGGTGACCGCCAGGGTCGCGTGCCGTCGCGTCGCTTTGGCGTATCCGGTGGCCACGTGCACGAGAGCCTGCTCGTTGCGGCCCTGGATGAACGGCATTACATCACTGAGCTGGTCCAACGCCTGTCCCATGCCGGCCACGTTGCCGTGACCGAAGATGCCTAACGCAGCGGGAACCAATCGGCGGCGGTTCCCGTCGGCCACCGAGTACTGCCGGGAGAGGTAAGTGACGAGCGCTTGAGCCATTGTCAGTCGCACGGTCTCGGTCATCGGTCGATCTCCTGTCGGAAGACGGCTGTGGAATGCATCGTCGCTACCAGGGCCTGCCGTGCAACACAACCGTCTTCAGTTCGGTCATCTCCTCGACGGCCCATCGGGGCCCTTCCTTGCCGATACCACTGCCCTTGAGGCCGCCGTACGGCATGAGGTCCGCACGCCACAGAGGCGTCCAATTGATGTGGATGCTGCCGGCATCGATCTCCCGAATGGCGCGGACAGTGCCAGCAACGTCAGCAGTGAAGATGCCGGCCGCCAGGCCATATGCCGTCCCGTTGGCCTGGGAAATGGCCGCCTCCCAGTCGGCGGCCGTGCTGACGGCGACGGCCGGCCCGAAAAGCTCGTCCTGCGCGATCGGTGCCGACGGATCCACGTCAGCGACGACGGTGGGCGCCACTGTGCTGCCGTCGCGCTCGCCACCGGTCAGGATCCGTGCGCCACCGGCTGCGGCCGCTTCGATAGACCGCCGTACCCGCTCGGCCTCTCGGGTGCTGATCAGTGTCCCCATCTCCGTCGCCAGTGAAGAGGGATTCCCAGTGCGGATGGACTCGACCTTGGGCACGAGCGCGTCGAGGAAGTCGCCCGCGACCACGGGGTGGGCGATGACCCGCTGGACCGAGATGCACACCTGTCCGGCGTTGATGTACCCACCCTCGGCGACTGCGGTCGCGGCCAGCTCGAGATCGGCGTCCGGCAGTACGATCACCGGGCACGAGGCGCCGAGTTCCAGCGACAACTTCTTCATACCCGCCATCTGGGTGATGCGTTCACCCGTAACGGTGGAGCCGGTGAACGAGACCTTTCGGACCCGCGGATCGGTGACCAGCGCGTCGCCCAGCTCGCCCCCTGGGCCGGTCAAGACCGATAGGACACCGGCAGGCAGGCCGGCGTCGACGAAACAGCCGGCCAGCGCCAACGCCGTCAACGGCGTGGTGCTTGCCGGCTTCAGGACGACGGCGTTGCCGGCGGCCAGAGCGGGCGCGACCTTGTGCAGGACGAGCAGCGCCGGATAGTTGAAAGGCGAGATCGCTACGACAACACCGCACGGCTGGCGCACCGTGAAACCGATCTTGTCCAAGCCCGTGCCGCGGTTGGCATCCAGCGGCAGAGTTTCACCATAGAGCTGGGTGCCTTCGAAGGCCGCCAACCGGATGATCTCCCCAGAACGTCCAGCCTCCCTGGTCGCCTCGATGATCGTCTTGCCCACCTCGGCGCTGATCGTTTTTGCGATGTCGGTGGCACGCTCGTCGGCGAGTTCGGCCGCGCGAAGCAAGATCTGCATTCGGGCATGCGCCGGAGTGCGACGCCACGTGACGGCTCCTGCCTCCGCGGCGGTGAATGCGGCGTCGACGTCGTCCCTACCGGCCACAGGGACCGTGCCCACAACCGTGCCGTCGTACGGCGAGGTCACGTCCTCGTCGCGGCCGGTACTCGCCGCTGTGCGCCAGTCGCCACCGATCAGCATGGGCGTAATGTCCATGGCCCCGTCCTCCAACGGCGTCCGTTCATCCGGCTGCTTCATTGGCTGCCAGCCTAAAATCGGCTACGTCCGAGTCAATGCCAAGAACCCGCCAATAATCCGCCAGGAGCCACCATGGGGCACGCCTACCGGATCCGGGACATCGCCCGACAGGCCGGTCTCAGCGAAAGAACGGTCGACAGGGTGTTGAACAACAGGGGCGGAGTCCGCCCCAGCACGGCCCGCGAAGTGCGACAAGCGATCAAGGATCTGGACCGGCAGCAATCCCAGCTCCGGCTTGGCCGTCGCACATTCATGATCGACGTCGTCATGCAGGCGCCGGATCGGTTCTCTTCCGCAGTGCGCGACGCGCTCGAGGCCGAGTTGCCCTTCCTCCAGCCGGCCGTCATCCGGGCCCGTTTCCACTTCCGAGAGACGGGACCCCTGGACGAACTGGTAGGAACGATCGATCGGATCGCAGACCGAGGATCGCAGGGAGTCATCATCAAGGCCCCCGACGTGCCGGAGATCATTGAAGCATGCGGGCGCCTCGCCCAGGTCCGCATACCGGTTGTGACGCTGGTCACCGACCTGCCAGGAAGTCAACGACTGGCATACGTCGGCATCGACAACCGGGCTGCTGGTGCGACCGCCGCTTATCTCATCGGGCAGTGGCTCGGTAACCGGCCCGGCAACGTGCTCGTCACGCTCAGCCGCGGCTTCTTCCGCGGTGAGGAGGAGCGCGAGATGGGCTTCCGGGTCGCGATGCGGAGCAGGCACCCGGATCGATCTTTGTTCGAGATCGACAACAGCGACGGCCTCGACCAGACCATGCGCGGCCTGGTCCTCACCGCCCTGGCCAAAGACCCGAGCATCAACGCGGTCTACTCCATCGGAGGCGGCAACAACGCGATCATCGAAGCCTTCCGGTCCATGCAGAGGAGCTGCTTGGTGTTCGTGGGCCACGACCTCGACCAGGACAACACCCGGCTGCTCCGCGACGGCCACCTCTCCGCGGTGCTCCACCACGACCTCAACCAGGACATGCGTCGGGCCTGCCACGCCATCATGCAAGCGCACCGGGCACTCCCCGGAGCTGTCCACTCGTGGCCTTCGAACATCCAGATCATCACGCCGTACAACACGCCGAATCTGGTGCCATACGAACGCTGAGATCCGCCTCGCGGATCGTGTCGAGATGACCGGGATGCTTTGACAAGCTAGGGGTTGTGCCAACGCACGTGGCGCTGCTGCGCGGCGTCAACCTCGGCAAGCGACGGGTATCGATGGCCGAGCTCAGGAAGCTGCTCGAGGGGCTGCGCTTTGCCGATGTCAGCACGTACGTGCAAAGCGGCAACGCCGTCCTGACCAGCAAGAATACGGACGAGTTGCGCATCGCCTCCGAGCTCGAGGTCGAGCTCACCAGAGCACTCGGGTTCGCTGTGCCTGTGATCGTTCGCAGCCGCGCGGACCTCGCCGATGTCGTCACAAACAATCCGTTCCCCGACGCCGCAGCCGACCCGACGAAGCTGCATGTGACGTTCCTCGCGGAGCCACTCGACCCCGCACGGCTCGAGCCCATCAACGCCGCCGACTTCACGCCTGAGGAGTTCGCGACTCGGAAGCGCGAGGTCTACCTCTCCTTACCCAACGGCTTGGGGCGCTCGAAACTCGCGGTTGCCGTGGAGAAGGCACTCCGCGGTTCGGGCACGACACGAAACTGGCGCACCGTCACAGCTCTGCTCGACATGGTTGACCGCTGAACTCGCTCCGAACCGGCTGTCACCGGCCATGGCCGTGGAGATCTTGCGACCTGGCGCGGACGAGGCCTGGGGCGACGCCGACCAGGACACGATGCACGTTCTGGACCAGTCCTTGACGCGGGAGTATTGTGCCCGCCAGCCGAACGGAGGGGGGCGGGCATGCGAACTCGGTTGGTGCTTTCCATAGTTGCTGGTGTCCTGAGTCTCGCAGTGGCGAGTCCCGCGGTCGCCGCGGAACCTACCATCGTCGATGAAACGGTCACGGTCACGCACCAGGACGCGCTCGACGCGTACGCCGCCGATCCCACCGATATCTTCCAGGACTGCGGCGACTTCGTGGTTCTCGCGGCCTTCACCGCCGAGGACCGGGTGATCACCTTCGAGGATCGCGAGCTTCGGCTGGTGTCGTTCACCGGTGAACTGTTCCGCCCGGACACCGACCCGGTTGTAGCTGTGACGTATGCCGGGTCGGCTCGTATCGAACTTACGTTCGGTCCCACTGGCGAGATCGAGACTGTTACGACGACTGGACTCGCGCGGTACCTGATCGACTTGGAGGGAAACCGGATCGTCTTCGATGCGGGCTTCTTCACCGGCGACTTCAGCAGCTTCCCACCAACATTGATCGAGCACGGCCTCAAGCGGTACGAAGAGGTGATCTGCGGCGCTCTTGCCTGATTCGGCGGGAGCGCAGCTCACCTCGGCTCGTGGACTCCGAGGCCAAGCTCGCGCAGTCGAGCCACTGCCTCGTCAGTGTCGTGCAGCCGCAACGCAGGAGCGGCTGCGTCGTCCCTCGCGACTCGGCGCGATCGTCGTTCCTCGCGAAGCTCGGCAGCGGCACGGTCGAAGATGGTCAGCGTGTCGACCAGCTCGGCTTGTCGCAGGCCGGCCGTGACCGGAATGGGTTTCCCCGTGTTCCCACAGCCGACGACGCATGCGCAGGACCTGCTCGTCGTCCAGCCGTGGCGATGCCAGGTCCTCCTTGGCCCTGCGCACGGCGTTCGCAACTTGTCTCAAGATCGCTTTCGACTACATGTACTGGCCGCCGTTGACGGAGTAGATCTGCCCGGTGATGAATCCCGAGTCGGGGTCGGCGAGGAACTCGACGACTCGGGCGACCTCGTCGGGTTCGCCCAAACGGCCGACTGGAATCTTGGCGAGCACCTTCCCCATCGCCTCGGGCGGCACCGCGGCAACCATCTCCGTACTGATGTAGCCAGGAGCGACGGAGTTGACCGTGATGCCCTTGCGGGCGGTTTCCTGGGCCAGCGACATGGTCAGCCCGAACAGGCCCGCCTTGGCCGCGGCGTAGTTCGCCTGGCCGATGTTGCCCGACTCACCGATGATCGAGCTGATGTTGACGATACGGCCACTCCCCCGGTCGAGCATGTGCTGCAGGATCGCTCGGGACAGGTAGAACGCTCCAGACAAGTTCACGTGAACGACCCGATCCCACTCCTCGGGCGACATCTTGCGAACGGTCCGGTCCGCGGTGATGCCCGCGTTGTTGACCAGGATGTCGAGGCGGCCATGCTGCTCGAGAACCTCGCTGATCACCCGTTCGCAGTCCTCCACCGAGCCGATGTTCCCTTGGTGCGCGCTCGCCCCGGGGTGCTCGTCGACGAACCGCTTGGCGGCCTCAGCGTCGCGGGAGTATCCCGCTGCGACCGTGACGCCGCGAGCTGACAACCGCCTGCTGATCGCCAGACCGATCCCCCGCACACCGCCGGTGACCAATGCGACCTGTCCCGTCATGTCGGCCATTACGTGTCCCTCCTACTCGATGCGGCTCGGTTGATGGTGTCCGTTGGGCGGTGGCGCTGTCGTGCCGCGAACAACGATGCGGGGAATCAACACAACCTCGCGGGGCACGCGGCGGCCGTGGTCCAGCCGTTCGACCGCGGCCGTGACGGCCTGCTGCGCCTGATGCGGCGCGTCCTGACCCACGGAGGTGAGGTTGACGTACGCCAGCTGCGCGGACGGGCTGTCGTCATAACCGACGACGGACATGGTGCCTGGGATTTCAACGCCACTGCGGCTGAGGGCGTCGAGCAGCCCGAGGGCGCAGCGGTCGTTGAAGGTGACCACCGCGGTCGGCAGGGTTGCACTGAGCAACATCTGCGCCGCCCGAGTCCCCGATTCCTCTGTGTGGTCACCGGGAACGATCGTCACCCGCTCGCCAAGGCCGCGCCGCCGCATGGCGGCACGGTACCCACGGCGTCGATCAGCGGCGATCGTGCCCGTTCCGCCGTCGACATAGGCGATGTCGCGGTGTCCGAGCTCGGCGAGGTGGTCGACGGCCAACCCAACGCCTGCATGGTCTGCTGAACGGACGACGTCCAGATCGCCCGCGGCGATACGCCGCCCCACGACCACCACGGGCTGCATCCGGTCAAGGGCCCTGAGCCGGGTCGTCGGTGCCTCCGGGCCGAGGAGGATCAGCGCTTCGCATCTGAAGTCGAGCAGCGTCTCTACCGCACGATCCTCACCGCGGGTGCGGGTCACGGTGCTGAGTACGAGGTCGTAGCCGACCGCGTCGGCAGCTTCGTGCAGGTGCTCGACCAGCTCGGCGTGGAATGTGTTGCGGACGTCGAGCATCCCACCCAGCAAGTTGGTCCGGTGGCGTGCCAGGAGGCTCGCGGTCATGTCGGCGCGATAACCAAGCTCGGCGGCAGCCCTGAACACCCGTTCGCGGGTAGCGTCGCTCGGGCCCGGCGCATTACGGAGAACCAGCGACACGGACGCCGGCGACAGCCCAACTCGCGCCGCAACATCGTCAAGTCGCGGACGACGGTTGAGTGCTGTCCCGCCGCTCCGAGTCATGCCGCGAGTCCCACGTTGGCTCCTGTCGTCTGCCGCACTGCACTCTTGACACTGCGCTCGGCTGCCGTCATAGTACCTGAAATTAAAGCGCTTTAAAGACCTGGGAGACGACATGGCACGTTCCTCCATCGGCGTGGCCGTCATCGGCGCAGGCATGGCCGGCCGCGCCCACGCCTCCGGGTATCGCACTGCCACGACGCTTTACGGCGAGGGCTTGCCGGAGGTGGAGCTGGTCGCCGTGGCAGACGTCAACGAGGCCTTCGCAAACGACACTGCGCGGCGGTTCGGATTCGCCCGTGCTGAGGTGAGCTGGGAGGCCATCGCCTCTGCGAGCGACATCGACGTGGTGAGCGTGGTCGTGGCTAATACGCTGCACCGCGAGATCGTCGAGGCCTTGCTCGCAGCCGGCAAGCATGTGCTCTGCGAGAAGCCGATGGCTCCGAGCGTGCTGGACGCCGAGGCCATGGTGGCTGCCGCGAATGCGGCCGACAGCGAGTCGGCCATTGGGTTCGTGTTCCGGCGCTCACCGGCCATCACGGCGATCCGTGACATCGTGCAGGCCGGTGGCCTCGGTGAAGTGCTCCACTTCAACGGCCGATATTGGTGCGACTACGGCGTCGACCCGAGCAGGCCGATGAGCTGGCGCTACAAGGGGGGTCCGGGGTCCGGTGCGCTGTCCGACATCGGCAGTCACCTGCTCGACCTTGCCGAATACGTGTGCGGATCGATCGAATCGATTCGCGGGGCGGTGTTGTCGACGTTCGTCACCGACCGTCCCCTCCCCATGGGAATGGCCGTAGGGCACGCCGCAACGGAGGTGAGCGACGTGACGGAACCCGTCGACAACGAAGACCTCGTGACGTTCACGGCCACCTTTGCCTCCGGCGCCGCCGGTACCTTCTCGGTCTCCAGGTCGACCTACGGCCATGCGAACTCACTTGGCTTCGAGGTGGCCGGTCAGGGTGGCGCGGCGGGCTTCGACCTGGACCGACCAGGCGAGTTCAGCATCATCGACGCCGGCCCGGACGCCGCCACGCAGGGCTACCGAACGGTTCCGATCGGACCCGCTCACCCGTACCTCACTGGCGGGCTCCCGATGGACTTTCCCGGAGTCGGCTACGGACAGAACGACCTCTTCTCGTTCCAGGCCCGGGCGTTCCTCGAACAGATCGCCGGGATCGAAGGACTCCCTCACATGGCGTCCTTCGAGGATGGCCTACACAACATGCGGTTGATCGAGACCGTCGTCGCATCGGCGCAGGCAGGCGGCGGGGAGGTCACCGTCTCCTGACGTTTGTTTCCGACCTACCCCACCCGGACACGAAGGGACGACCGCAATGAAGCTGGGTGTCTATACCGCCGTTCTGCATGACAAACCCGTCGCCGAGGCACTGCAGGCGATCAGCGACCTGGGCCTCGACAGCGCGGAGATCAACTCCGGAGGTTTCCTGCCCCCAGTCCACCTGCCAGTGGCAGACATCCGGGCCAGCCAGGAGGCCCGCGACGAGTACCTCGGCCTCTTCCAGGCCGCTGGCGTGACACTCACAGCTCTCAACTGCAACGGAAACCCGTTGGACCCCAACCCGGACGTTGGGCCTCAGCATGCCCAGGACGTGCGCGATTCGATCGAGCTTGCGGCGCTCCTGGGCGTCAAACGTGTCGTGACCATGTCCGGGCTGCCCGCGTCCGACGCCGGCGGCAAATACCCGTCGTGGACAGTCGAGCCCTGGCACAGCGTCTACTTGGACGCCCGGGACTACCAGTGGAACGACGTCGCGATCCCGTTCTGGAAGGACATCCAGGCCAGGGCCGCCGATGCTGACGTCAAGGTCTGCATCGAGATGCACCCGCACAACGTCGTCTATAACCCGCCCACCCTGGAACGGCTGGCCACCGAGATCGACGCCACCCATGTCGGAGCGGAGATGGACCCCAGCCATCTGTTCTGGCAGGGCATCGATCCGGTCCTCGCCACCAACAGTCTCGGCGGGCTCGTCTACAACGCGGCGGCGAAGGACACCCGGATCAACGAGGCTGCCAAGATCAACGGTGTACTCGACGACCGGTTCGGCCGGGTCAAGCCCGACGACCCCGACGCCCTCTCTCTCGGTGGTGACTACACCTTGAGCCGCTGGCCGGAGAACTCCTCCTGGGACTTCGTCGCCGTCGGCCGGGGCCACGATGTCGGCTGGTGGGCCGACTTCCTCGCGGCGCTGGCGAAGGTCGACCCCGACATGGCCGTGAACATCGAGCACGAGGACCAGGAGCTGGATCAGATGGAAGGGCTCCGGAAGGCCGCGGAGGTCCTGCTCCAGGCGGCCGGCAGGGCGTGATCCAGTTGCCTCGCGTCAGCTGATCTCGACCGGTTTCGACTGCTCGGCGGACAGGCGAACCGCTTCGAGCGCGCGGGCTTGGGCCACCGCGTCGTCGCGCCCGAAGGCGGGCAACATGCCGGTGAGGATGGCCTCGGAGACCGCGTCGAACTCGATCCGGTACACGTCGTCCTCGTGCGTGATGCCGAATCGGTTGTCCAGGTCGACGGGCACTGAGTCGCTTCTACCGTTCCGCCAGAGCTCGATGGTGTTGCCGCGGCAGACCCAGGGGTCGGACACGACGATCTTTCCTTCGGTTCCGATGAGCTCGAGCTCGTCGCGCCGAGGGTGCTGAAGTCCGATGTCGAACTGCGCCAGTTGACGACCCGGCAACCGCATCGTGGCAGCAACCTGCAAATCGACGCCGTCGTCGTCATAGACGGCCTCCGCCGAGACCCGTTCGGGTTCGCCGGCGAATAGCCGGACTGCGCTCAGGCAGTAGCAGCCCAGGTCGTTTAGTGCCCCGCCGCCTAACTGGTGGGACCGTCTGATATCGCCGACGAGCGTGGTGATGCTGAGGGCGGCCCGCACGAAGGTCAGCGACCCGACGGCTTCCTGCACGAGGAGTTCGCGGATGAGCGCCGTCTGCGGGTGGAGCCGATACATGAAGCCCTCGACACACACCCGGCCCGCAATATCCGCAGCGTCGAACGCCCGCTCGGCGTCTGCGGCAGTCAACGCGAATGGCTTCTCGCACAGCACATGCTTGCCGGCGTCCAGCGCCTTGACCGTCCACTCGGTGTGCATCGCCGGCGGCAAAGCTACATAGACAGCGTCGACGCGGTCGCTCTCGAGCAAGGCCTCATACGAGCCGTAACTCTCCGCGAGACCGATCCCGTCCGCGAACTCGCGAGCCCGGCTGGTGTCCCGGCTGGCCACAGCAACGAAATCAGTCACCTCCGAGCCCTTCGTTGCACCAACAACCGTGGCGCCGATGTTCGCGGTGGACAGCAGTCCCCAGCGAAGCGCGTTCACAGATCTCCCTCCAGGAACTGCGCACGCCCGAATCCGAAAGACCAGTCCTCCCGGCTGTTACCGGTGATCGACACCATCAGGTCGGTGGGAGCCACCCCGTGGCGCTGCTCCAACCGCTCCGCCAGTGTCCGGTAAAGCGCTCGCTTCTGTTCGGTTGTGCGCCCCTGCTGGAAGACCTGCACGAGCACCACTGCGGCCGTACGAGTGAACCCCAGACCTGTGTCCTCGAGGATCAGGTGGCCCAGACGATGTTCGGTGATGACCTGATATCGGTCACCGGGCGGAGCGGCGAACACGTCGAGCATTACCCCGTGAACGGTGTCGGCCAGAGCCCGCAACTCGTCGTCAGAGCGGCCTTCGATCACGTCGATCCGGACCAGCGGCAAGACTCAGCCCCAGCCCTTGGTGCGGCGTCCGATCTCCTCGCGCATGAAGATGCTGGACTCGCGCGCCCGCTCCTCCCACGCGAAGACACACACTGTCATGATCGTCTCTTCGCGAGAGCCGAAGCCGAGCTGCCCAAGGGTGCCGAAGAACTCGTCCCAGTCGACCTCGCCCTGGCCGATGTCGAGATGCTGGTGGACGCGCGCCGTGGATCCTGGCGGGTTCACGATGTAGCGAAGGCCCGACGAGCCGCGATGGTCGAAGGAATCCGCGACGTGCAGGTGCGTGAGCAAGTCCCCGGCGTACTCCATGATCTCGGTCATGTTGCCGCCCTGGTGGAACGTGTGTGGCGCGCAGTAGAGGAACGACACCAGCGGCGAGTTGATCGCGCGGACCATGTCGACCGCGGTCTTGCCGTCCTCGACGAAGTCGTCGGGGTGCGGCTCCAACCGCAGCTCCACCCCTTCCTTCTCGAAGACCGGCAGCAAGTCCTCCATGGAGCGCCAGAACTGAGCCTCGCTGATGCTGGCAGCCTCTGGCCGGCCGTTGAACTCCGAATTCATCACTTTGCAGCCCAGGTCGACGGTGATCTGGATGGCGCGTTTCCAGTAGCGCACTGCGGCCTGTCGCTCGTCCTCGTCGGGTCCCGACCACCGGTACAGCGGAAGGTGTGTCGCGATCTCGACACCGGCCGCGCTGAGTGCCTTCCGTAACTTCGTGACCACGTCGTCGCTTGCCCGGGGGTGGAGGAAGAACGGCGTAAAGTCCTCCCGGGGCGAGAGCTCGATGTACTCGTAGCCGAGATCGGCGACGAGTCCAGGCAGCTCGAGCAGTGGCGTGCCGCGCAACATGTACGGGTCGAGCGCAAGCTTCATGTCCGACTCACTGCTCCTTGGCGTAGAGGTCGGGCTTGTCGCGCAGCTGGACCACGGTACGGGCGCCTGTGCGCAGCGCTTCGACAGCGGCGTCGGAGACGACCGCTGCGGCGTACCCGTCCCACGAAGACGGCCCCGTAGGATCCCCGCCGGAGGCAAGGGTGTCAACCCACTCCTGGAACTCGATGTCGTACGCGCGGATGAACCGTTCCCGCCAGTCAGCGGGCACCCGTCCGGCGAAGGTGCCCTCCCGGCGGACCACCACCGGGCTGGTGTCACCGAGGGCCGCGGTTCCGTCCTCGCCCACTACCTCACCGCGGATGTCGTAGCCATACCGGATGTTTACCGAGGTCTCGACGTCGGCGAGCACACCGCTCTCGGTCTCCAGCAGCATCAGCAACGGGTCCTGAAGGTCGCCGCCGTGTCGGTTCCGGCGCGGCACCAACACGGTCGTCGCGACGATCTCCTCGTCGAGCAGCCAGCGGACGACGTCGAAGTCGTGGACGGCGGTGTCGGTGATCGCCATTTCGCGGGTGTAGTACTCCGGCACCGAGGGGTTGCGGTGCCGTGAATGGACGAGCAGTGGAGCGCCGATGGCTCCACTGCCCACAACTTCCTTCAAAGCCCGGTACGCAGGGTCGTACCGGCGCATGTAGCCGACCTGCACGAGGCGGCGACCGCCCGCCACCTCGGCGTCGATGATCCGCAGACATGCCTCTTGCGTGCTGGCCAGCGGCTTCTCGCAGAAGACCGGCTTGCTCGCCTCGATCGAGGCGAGCACGTACTCCTCGTGGGTCGGCCCCCATGATGTCACCAGCACCGCATCCACATCGTCGTCGTCGATGACGGCCTGCCCGGTGTCGTGGACACGCCCACTGGGCAGACCGTCGGCCACCTCCCGCGCCCGAGCAACGTCGACATCGGTTACGGCGACCACGTCGGACCCTGATAACAGCTGGGTGAGCCGGCGGATGTGGTCTTGGCCGATCATGCCGACGCCGATGACTCCGACGCGAACGGTCATGGATTGGGCTCCTGCCGGGCCTGGCTGACCTCGCCGACGGTTTCTTCGGCGGCGCGTTCGGTGTCTTCGATCTCCCGGATGGTCTGAGTGTCGACGGCGCCTTCGCGGGCGAGTTCGTGGGAGAGGGTTTCCAGTTCGTCGCCGCCGGCCATCAGGCTGGTCAGGTCAGCCAGATTGATCTCGTCGCGGTGCGCGTCGAGGATCATCTGGCCGAGTTTGAGCACCACGAAGTGGTCGCCGACCAGGTACGCGTGGTGTGGGTTGTGGGTGATGAACACCACCCCGAGCCCAGCGTCGCGGGCCCGGGCGGTGTATTTGAGCACCACCCCGGACTGTTTGACCCCGAGCGCCGCAGTGGGCTCGTCCAGGATCAGCACCCGGGCGCCGAAGTACACCGCCCTGGCGATTGCCACACACTGCCGTTGCCCACCGGACAGGGTGCCGATCGGCTGGTTGATGTCCTTGAGGTTGATCCCCATCTTGGCGAGTTCGTCCTTGGCGGTGTCACGCATGTCGTCGATGGCCAGCGGGTTGATCGGCCCGTAGCGCTTGCGTTTCTCCGAGCCGAGGAAGAAGTTGCGCCACACCTCCATCAGCGACACCACGGCCAGGTCCTGATAGACGGTGGCGATCCCCATCGCCAGCGCATCCCGCGGTGAGTTGAACTTGATCTCGTCCCCGTCGACCCGCACGGTGCCCTCACTGTGCTGATGCAACCCGGACATGATCTTGATCAGGGTGGACTTACCGGCGCCGTTGTCACCCAGCACACAGGTGATCTCCCCGGAGTCGACCTTCAGGTCGATCCCCTCCAACGCCCGGATGGCGCCGTAGAATTTGCCCACGCCCGTCATCTCGATCAACGGCGCGCCGGTCTCGGTGCGGGCCGGAACCGGCCCGGTAGCAGTATCAGTCATGATCGGTCAACTCCGTCGAGAAGTGGCGTAGTTGCGGACCCACAGGTTCACCAGCACGGCCAGCAGGAGCATCGCCCCCAGGAAGAACCGGTACCAGTTCGCGTCCCAGCCGGCGTACACGATGCCCTGGCGGGTCATGCCGAAGATGAACGCGCCGATCGCGGCCCCGATCGGCGAACCGTAGCCCCCGGTCAGCAGGCACCCGCCGACCACTGCGGCGATGATGAACAGGAACTCGTTGCCCACGCCTTCCCCGGACTGCACGGTGCTGAACGCATACAGCCGGTGCATGCCGTAGAACCAGGCCAGGAAGCCGACCCCCATGAACAGGCCGATCTTGACTCGGTTCAGCGGGACTCCAACCGCCCGAGCGCTGGCCGCGTTGCCGCCTACGGCGAAGATCCAGTTCCCCACCCGGGTACGCAACAGCAGCCAGGTGGCGATCGCCGTGAACAGAAGCCACCACACCACCGTGATGCGAACGGTGAGATCGCCGATCGTGAACGACGAAGCGAAGATCCACTCCAGCGCACCGAACCCGTCCATGTTCGAGATGTTCGTCGTGGCGACGGTGCCGGTGAGGAGCTTGGTGACGCCGAGGTTGAGGCCTTGCAGCATGAAGAATGTGCTCAAGGTGATCAGGAAGCTGGGGATGCCAGTGCGCATCGTCAGCCAGCCGTTCCAGTACCCGATCATCAACGCCAGCACCAGCGCGACGATCGTACCCACCCATAGGTTCAGGCTCAGCTCATAGCTGAACATCGCCGCGGTCAACGCGGCTGTGATCACTGCCACCCCGGCGGACAGGTCGAACTCCCCACCGATCATCAGCAGCGCCACACCCACGGCCATGATCCCGATGGTCGAACTGTCATACAGCACCGTCGAGAATGCGGCCACCGAACGGAACGGCTCGGCCACCGCGAAGAAAAACACGAAGATCGCCAACGCTGCCACCAACGCTCCCACCTCGGGGCGGTGGATCAGAATCGTCAGCAATGACTTACGTTCGACCGGCTCATCCGCCGCCGGTGGCGGAGGAGCAGTCTCAACAGTTTGACTCATGGCATCGCTCCCTCAACGAAGGACAAGTGCCCAGGGGGCCGACCCGGGCCGGCCCCCGATGCACCTAGCGGGTGTTGTTCGCCGTGTACGGCAGGATCTGCTCGATGTTGCTCTGGTCGACGATCGACGGACCGGTCAACACCGGCAGCCCACCACCGATGTCGTTGCCGTTGGTCACGTTCAGCCACAACGACGTCACTGCCATGAACCCCTGCACATACGGCTGCTGATCGACCGAGAACAGAATCGTGCCGTCCTGGATGGCCTGCGCTGCATCCTGGTTCAGGTCGAACGTCACCATCGTGGCCTGACTGTTCGCTTGCTCGATCGAGTCCAGCCCAGCCAGCGCGATCGGAGCACCCAACGCGACCAAATGCGTGATCTCGGTGTCCTCCTGCAGCTTTGCCGTCAGCGCCGCCTGTGTTCCCGGCAGGTCAGTACCTTCGACGTTGATGTTCTCCGTGTTCGGGAACGTCGCCTTGACGCCGGCGCACCGCGCTTCCAGTGCCGCCGAACCCTGTTCCTGGATTATGCACAGGGTTTTCTGACCGCCCTCTTCACCGATCCGCTCGCCCACTGTCTCGCCGGCGAGCGTCTCGTCCGACCCGAAGTACATCATCGCGCCGTACTCCTGCCAGGTGTCGAACCCCTGGTTGAACGCGACCGTCGGGATACCCGCATCGATCGCCGCCTGCACTGCTGGTTGGATCGCCTCAGAGGCCGCCAGCGTCACCGCCAGCCCATCCACGTCGGAATCGATGGCGTTCTGCACCAGCGTGGACTGTCCGGCAGCATCCGGGTCGGCCTGGTAATTCAGCTCCACACCGAGCCGTTCGGCCGCCGCCTCGGCACCGTTGCGGATCTTGTCCCAGAAGGTATCCCCAGGTGCCTCATGCGTGATCATGGCGAAGGTCAGGCCGCTCGGCGCGGCCGCCGGAGCATCGGTGTCGCCGGCGGCCGGCTCCTCTTCCTGCGCACCTCCCCCGCTACTGCAGCCAGCAAACGCCAACACCGCGCCGCTGAACAATGCGCCCACCAGGAGCGCTCGTCTCTGTTTGATCATGTGCCCTTCTCCTTGATGTGGCACCGGCCCGGTGCCGGTGCTCCAATTGGGTGTCGTCGGGACAGGGTGGGCGGGTCGAGAAGTCACGGACCAGGGCCCACCCCTAGACCGTTGAAATACTGCCTGGTCCGAGTTGCGATCGGCAGCGGCACATCCGGGTCGCATGGGTACAGGTCCTGCTCCACGATGGCGAACAGGTCTGTGGTCAGATCGGCCAACGCCTCGAGCAGCGGCGGCATCGAGGGATCGCCCATGGGCGGCTCGACCATGGCTCCCAGGCGAACGGCTTCGGCGAAGGACAGTGCCTCGTCCTGCACGCGTTGCCGGACGTCCGGGTCGACCTGTTTGAGATGGACGTAACCAATCCGGTCGGGGTTCTTCCGGATGATCGCGACGTTGTCTCCTTCGTAGTAGGACACGTGCCCGGTGTCGAGGCACAGCGACACCGTTGCCGGGTCGGTGTCCTCCAGGAACTGCTCGATCTGTTCCTGGGTACCGACGTGACTGTCCGCGTGCGAGTGAAATACCAAGCGGAGGCCGAACTCGTCGGCGAGGACGCTGCCGAGCCGGGACATGCCGGTGGTCAAGGCGTGCCACTGTTCCGGCTCCAGCCGGCTCGCCTCGAGCACGTCACCACCGTGCATGTCCGTGTACTGCTCCGGCAGCAGGATCAGGTAGCGCGCGCCGAGCGCCGTCAAGAGCCGGGACTCCGCACGGCAATCCTCGATCGCCTGGTCGAGTGCGTCGGCGCCGCGGTGTACGCCAGCGAACACCGCGCCACCGGACAGGGAAATGCCGCGGCTCGCCAGCTCGTCCCGCAGCTGGCCAGGCTCTGTCGGCAGATAGCCGTAAGGCCCGAGCTCAGTCCAGGTGTACCCGGCTTGCACCATCTCGTCGAGGTACCGCTCCCACGGCACCTGCTGCGGGTCGTCGGGGAACCACACACCCCACGAGTCCGGTGCCGTTCCGAGCGTGATACGCGACAGGTCGACGGATCCGCCCGGTGCCGGTGTGGTCATGAGATCTCCTAGACCGCCGTCGGGAAGTGGTAGCTCGCACCGGTCGGATGCTCGACGTGCGGCCATCGTGACGTCACGACCTTGGCCCTGGTGTAGAACGACACACCTTCGGGTCCGTGAATGTGCTTGTCGCCGAACAGCGAGTCCTTCCACCCTCCGAAGGAGTAGTAGGCCATGGGTACGGGGATCGGTACGTTGATGCCGATCATGCCGACGTTGACGCCGCGCTGGAACCGGCGCGCCGCCTCGCCGCTGGAGGTGAAGATCGCCGTGCCGTTTCCGTACGGGTTGGCGTTGATGAGCGCGATCGCGTCGTCGACGGAATCCGAACGCACCACGGACAGGACGGGACCGAAGATCTCCTCGCGGTAGACGTCCATCTCGGTCGTCACATCGTCGATGACCGTCGGGCCTACGAAGAAGCCTCTCTCGTGGCCGTCGACAACAAGGTCGCGGCCGTCGACCGCGAGCCGGGCACCCTGCTGCTCTCCGGATCCGATAAGGCCGACGATCCGGTCCCTTGCGGCGCTGGTCACCACCGGGCCCATCTCGCTGTGCGGGTCGCGGCCAGGGCCCACGCGGACGGCTCGGGCCTTGTCGCTGACGACGGAGATGAGCGGATCCGCTGCGTCCCCGACGGTGACCGCCGCTGAGATGGCCATGCAGCGCTCTCCCGCAGACCCGAAGGCTGCGGCAACAAGGTGATCGGACGCGTAGTCGATGTCGGCGTCGGGGAGCACGATGGCGTGGTTCTTGGCGCCGCCAAGTGCCTGCACCCGCTTGCCGTTGGCCGTGCCGCGCTCGTGGATGTATTTGGCGATCGGGGTCGACCCGACGAACGACACGGCGGCAATGTCGGGGTGGTCGAGGATCGCGTCGACGGCCTCCTTGTCGCCGTGTACGACGTTGAACACTCCGTCGGGAAGGCCGGCCTCGGCCCACAGCTCCGCGACGATGGTCGATGCGGTCGGATCGCGCTCGCTCGGCTTGAGGATGAACGTATTGCCGCACGCGATCGCGATCGGGTGCATCCACATCGGCACCATGATCGGGAAGTTGAACGGAGTTATTCCGGCGACCACACCGAGTGGCTGGCGGAACGAGTAGACATCGACGCCGGTCGACACCTGGTCGGAATACTCGCCCTTGAGCAGCGTTGGGATGCCGCAGGCATATTCGACGACCTCGAGCCCGCGCTGCACCTCGCCCTTGGCGTCGGACACGACTTTGCCGTGTTCGTCGGCGATCACCTCCGCGATCTCACGCGTGCGCCGGTGAACAAGCTCGCGGAAATCGAAGAGGATCTTCGTCCGCTTCGACAACGACGACTGTGACCATGACTCGAAGGCCGTCGCAGCGGTCCGGACGGCTTCGTCGACGTCAGCCTTGCTGGCGAGCACGACCTCGGCCTGCTTTTCGCCGGTCGCAGGGTTCCAGACATCACCGCGACGAGTCGAGGTGCCGGTGGCGGGCTTGCCGCCGATCCAGTGGTGAATGGTCCTCACGGGCGTCCTCCCGACTCGCTCGACAAATACAGTCGCTGGTTCGACTTGTTCTCGGCGTAGGTCCTTCTCGCGTCACGGGTTGCGCTCAACTCGGCCACCTCGGCGACCGGCACGTCCCACCACGACTCGCTGCTCGGTGCCGGGACCAGCGGATCGGTTTCGACATGCACCATGACCGGACCGTCGGCGTCGGACTTCTTCGCCTCCTGCACGGCAGGGCGGAACTCGTCCATGGTCTTCGCCCGGAGCACTCGCACGCCGAGGCTCTCGGCGTTCGCCGCGAGGTCCACCGGCAGGATGCCGCCGTCCAGACGGCCGGTTTCGGGGTTGCGGTAGCGATACCAGGTGCCGAACCGCTGGGCGCCGACAGCGTCGGACAGCTCGCCGATCGAAGCGAACCCGTGGTTCTGCACCAGCACCACGATGATCTTGAGATGCTCCTGGACGGCCGTGACCAGCTCCTGGGCCATCATCAGGTACGAGCCGTCGCCCACCATGACGAATACGTCGCGGTCCGGGCAAGCCATCCGGATCCCCAGCCCGCCGGCAATCTCGTAGCCCATGCAGGAGTATCCGTACTCGACGTGGTAGCCCTTCGGGTCACGCGTGCGCCACAGCTTGTGTAGGTCCCCTGGCATCGAGCCCGCAGCGCACACCACGACGTCGCGGGCGTCGGACACGTCGTTGACGACGCCGATGACCTCCGATTGGGCGGGAAGCGGCCGGTGCCCCTGGGTGTAGGCGCCTTCGACGATCTCATCCCACTCACGCACCAGCTCCGCAGCCCGGTTGCGATATTCGTCGCCGACCCGCCACCCGGACAATGCCTCCCCCAACGCGACGAGCGCCTCGCGGGCGTCGGCGACGACACCCACCGCGGCGTGTTTCGCGACGTCGAAGGCGGCAACGTTGATGTTGACGAACCGCACGTCAGGGTTGCCGAACGCCGTTCGCGACGCGGTGGTGAAGTCGCTGTACCTGGTGCCAATCCCGATGACGACGTCGGCCTCCCGGGCCAGCCGGTTCGCTGCGGTGGTGCCGGTGCTGCCGATTGCGCCGAGGGACAGCGGGTGATCGTATGGAAGCGCCCCTTTACCGGCCTGGCTCTGGCCGACCGGGATGCCCGTGGCCTCGACGAACTCGCGCAGGGCTTCAGTCGCCTGCGAGTAGATCACCCCGCCGCCGGCCACGATCAGCGGCCGCTTGGCCTCCCGGATCACTGCCACCGCCCGGGCCAGCGCGGAAGGTTCTGGCACCGGACGGGGAACGTGCCAGACCCGCTTGCCGAACAGCGCCTCTGGCCAGTCGTATGCCTCGGCCTGCACGTCTTGCGGCAGCGCGATCGTCACGGCGCCCGTATCGACTGGGTCGGTGAGCACCCGCATCGCTCCGAGCAGTGCCTGCGGCAACTGCTCCGCCCGCCACACCCGGTCGAAGAAGCGGGAGACCGGCCGGAACGCATCGTTGACGGAGATGTCGTAGCCGGTGGGATCCTCGAGCTCCTGGAGGACCGGGCTCGACACCCGGGTCGCGAAGATGTCGCCGGGTAGAAGCAGAACCGGGAGCCGGTTGATCGTCGCCAGAGCAGCGCCGGTAAGCATGTTGGTCGCCCCCGGGCCCACCGATGCCGTGCACGCGAACGTCGACAGGCGGTCCTTCATCCGGGCGTAGGCCACCGAGGTGTGCACCATGGCCTGCTCGTTGCGCCCCTGGTGGTATGGCAACCCGCGGGGGGCTCCGCCCCCCGCGTTCCCCCCGGCATTTGGCAACCCGCGGGGGGCTCCGCCCCCCGCGTTCCCCCCGGCATTTGGCAACCCGCGGGGGGCTCCGCCGCCCGCGTTCCCCCCGGCATTCGCTCGCTCATCTTCAAGTAGGGCTTGGCCGAGCCCCGCGACATTGCCGTGCCCGAAGATGCCGAAGCAGCCGGCGATGAGGCGCTGCTCGATGCCGTCGCGCTCGCTGTACTGGTTCGCGAGGAAGCGCACGACCGCCTGCGCGACGGTCAGCCGGCGAGTAGTGCCTGTGCTCATGAGCGCTCCGGTTGGTCATCGGGCGCCGACGTCAACGGAAGACGAGCGTCGACGGTCAGGTCGGCCCAGCTGCCCCGGATCCAGGCGTGTGCGGGGTCGTCGCGGAAGCGCCACACCCGCTCCCCCGGCCCGGCCATGATGTTGAGGTAGTAGAGGTCATATCCGGGCGCGGCCATTGACGGCCCGTGGTAGCCGTACGGGATCAGCACTGTGTCGCCGGTGCGGACCTCGGCACACAGGTCGATCTCGCGACCGGGCCCGGAACCGTACACACGCTGGTACGCCGGACCGTCACCGGAAACCTCGAAGTAGTAGATCTCCTCGAGCGCGGACTCGTCTTCACGTTGCTCGTCGTGCTTGTGCGGCGGGTAGGACGACCAGTTGCCACCCGGCGTCAGGACCTCGACGGCGATCAACCGGTCGGCGTCGAAGGCCTCCGGTGAACAGAAGTTGTTGACCTGGCGGCTGGCGTTGCCGGCGCCCCGTAGCTCGACGGCGACGTCCGAAGCGGAGCCGTACCGCGCCGGCAGCCGTCGGGCGGCCCGCGCCGTCGGCAGGGCGAACCGACCGCCCTCCGCCGACTGGATCTCGACTCGGCAGTCTCGTGGCGCATAGACGAAGTCGGCCACCGCGGCGAAGACACTGTCGCGACCGCGCAGCTCGAAACCCTCGCCGTCGCAGGACACCTGACACGACCCGGCCAGCGGGAGCACGATCATTTCGTCGTCCTGGGTGTCAACGGTGAACGACCGACCAGCGCCGAGCTCCAGCACCCGCATGCCGCAGAAGGCCCAGCCGGCCCGCCCCGGTGTCACGAACAGCGAGAACCCGGCGTCCGCCGCCGTGCCCGCGGGCACGTGGGCAGGCAGCGCCGTCGTCGCTCGCATGCCGCTCACAAGAGCTCCACCGCCGCATCGACCGCAGCCGCCACGTCGTCGTCCGGCGGATAGAGCAGGGAGCGGCCGATCACCAACCCCTGGACCGTGGGCAGCTCCAGCGCCTTCTTCCAGCTCTCGACCGCGGCCTCCTGATCCCCGCTGACCTCACCGCCGAGGATCAGCGCTGGCAGCGTCGTCGCAGCCATCACCCGTTCCATGTCGTCGACGACGGGGACCTTGAGCCAGGTGTAGGCCGACGTGGTACCCAGGCCGGCGGAGACCGTGACCGCGCGGGTCATCGCCTCGGACGTGAGCTGGTTCTTCACCCGTCCGTCGACCCGGTGCGACACGAACGGCTCGACCATGGCGATCAGCCGGCGATCCGCGAGCTCGCTCACCGCCCGTGCGCTCGCCTCTAGCGTTGGCGCGGTGGCTGGGTCGTCCGGGTCGATGCGCAGCAGCATCTTGCCGCCCTCGAACCCGGCCGCCGCGATGCTTGCGGCGTCGTAGCCGGTGAACCGATCGTCGATCTCGAACACCGTGCCGGCGAGACCGCCGCGGTTCATCGAGCCGAATACCACCTTGTCCTCGAGGGCCCCCAGCAACAGGAGATCCTCGAGGATGTCGGGCGTGCCGAGCACGCCGTTGACACCTGGCCGTGACAACGCCAAGGACAGCCGGTCCAGCAGGTCGGCTCGATCGGCCATCGCCATCGGTCGATCACCCGCCCGCAGGGCGCCGCGGGCCGGATGGTCGGCCGCGATGACCATGAGCCGGCCATGGTCACCGAGGACCGACGCCGGTCGCCTCCGCCGACTCACCGCCTCGGCGATCGCCTCCGGGTGGCGAGCCCTGGTCTCCACAAGTTCCTTCAGCTGGCTCTCATGCACGGACAGCCTCCCGAAGCTTGGCCTCGACCTCCGCGGCCGTCGGCATGGCGTCGCTGCAGGCGAGCCGGGACGCGACGATCGCGCCCGCCGCGTTACAGAACCGCATCATTCGCTCCAAGTCCCAGCCTCCGAGCAGGCCGTGGCAAAGCGCCCCGCCGAACGCGTCTCCGGCCCCTAGCCCGTTCACGACCTCGACCGGAACTGGCGGTACGACGACCTCCTCGCCGTCTCGCGAAGCCAGGACTCCGGCCGGCCCTTGCTTGACGACCGCGAGATCGACGCCGGCGTCGTGGAGCGCCCGGGCTGCGGCCATGGGCTCCCGCGTTCCGACCGCAGTCTCGACCTCGTCGCGGTTCCCGACGGCAACTGTGACCAGCGGCAGGGCTTGCTCCACCCAGCGCCGCGCCTCGTCCCCAGACGGCCAGAACATCGGCCGATAATCGAGGTCCAGGACAGTGTGCGCGGTTCGCTCGCGCGCCCGAAGCGCATGCAGGGTCGCGGAGCGGCTTGGTTCCTGGGACAGGCCGGTGACCGTCACCCAGAAGACGCCGGCACCCCGGATCGCGTCATAGTCGAGCTCGTTCTCGTAAATCTCCAGGTCAGGCGCCTTTGGCAGGCGGTAGAAGTAGAGGGGGAAGTCGTCGGGCGGGAAGATCTCACAGAACGTGACCGGGGTCGGCAGGTCCGCGACAGCGGTCACGTACCGGTCGTCCACGCCGAACCCTCGGAGGGCGTCGTGCAGGAACTCGCCGAACGGGTCGGCTCCGGTCCGGGTGATCACGGCCGTTCGGCGACCGTACCGGGCAGCGGCGACTGCCACATTTGACGCGCTGCCGCCGAGATATTTGCCAAAAGTCTCTACCTCGCGAAGAGACACCCCGACTTGCTGCGGGTAGACGTCTACGCCGATCCGGCCCATCGTCAAGACCTCGAAGGCATCGCCCACAGATGACTCCGATCGCCGGAGACGGATGGGGCAAGATGTAATACAATGAGGTGCACGATGTCAACACATTGTTAAGACAATGTGATGGGAGGGCAACGTGGTCGACATCGATGCGCCGCTCGCAGCGGTCGCGCCGATGAAGGTCGATCGCACGAGTCCGATCCCGCTCTACTTCCAGGTGGCGAGCCGCCTGCAGGAGCTGATCGAAGCCGGCACGATCCCTGTGGGAACGCGCCTGGAGAACGAGATCGACCTCGCCGACCAACTCGGCGTATCGCGCCCGACAATGCGCCGTGCGATCCAATACCTGGTGGAGCGCGGGATGTTGATCCGCAAACGTGGGGTCGGGACTCAGGTCGTGCACCCAAAGGTCCGCCGCCCGGTCGAGCTGTCGAGCCTGTACGACGACCTGATCAAAGCCGGAAAGCAGCCCAGGACCGAGATCAGGGCCTTCGAGGTACTGCCGGCCACCGACGCGATGGCTCAGGCGCTGGCCATTCCCGAGGGCACGGAAGTGACCTGGGTCGAGCGACTCCGATACACCGGCGACGAGCCGCTCGCCCTGATGAACAATGCGGTCCCCCTCGATGTGCTCCGGCTGCGCCGCGAGGACCTGGAGAATCACGGTCTCTACGAACTACTGCGGGCAGCGGGACATCCGCCGCGGATTGCCGACGAGGTCATCGGCGCGCGGGCCGCATCGTCCACCGAGGCCCGGCTGCTGGGTGAGAAGCGGAACGCGCCGCTGCTGACGATGACCCGGACTGGATGGGACGCTGCAGGCCGCGCCGTTGAGTACGGTTCGCATCTGTACCGAGCGAGCATGTACTCATTCGAGTTGACGTTGGCCAGCGGCTGACGCGGGCGATCGACCCGCTGAGAGAGGGTGAGGCGGCGCGATGACCGAACGCACGGACCAGTTCGACGAACGCGACCAGCTGGAAGGGATCGAACCGCCAGTCCACGACGACACCGATGCCGGTGGCGCCGCGACCGGCGAGGCCGCACCGGACCAAGGCCCGGACGCTTTCGGAGCGCCCGAGGGCGGAAAGCGGGTCTGACCCGCACACACCTCCGCGATCTTGAGACAGATACGGCGGTCCCGCCGACACACCTGTCTCGAGATCGCCGATTATGCGCCGCGGAAGCGGTTGATCGCGTCGAGGTGACGTTCGCGTAGCTCGTTGTCGCGGATGCCCAGACCTTCAGTGGGAGCTAAGCACAACACCCCCACCTTGCCCTGATGCACGTTGAGGTGGACATCGTGCGCGGCCTGACCCGTCTCGTGGAGCGGATACGTGCGGGAAAGGGTCGGGTGAATCCGGCCTTGCGCGATCAGCCGGTTGGCCGCCCACGCCTCACGGTAGTTCGCGAAGTGCGACCCGACGATGCGCTTGAGGTTCATCCACAGATACCGATTGTCGTACTCGTGCACGAAACCAGATGTCGACGCACATGTGACGATCGTCCCGCCACGCCGGGCGACGTACACGCTTGCGCCGAAGGTCTCCCGGCCCGGATGCTCGAAAACGATGTCGGGATCGTCGCCGCTGGTCAGCTCTCGGATACGTACACCGAACCGGCGCCACTCCTTCGGGTTCTGGGTCTGCTCGTCGCTCCAGAACCGGTAGTCTTCGGCGGTTCTGTCGATGACGAGTTCCGCGCCCATCCGGTGACAGATCTCTGCCTTGCCGGGGCTGGAGACCACGCAAACCGGAGTCCCCCCGCCGTTGAGGGCGAGCTGGGTCGCGTAGCCCCCCAAGCCGCCAGATGCACCCCAGATCAGCACGATGTCGCCCTGCTTCATGCCGGCGCCATGACCGGAGACGAGTTGCCGGTAAGCCGTTGAGTTGACCAGGCCCGGGCAGGCCGCCTCCTCCCAGGTCAAATGTCGCGCCTTTGGCATCAGCTGGTTGGCCTTGACCAGCGCCAGCTCGGCCAGGCCACCGAAGTTCGTCTCGAATCCCCAGATCCGTTGCTGGGGATCGAGCATCGTGTCGTCGTGGCCCTCAGGTGACTCCAGCTCGACCGACAGGCAATGCGCAACGACCTCGTCGCCCGGCTGCCAAGCGTTGACGCCTGGGCCAGTGCGCAAGACCACACCGGCCAGGTCGGAACCGACGACGTGGTAGCCGAGGTCGTGCCGTTTGGTCAGCGCCGAGAGCTGTCCGTAGCGGTGCAGGAACCCGAACGTCGAGACCGGCTCGAAAATCGACGTCCAAACCGTGTTGTAGTTGATCGCGCTGGCCATGACGGCAACCAAGGCCTCGCCCGGTGCCACCTCCGGCGTCGCCACGTCGTCCACGTGCAGCGACAGACGCGGGTCCTTGTCAGCCGAAGCGAGGCCGGCGAACATGTCGACCTCGTCGCGGTGAACAGTGACCCCGCGGTAGTACTCGGGCACGTCGAGAGCGCCGTACCCATCTGCCGAGGTGTCCTCGGCAAGTACGGCCTCGAGGATCTCCCGCATACCTCCACCCTCGTCCGAGTCCAGGACGACAGGGGCCACGGTCATTCAGACCGTGGCCCCCGCGTCTACGGCGTCCTGCGCGTGCTGCTCCGGTCGCCCGACGTCGCCGTTCAGGACTTCTTCGTCGCGGCCCTGGTAGCGGACTTGGTCGCCTCGGTGGCAGCCTCGGCGGCCTCGGTAGCGCGCGCGGCGAATGCCTCGCCCGCAGCGGTCGACGTCGCGATCAGGCTCTTGGCAAAGTCGCGCTGTGCCTCAAGCATTTTCTCGGCCAGATCGAAAACCTGGTCGATGACGGTCTTGACGTCGTAGGGGGCCGCGAACGGCGCTGCGGCCGCCGGCAGCTGGCCCACCGCCTGCTGCACGGTCTTGGTCCAGTTGTCGACTGCAGTCCGCACCGCGTCCTGGCTCTGCTGGACCATCTGGGTGTACTGCTCGGTGAGGTTGGTCATCGGTACATCCTTTCTTCGGGGGGTCCGTACCGTGTCTGGTTGAAATAGTACGCAGACCTGGTCAGGATGTCAACCGGCAGCTGGCTTGTGCCGGAAGCTGCGGTAGACGCGGAGCAGGGCATCGCGTTCCTCGCTGGTCAGGTCGGGATCGTGGAGAATGACCGACTCGGTGTCGTTCGGTTTCGTCGACTCACCGGATCCGGTCGCAGAGTCGATCATCCCCGCCTGCAACAGCAGGGTGTCTGCGGACACGTTGAGCGCCTGGGCGATCGACCGGAGCACGCGCAGCGAGGGCTGATGGAGCCCGCGCTCGATCTGGCTCAGATAGGCGTTGGACACGTTCGTGAGCTCGGCGAGCCGGCGGAGAGAGAGGTCGGCCATCTGGCGCTGCAGGCGGATGTACTCACCCAGCTCGCGCAGGTGGGGATCCCACTCGGTTTCGTCTGCCGACATGGCGACATACTCCCTTCAGCGCACGCCGTAGAGGTGGTCCAGGGAAAGCTGGTCGAGCCGTTCGAAGGCCATGCCGCGCCGTCCAGCCTCGTCCGGGTCGAACGCCTCGGTGCGCATCGCGTCGAGCGACTCGCCCTCAGCCATGGTCTGCTGACGGAGCTGGTCGACACGCGCGTCACGCAGCGCCTGCTGAACGTCGGGGTCCGCCCGGAATGCGCGCGACTTCTCCCGCAGGATGAGGTAGTTGCGCATGCACCCGGCCGCGGATGCCCACACACCGTCGAGGTCCTCGCTCCGCGGGGGCTTGTAGTCGAAGTGGCGTGGGCCGTCGTAGCCGCCGTGCTCGAGCGTGTCTACCGTCCAGAAAGCGCCACGGGCGTTGCCGGCGCCGAAGCGCAGATCCTGGTCGAACCGCGGGCCGTGCTGGCCGTTCAGGTCGACGTGGAACAACTTGCCGTGCCAGAGCGCCTGCGCGAGACCGTGCGCGAAATTGAGGCTTGCCATCTCTTCGTGGCCGACCTCGGGATTGAGCCCGACCAGCTCCGGATGCGCCAACTCGTTGATGAAGGCGAGCGCGTGACCGATGGTGGGCAGCAAAATATCGCCGCGCGGCTCGTTCGGCTTGGGCTCGATCGCGAACCGGATGTCGTAGCCCCGTTCCAGCACGTACTGCCCCAGGATGTCGAACGCCTCCTTGTAGCGGTCCAGCGCCGCCCGGATGTCCTTGGCCGCGCCGGACTCGGCGCCCTCTCGCCCGCCCCAGCATACGAACGTCCTGGCACCCAGCTCCGCGGCCAGGTCGAGGTTGTCCGCGACCTTGCGGAGCGCAAAGCGGCGCACGTCGCGGTCGTTGTTGGTGAAGCCGCCATCGCGGAAGACCGGATGCGAGAACAGGTTCGTCGTGACCATCGGGACCGTGAGCCCCGTCTCCCCCAACGCCTTGCGCATCGGCGTCAGGCGACGTTCCTTCTCCGCCGCGTCGCTGCCGAAGGGAAACACGTCGTTGTCGTGGAAGGTGATGCCGTACGCGCCCAGCTCGGCCAACTTGTGCACCGCCTCGGCCGGATCCAGCGGCGGACGGACCGCTGTGCCGAAGACGTCCACGCCCTGCCAGCCGACCGTCCACAGCCCAAAGGTGAACTTGTCTTCGCGAGTCGGAGTGTAGTCAGTCATCGGTCTGTCCTCGTCTCTTCGTACCCGTCGGGTCAACCTGCGACGGGAACGATTCTGTCTGCCCGGAGCCGATCGCTTGCAGCGCTTGACATCACCCAGAGCATAGGTAAATTCGGGGGCAAGCTCATTTGGTTACCCTCCTGCTCAAATGAGCGATCTCTCCTCCGGAGGCACCCGCTGTCTACTCCGCTCACCGCGCAGGCACTCCCCTCCCTCACGCATGTTCTGCCGGTACCCGGTTATGACCGTGGCCGAGTCGTGACCGGTGTCGTGCATTTCGGCGTCGGCGCATTCCATCGCGCCCATCAGGCCATGTACCACGACCGGCTGATGAACGCCGGATTGGCACTGGATTGGGGAATCTGCGGAGCTGGCGTCATGCCCGCAGACCAGCGAATGAAAGAGGCGCTGCTCGCCCAGGACGGTCTTTACACCTTGGTCGTCAAGCACCCGGACGGAACGTTTGAGCCGCGCGTCATCGGCTCCATCGTCGAGTATTTGTTTGCACCCGACGATCCCGAAGCGGTGATCGAGAAGATGGCTGCCGACTCGACCCGGATCGTCTCACTGACGGTGACCGAGGGCGGCTACAACATTCACCACGTCACTGGGGAGTTCGACACCGCAAACCCGGCCGTGGTCGCTGATCTCCAGCCCGGCGCGATACCCCGGACAACATTCGGCCTCATCACTGAGGCGCTGCTGCGCCGCAGAGAGCGCGGATTGCCTCCGTTCACGGTCATGTCCGCTGACAACCTGCAGGGCAATGGTCACCTCGCAAAACGGGTGTTCGTCGCGTTCGCCCGACGACGGGATCCCGAGCTCGCTGACTGGATAGACCATGACGTGCGTTTCCCCAACTCAATGGTCGATCGGATCACCCCGGTGACGACCGACACTGATCGGGCATTGGTACGCGACCGGTTCGGGATCGACGACCGATGGCCGGTCGTGTGCGAGCCGTTCACCCAGTGGGTGCTGGAGGACTCGTTCAGCATCGGACGTCCCTCTTACGAGGACGCTGGTGTGCAGGTGGTCGAGGACGTAGAACCGTACGAGTTGATGAAGCTTCGGCTGCTCAATGGCAGCCACCAAGCGCTGTGCTATTTCGGCTACTTGTGCGGGTACCGGCTCGTCCACGACGCAGCCCAGGATCCGCTGTTCCGGAAATTCCTGTTGGGTTACATGCATGAAGAGGCGACGCCGACGCTGGCACCGGTCCCCGGAGTGGACCTCGACGACTACAAGCAAACGCTGATCGAGCGGTTCTCGAACCCCGAGGTCCGAGACACGATCGCCCGGCTGTGCGCAGAGAGCTCGGACCGCATCCCGAAGTGGTTGCTGCCCGTCATCCGAGCACAACTCAAGACCGGCGGCGAAATCAGGCGCTCCGCTGCGGTCGTCGCGAGCTGGGCACGCTACGCCGAAGGTGTGGACGAGCAAGGCCAGCCGATAGAGGTGGTCGACCAGCTGCGGGACGTACTGACGCCGCTTGCCAAACACAACCGGGGGAACCCGGATGCATTCATCTCCAACCGTGCCGTCTTCGGCGACCTGGTCGACGACGAGCGGTTCGTCACGGCCTACCGAACGACGTTAACGTCGTTGTACGAGCGCGGGGCACGAGCGACGCTGGAGTCGCTGGTCTAGAGCAGACGGTTGCCAGTCGTCGGTGAGAAGACGTGCTCCTCGCCTTCGAGCAACCGTAGATACACGGTGCTGCCGGTCGGCGGAATCCGCTTCGGATCGACCTTAGAGACTATGTCCGTGGCAGTGAGCGGGTCCTCCTCGATCAGGGTGCCGTAGAGGAACGCCTCCGGGCCCAGCTCCTCGACGACGTTCACGACAACCGGGAAGCCCTCCCCCTCGCCGACGATCTCGATCGACTCGGGCCGGAATCCCAGCAGCACCCGGTCTAGCCCCTCCTTGCCCAGTGCGGCGAGCTCGTCCCGGGACAGTGCGATGTCCACCGTGCCGACCCGCGCGTGCCCGTCCACGACCCGGAACTCACGCAGGTTCATGGCCGGGGAGCCTATGAACCCGGCGACAAATGAGTTCCGTGGGCGGGAGTACAGGTTCAGCGGGGTGTCGACCTGTTGGAGCAGGCCGTCTTTGAGCACGCAGACCCGGTCGCCCATCGTCATGGCCTCGACCTGGTCGTGCGTGACGTAGACGGTGGTGATCGCGAGCCGACGCTGCAACGCCGCGATCTGGCTGCGGGTCGAGACCCGCAGCTTGGCGTCGAGGTTGGACAGCGGCTCGTCCATCAGGAAGACCTGGGGCTCGCGCACAATCGCGCGGCCCATGGCCACCCGCTGGCGCTGGCCACCGGACAGCGCCTTCGGCTTGCGGTGGAGGAACGGCTTGAGGTCGAGGATCTCCGCGGCCTCCTCCACCCGCCGGGTCCGCTCCGCCTTTGGCACCTTAGCCAGCTCCAGGGCGAAGCCCATGTTCTCTCCAACGCTCATGTGTGGGTACAGGGCGTACGACTGGAACACCATGGCGATGTCGCGCTCCCGCGGCTTCAGGTTGGTCACGTCCTTGTCGCTGATGCGGATCGTGCCCTCGTCGACGGTCTCCAGGCCGGCGAGCATACGCAGCGCGGTGGACTTGCCACATCCGGAGGGGCCGACCAGGACCAGGAACTCGCCGTCGGCGATGTCCAGGTTCAGCGAGTCGACGGCCGGCCGTTCGGTATTGGCGTAGAAGCGGGTCGCGTGATCGTAGGTGACAGTGGCCATCGCTGGATCTCCTCGTGCTCAGCTGGTGGGGGTGACGACGACCTTGACGGTCGACGGGTCGGTGGCGCCGGCGGTCAGGGCGGCTTCGACGTCAGGTAACGAGTGATGAGTGGTGATGAGCGGGTCGAGCGCCACCCGTCCGGACGATGCCAGCGCAATGGCCGTCGGCCAGGTGTTCGCGTATCGGAAGGTGCCGACGACCTCGATCTCCCGGTTCTGTAGGTACGGAAGCGGGAGGGGCAGCACGTCGGCGCCCATGCCGACGAGGACGGCACGCCCCGCTGGCGCCAAGGTCCGCATTGCGGCGACCGTCGCCTCGGGATGGCCGGAGCACTCCAGCAGGACGTCTGGCTCGACACCGGACTCCCCGAGCGTCGCCGACCGGACGTCGACAACGTCGGTTGCGCCGAGCCGAACGGCGAGGGCAAGCCGGCTCTCGCTGACGTCGGCCACGACGACCTGGGCGGCGCCGAAGGCGAGGGCGGACTGCGCCGCCAACAGCCCGACAGGGCCGGCACCGTTCACGAGGACTCTCGTGCCCGGCTCGACCCGCCCCTTCCGGCATGCCCAGATACCGACCGACAGCGGCTCCAGCATCGCAGCGCCGTCGTCACTCAACGAGTCCGGCACGGGATGTGCGAAGGCCTCGTGGACCGCGAGGTACTCGCAGAAGGCGCCGTCGATCGGCGGCGTGGCGAGGAATCGCATCCGCGGGCAGAGGTTGTACCGGCCGGCCAGGCATTGCTCGCAGGACAGACATGGCACTCCCGGCTCGATGGACACCCGCTGGCCAACAGCGACCCGCGTGACCTCGTCCCCGACAGCGACGACGTCACCGGCCGGCTCGTGCCCGAGCACGAGCGGCTCACGGACCACGTGCTCGCCGATCTGGCCGTGCTCGTAGTAGTGCACATCCGAGCCGCACACGCCTACGGACTTGATCTGGACGAGCACTTCGCGTGGACCGGGTTGCGGAACTGGCCGCTCCTCCAGGATCAGGTCGTGCACGGCCCGCAACACCGACGCTTGCATCACGGCCATCGGCGGCTCCCTGCCGGCGTCGGCGGGCCTACTTGACTGCTCCGAGGGAGAGCCCCCGAACCAGCCACTTCTGAGCCACCCAGCCGGCGATGATCACTGGCAGTGAAGCCATCGTCGCCGCGGCCGACAAGCGGGCCCAGAACAAGCCCTCGCTGGTGATGAATCCGACGAGGAACACGGGCACGGTGGCCGCCTGGGTGACGGTGAGGGTGACGGCGAAGAAGAACTCGTTCCAGGCGAAGATGAAGCAGATCAGGGCGGTGGCGGCAAGACCTGGGGCGATCATCGGCAGGATCACCCGGCGCATCTCCACGGAGAGTGTGGCGCCGTCGACCCGAGCGGCCTCGAGCACCTCACGCGGCAACTCCAGCAGGAACGAGCGAATCATCCAGATCGCGATCGGCAGGTTCATCCCCGTGTAGATGATCGCCAACATGTTGATGTTGTCGAGCATCCCGAGGTTCCGGACCAGGATGTACAGCGGGAGGATCGACGCGACGGCAGGCATCATTCGCGTCGACAGGAAGAAGAACAGCGAGTCCCGCCACTTCGGCACCTTGGCCAGTGACAGCGCGTACGCCGCCGGCAAGGCCAAGACGATCGCGAGCAGCGTGGAGAAGATCGAGGCGGTGAACGAGTTGATCAGGTAGGGCACGAAGTCCCTGCCGAAGATCGCCTCGTACTGGTCGAGCGTCGGGACAAAAAAGAACGTTGGGGGGTCGGTCGACGCCTGTGCTTCCGTCTTGAACCCGGTCAAGAACATCCAGAGGACCGGGAAGAACCAGACCACGGCCGCCGCCCATCCCAGCACGAAGATCCAGGGGCGGCGCGGGCCGCGTCGCTTCGGCGGCCGTCTCCGGACCGCAACCTGCTCGGGCGTTGTGGTAGCTACGGTCGCCATATCAGCTGGCCTCCTCCGCGAACAGGTTCGAGACCACGCGTAGCGCGAACGTCGCGATGATGATGGTGGCGGCGACAACGATCACACCGGCGGCCGCAGCCTCGCCCACCGAGAATTTCCGGAACGCCTGCTGGTAGATGAAGTACGGCAGGTTCGTGGTGGCCTGGCCGGGCCCACCCTGGGTGATCATGAAGATCGCGTCGAAGGTCGCGACGAGGTAGATGGCGCCGAGCGTCACGGAGAGCTCGAGGAACTGGCGCAGATGGGGCAACGTGATCCGCCGGAACATCGCCCAGCTATTGGCACCGTCGACCCGGGCCGCCTCGAGGATTTCCGGCGACTGGCTCTGTAAGCCGGCCAGGATGATCAGCATCATGAACGGGGTCCACTGCCAGGTGAGCACGATGATGATCGACAGCATCGGGAACTGGCTGACCCAGTCGACGTTACCGACGCCGAACGGCGACAGGAACCAGTTGATCAGCCCGAAGACGGGGTTGTACATCGACGTCTTCCACACAAGCGCAGCCGCCGTCGGCATGACTAGGAACGGCGTGATGAGCAGCGTGCGGGCGACACTGCGGCCGAGGAACTTCTGGTCGAGGATCAATGCGAACGCAAGACCAACGACCAGGGACAGCAGCACCGTGCTGACCGTCAACACCACCGTGTTCACGACGGCGTTGCGGAACAGGGGATCGGTGAAGACCTTGCCGTAGTTCTCCAGGCCGACGAACTCTTGGCTGCCCGGCCGAAGCAGGTTCCATGACTGGAAGCTGTAGAAGAGCGTAAAGACGAACGGGATCTGAGTCAGAATGATCGCGAAGATCAAGGCTGGCAGAAGCGGTCCGCGAAGCTTCCACCGCTCTGCCCTGGTCAGCTTCTTCGGCTCGGGCGGTCGTCGGCGCGGGGCGCCTTCGACGGCCACATCGGCGGGAACAGTCACGGCACCCTCCTCGAACGGGCTGTTTGCGGCGGGGCCCGCTCAAAAGGGCCCCGCCGCCAGACGGTCAGCCCTCCTTGTAACCGCCTTCGACGGCTGTGTCCTCGGCGTACGTTTGCGCCTTCTCCATAGCCTCCTGCACGGTCTGCTGCCCGGCAATGGCGGCCGAGATCTCCTGCGACACCTTGGTGCCAAGATCCTGGAACTCCGGAATCGTGATGTACTGGACGCCGACCCATGGCTGCGGATGCACGCCTGGCTGCTCAGGGTTCACAGCTTCGAGGGCGTCGAGGGTCTGCTGTGCGTATGCCGCGGCCGCCTCCTGGTATTCCGGGATCTCGTAGGTTGAGAGCCGGCTGCCTGGCGGGACCCGGCTCCAACCGAGCTCGTTACCGACGAGCTGCATGTACTCCTTGGACGTTGCCCAGCTCATGAACGCCCAGGCGGCGTCCTTGTTCTTCGACGTCTCTGGCATGGCCAGTGACCACGCCCACAGCCAGCCAGAGCTGTCGGTCTCGACGACGGGGGCGGGCACGTAGGCCATCTTTCCGGCGACCTTGCTGGTCTTGGGGTCCTCGAGGAGCCCGGCTGCGACCGTCGCGTCAACCCACATCGCCGCGTTGCCCTGTCCGATCGCGGTAAGGCACTCGGAGAATCCGGCGTTCGGGGCGCCAGGCTCACCGTAGTTGCTCACCAGGTCGACGTAGAACTGGGCGGCCTCGACGGTCTCGGGGTCGGTGAGATGCGCATTCCAATCCATGTCGTACCACCAGCCGCCGAATGTGAGGATGACGGTGTTGAGCGGTGCGAGGACCTCGCCCCATCCGGGGAGGCCACGCAGGCAGATTCCGGCAAGGTTCTTGTCCGGGTCGTTCAGGGTCTTGGCGAAGTCTGCGACCTCCTGCCACGTCGGCTTATCCGGCATGGTGAGCCCGGCAGCGTCGAACAAGTCCTTGCGGTACATCAAGAACGACGACTCGCCATAAAACGGCACGGCGTAGAGGCTGTCCTCGAAACTCAACGCCTTGCTTACCGGCGGGATGAGATCGTCGGGATCGTAGTCGCCTTCACTCGTGTAGTCGTCGAGGTTGGTGATCCACCCGTTGCCGGCCCAGATCGGAACCTCGTAGGTACCGATGGTCACCACGTCGTACTGGCCCGCCTGAGTGGCGATGTCTTGGGTGACCTTGTCGCGCAGCTCGTTCTCGGGCAGGACCGAGAAGTTGACCGCGATGTCTGGGTTTTCTTCCTCGAAATTGCTGATCAGCTGCTCGATGTCCTGCATCTGGGGGTTGGCCACGGTGGCAACGGTGATCGTGGTCGCCCCGCCGTCGCCGCCGTCGCCATCACCGCCTCCGCCGCCACCACCGGCTCCTGCGCAGGCGGACGTGATCAACACGGCGGCGAGCCCGGCGACCGGAAGTCCCCGTCGCCATCTGCGTGATGTGGATGCCATGGAAACCTCCGGATTGCTTCGACTTCTACGGTCGAGTCGGCGTACAGGGCGTGGCCATGGTCAGAGGGCGGTCGCCAGGATGCGCACAGCCGAGAGGGATCGGACAGGCACAGCCGACCCGCCGGAACCGGTTGCCCGGTGCGGTGATCGGGGCTGCATCGCGCCTCCCTGCGGTGGGCCGGAAACGACGCTCGAGTCCATGCATCCTGCACATATGAGCAGTGTGCCTCTCATCGGATCACTCATGATTCAACGATCACGCCAACCAGGTGTCAAGGGTTTGCGTGCAACAAATGAGCATCAGTTGCTCACACGAGTGAACGTCTGGTGGGGGTTTGCCACGACCTAGCGACATCCGGGACGCATCCAGAAGACGCTGCCTGGCTCGCGATCCGTCGCAACACATGGCTTCCCGATGACGTATCGTCATGCAAAAATGAGCGGACCGTGCTCATAGCGCAGATGGAGACGTCCCTGCATCCTTGATGGCCAAGCACCGACGAGGGAGTGCGATGGAGATCGTTGGCCAGCCGAGATCGAGGATTCGCACGACGGACTTGTTGCGCCTTGCCGCCATCGCCCGAGACTTCTACCTGGGCGGCAAGTCCAAGAGCGACATCGCCGAAACATACGGCATCAGCCGATTCAAGGTCGCCCGCCTGCTGGAGGAAGCGCGAGCTACCGGTGTCATCCGCCTCAGTGTCGACGTGCCCTTCGGCATCGATCCGGAGATGTCGTGGAGGTTGCAGTCGGCGTATGGGCTGCGCCACGCCATTGTCATTGACAGCCCCGAGGTGCCCGAGACCCTGCTGCGGGCTCGTCTGGCGAGAGTTGCCGGAAACCTCCTGACCGAGATCGTCACGGAACGGGACATCCTCGGAGTGGGCTACGGACGGACACTCACGGTGCTCACCGAGTCTCTAGCGTCCCTTCCGGCCTGCACGGTCGTTCAGGTCACTGGTGCCCTCGTCGGTGTGAATCCGGCGGAGAACAGTGTGGAACTGGTGAGTCGCATTGCTGCGGTTTCCGGTGGGCCGGCCTTCTCCATCTACAGTCCGCAGGTCCTGCCCGACGCTGTCACGGCCGCCACGCTGCGAAGCCAACCGGAGGTCGCTGAGGCATTCCAGCGATTTGATTCGATAACGAAGGCAATCTTGCCGGTCGGCTCGTGGGACCCGCCACATTCTCAGCTGTACGACGCCCTCACCCCGGCGGAACGAACCGAACTTCGGGCCCTGGGAGCATGCGCAGAGATCGGCGCGACGCTGGTCGACTCTTCGGGCCGACAGATTGCACCCGAGTTCAGTGAGCGGTGTATAGCCATCAGCGGGGAGCAGCTCAAACGAATCGACGAGGTCATCATCGTGGGCGGTGGGCTGACCAAGGCGGCGGCAATACGAGCGGTCCTCATCGGGGGGTTCGCCAACGCGGTCGTTACCGAGCGGGGAGCAGCTCATGCTCTGCTGGGCTCAGCCAAGGAAACCGCTGCCGGCGAAACGGCGTGATGACGTACGCAAGGAGCAGCACTGATGTCGCCTACCCGGTCGGCTGCAAGCCTGTGGGGAATCGATGCCGGAGGGTCGCGCACGACTGCGATCATGGTGCGTTCTGACGGTGAGGTGTCGGTCGAGCACTTCGGGTCCATCTCGATCGGTACGGTCGGCCCTGCGGCCGCCGCCGCCGGGCTGACGACGGTCCTCGAGGTGATCCGGTCGGGGCTGGCAGCCGACCGATTCGCGTTCGGATGTATCGGATGCTCCTCGGCACCCGTCGCCGAGGAATCTCCCTACCCGGACGTCTTGACAAAGGTAATCGAGTCTCACGCACCGGCCGGCTGCGTCCTGTTCGTCAACGACATGGTCTCGCTGCTGTACGCGCCCCCGGTGTCGGCAGTCGGAATCGTCGTCAGCAGCGGAACGGGTAGCTGCGTCTTGGGTCGCGACGGGTCCGGTCGGCTGGCCAAGATCGGCGGCCATGAGCACATCGTGTCCGACGAGGGGAGCGCCTACAGTCTCGGGCGGGCAGCCCTTCGGGCGGCAGCGAGCGCGATCGACGGAACCGGCCCGGCGACGATCCTGTCTGATCGGGCGTCGGAACACTTCGGTATGACGATTCCGTGCCTTGGTCGTTGGTTGGCGGAGCATGGATCAGCTCGGGCGAGGGTCGCGGGATTCGCGCCCGTCGTCCTTGCTGCATCGGCGGATGATGTCGCCCGGCAAATCATCGAATCGAATGCGGCATCGCTGGCCAGTGCCGTAACCGTAGCTCTGGACCGGCTGGATCTCGGTGCTCACCCGTCAATCGGCTTCTCCGGTGGAGTCATGCGGGGCAGTGAGTTCTATCGGAGTCTCGTTGTCGAAAGACTCGTTCACGGGTCCTGGATACGTCCGTCCACGTTTGTCCTGGACGGAGTGCATGCCGTCCTGTCGATGGCGGCATGCTTGCGAGAGCGGGATAGCGAGAGTGCGATCACATCGACGTGTCCAGGACCGAGCGAGGGGCTCTATCTGAGCGTCGCGGATCCGGCAAGTCCGGTGCTGAGTGGTGCAATCACTGGCCGGATGCCGGCCCATACGTGGCGTTGATCATCGCACTGGCAGCGCTGAATTCACAGCGACTTCACAGCTCTCTCACAGCTTGCCTGCTCGCGAGGGGTCCAGTCTTGACGGTGTGGCAGAACCATCGCACGCCCGCCTGCTCGTCATCGACGATGAGCCGAACATCGTCGAACTGCTGTCGGCCAGCTTGCGGTACGCAGGGTTCGAGGTGAGCTCGGCCCGCAGCGGACGGGAGGCTGTCGAGCGGATTCGTGAGGTGCGGCCCGACCTCCTCGTCCTCGACGTAATGATGCCTGGTGTGGACGGGTTCTCCGTCCTGCGCCAGCTCCGTGGCAACGGCGTCGACATCCCCGTTCTGTTCCTGACCGCCAAGGACGCGGGCGAGGACCGGGTCACCGGCCTGACGCTAGGCGCGGACGACTACGTGACGAAGCCGTTCAGCCTCGCCGAGGTGATCGCCCGGATCCACGCGATTCTTCGCCGCGCCGGCAAGAGCAACGGCCGGCGGACAGCTCAGCTCACGTTTGCGGACATCGAGCTCGACGACGACAGTCATGAGGTCTGGAAAGCCGGCGCGCCGGTTTCGCTGTCCCCCACCGAGTTCAAGCTGCTGCGGTATTTCCTGGTCAATCCGGGACGGGCGCTGAGCAAGACCCAGATCCTCGACCACGTGTGGGCCTATGACTTCGGTGGCGAGGCCAACGTCGTCGAGTCCTACGTGTCGTATCTCCGGCGGAAGGTCGACACCACGGAACCCAAGC
Source organism: Actinomycetota bacterium (assembly GCA_046726315.1). Taxonomy (GTDB): domain Bacteria; phylum Actinomycetota; class Actinomycetes; order Jiangellales; family Jiangellaceae; genus JACVRX01. Next base: position 45,778 of record JBKPAG010000007.1, on the reverse strand, counting down.
TGCTGCACACGTTGCGTGGGGTCGGTTACGTGCTGAGGCTCCCGCGGACAGCCTCGTGAGCAAGCAGGGGCTCGATCGGCATAGCTTGCGTAGGCTGCGTGACCGAATGCCGCTGCGGACTCAGCTGCTCGCCGCGGTCCTGTTGCTCGCTGCCGTGACCGTGGTCGTGACGAGCGTGGTTGCCGCCGCCGTGTTGCATGACGACCTCCTCCATCGCGTGGACATCGAGCTGCGGGAGTCTGCCGAGCGGGTCGCGATGGAACCGACGTTGGAGGGTCGGCCGGGCCTACGCCTGGGCCAAGGCTCCGGGCCCCATGGATTCCGACCGCCGGCCGACTACATCGCGCAGAGTTATGACGACGCCGGGATCCTGCAATGGCGTGCCGGTACCGACACCGTGTCCGGCATTGCCGGGCCGAATCTGCCGGCGATGGACGTCAAGGCCGTCGCGCTGCACGACAAGGAGCCGTTCACCGTCGACGCCACTACCGGGGACGGTTCATGGCGAATCCTCGCACTGCCGCAGAGGGGCGGCGGCAGTGTCGTCGTCGGCCTCCCGCTCGATGACCTGTCAGCGACCGTCGGGCGCCTGCTCGCCATCGACGGCATCGTCGTCGTCCTGGCCCTGGCACTACTCGCGGGCGCGGCATGGTGGATCGTGCGGTCCAGTCTCCGCCCGCTGGAGGAGGTCGAGGCGACCGCGGAAGCGATCGCGTCGGGCGACCTTGCTCGGCGTGTGCCGCACCGTGACCCCCGGACCGAGGTCGGCCGCCTGTCGGCGGCACTGAACACAATGCTCGGGCAGATCGAGGCCGCCTTCGACGTCCGGCGTGCGTCGGAAGAGTCTGCCCGCGCCTCCGAGGAGCGGATGCGGCGTTTCGTCGCCGATGCGAGTCACGAGCTGCGGACCCCGTTGACCTCCATCCGCGGATTCTCCGAGCTGTACCGGCAAGGAGCAGTTGAAGACGAAACCGCTCTGGCCCGGGTGATGGGCCGGATCGAGGACGAGGCCACCCGGATGGGCCTGCTGGTGGAGGACCTGCTCGTGCTCGCCCGACTCGACCAGCAGCGGCCACTGGACACCCAGCCGGTGGACCTGGTGCCGATTGTCACCGACGCCGTCGTCGATGCGCGTGCGGTGGCGAAAGGCCACGACATTCGGCGGCACATCGCCGCCGAGGCGGACTCCGCCGTGGTCGTAGGCGACGAGCTGCGGCTGCGCCAAGTCGTCGCCAATCTGGTCAACAATGCGATTCGGCACACGCCGGATGGCACGGTGGTTCTCGTCAGCGTCGGCGCGGATACCGATGGGCAGGTCTTCGTAGAGGTCCGCGACGACGGTCCCGGGATACCCGAGCAGGACGCTGGGCGGGTGTTCGAGCGGTTCTATCGCGCCGACCCGGCCCGGGCCAGGGCTGGTGGCAACGGATCCGCAGGCGGCAACGGCTTGGGATTGTCGATCGTTGCCGCCCTTGTCGCTGCGCACGGCGGCCGAGTCGAAGCGGAACCGACTCCCGGCGGCGGCGCGACTTTCCGGGTGTGGCTGCCGGAGGCGAGCGGGCGTCTCACGGCGGCCGGATCTCGCGACGAGCGGTGGTGAGGTCGGCGCCCGCCGACTGTTGGGGGACCCGGCGGATGGCCGCGCGTGCGGCAACCGTCGCGGCCTCCATCGTCGCCTCGAGTGCGTCGGACAGGTCGTCGTCGACCACCAAGGAGCCGGCCTGGTCCGCAGTCTCCAACACGGCTTTCACCGCCGACCCGACTGCGACCAGCCGCAAGCCGCCGCCCGAGGCCTCGGCCTCCTGCTGCACGGCGAGCAGCGCCGACAGCCCGGCCAGGTCCATGGCGGCGACCCGAGTCAGATCGACGATGAGGCGCGGGGCGCCTGCGCTCACCTTGCCGACCAGCGTGTCGCGGAGCACGCGGGCACCGTGGGAATCGACGTCGCCAGCGACCCGGACGATCAAACAGCCACCGAGACTGTGGTACCGGAGCTGCAGCTGTTCGGTCATCGGCCGTCCTTCGTACCCGGCGTTGCCTGACCCGGGAGGCCATCGTTACGCGCCCAGCGACCAGCTGTCAACCAGATGGTCACGCGCTCTGTGCCGGACGGCAGACGGCGATCTTGAGACAGCTACGGTGGTCCGACCGGCGATGGTGTCTCGGGATCGCGGATCATCCGGAGCCGAGCACTCGGTCGAAGAAGTCGCGGTAGCGCTGGAGGGCGACCCGCAGTTGCTCGGTGTCGCCGTTGCCGCCGGACGCCCATCCATCGAGCGCGCGTCGCTGTTCGGCGAGTGTCTTCGTCAAACCCTCGACCGCCTCGCCGACCAGTGACTGAGCCTGCGTGACTACACCGCGTGGGTCGTCGACGAACCGAAGCTGCAACGCCTGCCACCGGTCGCGCAGGTTAGCTGCGGTCTGCGCGCTCCACGGTGCGCCAACGGGTGCGGCAGCCATCTCGCCCGGCATCAGCCCTTCGGGCTCATCGGCTACGTCCGCCGCGGTGTCGCCAGCATCCACGACGACCGAGTCAGGAGATCCGTCCTCGTTCCGGTCCACGACCTGCTCCTGGCCATGGTCTTGCTGACCATGGTCTTGCTCCGGTTCATCGACGCGCTGGCCAGTCCGCTCGTCACGCGGGTCGGCTTCCTTACTCATCGGGAGTACCTCGTCTCGCTTCCTCGGCCAGGTCGCTCGGCCGCGCTGCGTTTCCGTCGCCGAGTAGGTCGGTGACCAGCGAGCGGTAATGCAGCACGGCCAGCCGGAGCTGCTCGGTTGTGGCCTCGCCCCGCCGGTTGCGCTCGTTGATGTCGTGGGCATCGCGGTAGTCACTGAGGACACGTGCGTGTTCGACCGACAGGTGGGACAGCCGCTCGTCGTAGTCGTCGGTCGGATACCCGCGCTCGGCAATCAGCTCGGTGACAAAGTCGTCAGCAGCGCCGACGGCGTTCTCCGGAGCGTCGACGAAGCGTGCCTGGATCTGCTCCCACCGCTCGGTGTACCGCTGGCGCGCTTCGGGATCGAGCTCGCGCAGTTCGAGCTCGGCGTGGCGCCTTTCCCTTTCTCGCAGCTCCTTCTCCGCTGCCAGCCGGTTGTCTGCTTCGTCCGCCACACGGTCGTATTCGGGACCGAAGCGTCGCTGTAGTTCACGCCTGCGGATCAGGAACCACGCCACACCTGCGAGCGCGAGGATGGCGAGAACGATGACAATGATCAGAACTTGCGAAGACGACATAGCCTTCCTCCTTCGCGAGCCGTATTACCCCGGCCTAGAAGGTGTCAACCACGCTGATTTCGGGTGACGTCGATGAATCTGACGGCGGCCGGCTACTGCTTCTCGGCCGACACAGCGATGGCTTCGCGCAGCATCCGGCGAGCGAACGTGAGCTGATCAGCGGCGGCGAGGTCCGGCAGGTCGCCCACCCGGATCCACGGACCTGCGAGCAGCACCCGCAGAGCGGGCGCGCAGCGGGCAGGAACCGTGATCTGGCGGTCGACGAGGTGCACGGTCACCGTGTCGGGATCCGCCGCCGTCATCCGCCAGTGCAGTCCGCCGCGAGGCGACAACACCGTGTCCAGATCGAGATCGGTCATCGCCGCGGCCTGAGCGAGCGGCCGGATCGGGGCCGGCCGCGTGGCCGGCCACGCCCGCTCACGCAACCGTTCCGCGACGCTGGCAGCCTCAATCCTCGGCAGCCAGTTGGTCAGCGCTTCGACCGTCGCTTCCAGGTGTGGCGCAAGCTGGTCGGGATCGGTGACGTCGAGCCCGAGCGGGAAGCCGAGCCTCAGCGCCGCTTCGTCGGCCGCCAGCTCCAGTAGCGATTCCACGATGGCGTACCGGTTCATCGCCCGCACACCGACGGTGAGGTGAAGCGACTGCTCGCCGAGGGCGACGGCGGAATGCAGCCAGCCCCGAGGCAGGTACAACGAGTCACCGGTGGCGAGGATCGCATCGAGCACCGCGGGCGAGTCGGAGACGGCACCGACCTCGTCGGCGCCACGGCCGGAAGGTTGTCGGTCCAATGGATCGGGTCGCACCGGCTCGTAGATTCGCCACCGCTTGCGCCCGGCGACCTGCAGAACAAAAACGTCGTGGGTGTCGTAGTGGGTGGCAAAGCCTCGACTGCTTGGCGGTGTTGCATAGGCGTTCACGCCGACCGGCGCGGCGAGTTCAGTGGAGAGAGCGCCGGCGAAGTCGACCAGCGCTGGCCATAACCTGTGCAACCCCTGCAGCACCAACGTGGCGCCGTCGGCGTACTGGTCGAGCACCTTTTCGTCGATGACCTGGTCAGCGATCTCCGCGCCGGCGCCGCCCGGTCCGGTGAACTCGCGTGTCGGCAGGACGTTCCCGTCGCGGGCAACCCGTAGGAATGGCGTTCGCAGACCGCGCCGGCTCAGTAGCTCGTCGACGTCGTCGGGACTCAGCAGATCGCCGTATCCCGGTATGCGCCCAGCAGCGGCCAGGTCCGCCGCGGTCGAGTGCAGGAGCGTCCGACCCCAATAGCTGTCGGCGAACTCTTCGGTCTCGACGCGCACACAACGGGTCAACGCCGGGCGATTGACACCACCCGGCGTTCCCGAAGCCGAGTCCGTCAGAATGCGCCCGCGCCACTGTCGGCGCCACTGTCGGCGCCGCCGTCGGCGCCGCCGTCAGTGCCCTCCTCGGTGGCTCCGCCATCCGCCCCGCCGTCAGCGCCCTGCGGGTCCGCGCCACCGTCCAGCGGGCCCTCCCCCGCTGCGCCGCCGTCGGCGCCCCCGTCCCCGGTGCGATCGGTCGTCGCGCTGCTCGGCGTGGTTTGCATGTCGTCGTCGTTGAGCGTCATGGATCCCTCCGTTCATCCAGGCATGTCACACGGCGACATGCTTCGCACGTTCATGCCCGAGCAACGCTAGCTCTAACCCCCGACCGCGAGACGGAACACCCCAGGCTGGGCAGACTGTGACCATGGCCACGCAGAAGGTCACCGTGCAGGTCAACGGGCGAAAGCTCGGGCTGTCCAACCTCGACAAGGTCCTGTACCCGGAGTCCGGCACCGCAAAGGCGGAGGTGGTGGACTACTACACCCGTATCGCTCCTGTCCTGGTTCCCCACCTCGCCGACCGGCCGCTGACCCGCAAGCGGTGGCCTGACGGCGTCGCGGCCGCGAGCTTCTTCGAGAAAAACGCCCCTCGAGGAACGCCGCAATGGGTGCGGACCGTGACACTGCCGTCGCCGGGCAGTACCCGCGACCGGGAGACCGTTACATACGTCATCTGCGACGACCTTCCCACGTTGGTCTGGCTCGCCAACCTCGCCGTACTGGAGATGCACGTCCCGCAATGGCGGGTGGACGGCGAACGGCCGCTCAATCCCGACCGTCTGGTGGTCGACCTTGATCCCGGGCCGCCGGCGACCGTGATCGAATGCTGCCAGGTCGCGCTGCTGCTGGCTCAAGCGCTTGGCGACGACGGGCTGCTCGCATACCCGAAGACCAGCGGCTCGAAGGGTATGCAGATGTATGTCCCCCTCGATGGCAAGGCTGAGGTGGGTGCCGTGCACCGTTATGCCCGCGCGCTCGCGGAACGGCTGGAGAAGGAGCAGCCCCGTTTGGTCGTCTCGCGCATGGAGAAGCGGCTGAGGCGCGGCAAGGTGCTCGTCGACTGGAGCCAAAACAACGCGGCCAAGACGACGGTGGCGCCATACTCCTTGCGTGGACGCGAGCAGCCGACCGTCTCGACGCCAGTCACCTGGGAGGAGGTCGAACACGCCGCCCGGTCGAACGCCCGGACCAGGCTGCCGTTGCGCTTCGACGATCGTGACGTGCTCGCCCGCGTGGACGAGCTGGGTGACCTGACCGCGCCGCTGCACGAGGAGTCGTACCCGCTGCCGACGTGACCGGTCAGGCCTCCCGGACAACTTCTGCGGGGATCTTGTCCGGGCGCAGCCCGCGCCAGACCGGATGCCGCATCCGGTTGTCGGCGGTCCACTGACCGTAGGCAACCTCGCCGACGAGCTGCGGATCTACCCACCGCGCCGATCGCGCGTGCCGGGGGTCCACCCCGCCGACGAAGGGGGATTCGCTCCGGCGGAGTTTGCGTAGCTGTTCGCTCAGCTCCGCCAAGGCCGCGTCATCGAAGCCGGTGCCCACGGCACCGACATAGGTCAGCCCGTCTGGGACCGGTAGCCCGAGCAGCAGCGAACCGAACGTTCCCTCACGGCGGCCGTCGCCGACGGTGTAGCCGCCGATGACAGCCTCTTGGGTCAGCAGATTCTTGATCTTTATCCACTCCGACGACCGCTGTCCGGGCCGGTACGGCGAATCCAGCCGCTTCGCAACGATCCCCTCGACGCCCATCCGCTTGCTCGCCTCGAGCAGGTCTATGCCGCGACCGTGGAAGGACGGCGAGACCTGCCAGTGCGGCCCGCTTGACACAAGGTCCTCGAGAATCTCCCGGCGCTGGGGATAGAGCAGGGCAGTGGTCGAACGGCCATCCACGGCGAGCACGTCGAAGACCACATACGTGACCGGCACCCGGACGGCGAGCTCATGAGCGCGGGCGGCCGAGCGGACATGCATCCTCGGTGCGAGAGCCTGGAAGTCTGAGCTGCCGTCCGGACCGAGCACCGCGACCTCGCCGTCGAGAACCACCGTCCGTCCGCCGAGGGCACCAGCCAAGCCGCGGAGCTCGGGGTAGGCGATCGTCGCGTCGATTCCGGACCGGCCGACCAGCCGGACGTGCTCCGAGCCGACGTGCGCGAGAATCCGAACCCCGTCCCACTTCAACTCATAGGCCCACCGGTCGTCCTGGTTCGCCGGAGGCAACGTGCCGGCGATCGCGAGCATAGGCCGCAGGTCCGCGCTCATCCGTAACTCACCGGCCCCGCCGGCAACGTGGGCAGGAGCCTCACTATCACTTCGCGATCCAACCCGGTCGCGCGCAGCACGTCGACGGCGAGAGCACGGACCTGGGCGACCACGATCTGGCCGGCGAAGCCCCCGGTTTCGTCCAGCGCCTCGGTGGCGAGTTCGGCGGCAGTGACCGCCGCCGCCCGGCATTCATCGGTGTTGTCGTCGCGGGCGAGTTCGATGCGGAGCAGGCGGATCGCTCCGGCAAGCGTGCGCAGCGCTTGCGGCAGTGTCGGTGGTACCGGCTCTCGGCGCCGAAGCATCGCGATGATGTGCCGGACCATGACTCGCAGGTCGCGGGCGATGTGGTCGATCGGCTCGGCCGCGTCGAGGTACCCGGTGAGATGGCCCCGGGCCCGCCAACGGACCGGCGCGATCATCGCCACCTCAGATGAGCCCTCCAGCGCCTCGTCCACCGCGTCGATGGCTTCCTGCGTCCCACGGGCCTGTTCGAGCGTGTGCGCCGCGCTTGCCCGGTCGCCGTCGACCAGCGCCTTGGCGCAGTCGTCGATCAACTCAGCGAGCGTCGCCAGCACGGGGTCGATCTGACGCCTGGCCGTCCGGACCGGGTTGACCGGGAGCAGCACCACGCTTACCACCACGCCGACCACGCCGCCTACCAGGGTGTCGACGAACCGGTCCAAGCTGATTCCGCTACTGGCCGGCGCGGTCAGGGTCGCAACCAGGACCGCCGAGGCCCCAGCCTGGGTGACTATCACCGAACCGCCACCGAGGATCACGGCCGCCGCCATCGCCAATCCAACGATGAGGACGATCTGGACGACCCCGGTGCCGATCCATGCGACCAGCAGGTCGCCTACCAGCACGCCCACGGCGACGCCTGCCACCAGTTCGACCACACGCGGCAATCGCTGACCGAACCCGACGCCAATTGAAATGAGCGCAGCGATCGGCGCGAAGAACGGTTGGTCGTGGTCGATCGGCGGGCTGGTGGCGATCAGCCACGCGAGGGCGGCGCCGACGGCACACTGCACGATCGGCAAGGCTGTGCGCCGAAGCCGGTGCAGCCGTTCACGCATACCCTGCCGCGATAGCGCCGCGAGCGCGTCCAGGGCTTCCTCACTGCGGCGCGGGGGTGCCAGTGACGGCCCCTGTGACGGCCCCTGTGACGGCCCCTGTGACGGCCCCTGTGACGGCATCGAGTCGCTGCGCTCGTCCGCCACAGGTTCGATGTTAGGACCGCCGTTGACATCGGCCCGTCAGAGGTACAGACCGGTCTGCCCGTCTTCGAGGCGCTCGGAGGCGACGGCGTGCAGGTCCCGCTCGCGGAGCAGGACGTAGTCGTCACCGCGGACTTCGACCTCGGCGCGGTCGGACGGGTCGAATAGCACCCGATCGCCGATCTCCACGGTGCGAACGTTGCCACCGACCGCGACGACCCGCGCCCAGGACAGCCGTCTGCCGACGGCTGCAGTCGCTGGTATGACGATGCCGGCCGAGGATCGACGCTCGCCGGCCTCGCCGTCGAGCGCGACGAGCACGCGATCGTGGAGCATCCGCATGGGCAGCTTGTCCGGCGACGTCGGGCTCACGGAATGAGACTACGGGGTTGGCGTTCAGCGGCGGCGGCGCGACCGCCAGACCAGGAATGCGAGACCGACCAGCGCTCCGACCGCAGCGCCGACGACCTCGGGCTTCGGGCGCCCGTCCGCCGTGACGATCTTCGCCCGCAACGTGGAGATACCACGGCGGGTGAGCTGCCGTGGGCTGACCCGGTAGACGAGCTCGTCGACTCGTGACCGCAATCGTCGCGCCGTGTCGAGCAGCTCCTGCTCGATCTCGTCGGGCGTCTTCTGGGGGAGCTGATCGGGCGGCGGTGGGCCGGGCATCGGCTGACGCGATGCGGGCAGAACCTGGTCGTCGACGCTCACGGGCACCGTCCGGGCGCTGGAGGTGGCGGGTCGTGGATTACCGTACCCAGTTTCGCCGATCGACCGAACGTGGATCGAAACCATAGGGCAGCTCGAGCCGATGCCGGCGGAGAAGGTCGGTGTCGGCCAGGACCTCGGCGGTGGGGCCGTCGGCGACGACGGACCCGCCGGACAGCACGACCGAGCGCTCGCACAGTTCGAGCGCATACGGCAGGTCGTGTGTGACGACCAGCAGGGTGACCGGCAACGCGCTGAGCACCTCCGCCAACTCGCGGCGGCTCGCCGGGTCGAGGTTGCTCGTGGGTTCATCCAGGACGAGGATCTCGGGTTCCATGGCCAAAACCGTGGCGACCGCCACCCGGCGTCGCTGCCCGAACGAGAGATGGTGCGGTGGACGATCAGCGACGTCGGCCATGCCGACAGCCGCCAAGGCCGACACCACGTGTGCCTCGAGCTCGGCTCTCTGCACGCCCAGGTTCGCCGGCCCGAACGCAACGTCGTCGCGCACGGTCGGCATGAACAACTGGTCGTCGGGATCCTGGAACACGATGCCTACGCGGCGACGGATCTCGCGCAGGGTGTCGCGGTCAGCCGGGCGGACCTCGAGTCCGCCGACTCGGACGCTGCCCACTCCACCGGACAGGATCCCGTTGAGATGAAGCACGAACGTGGTCTTGCCGGCGCCGTTTGGGCCGAGGAGGGCGACCCGCTCGCCGCGTTCGACCACCAGGTCGATGCCGAAAAGGGCCTGATGACCGTCCGGATAGGCGAAGGCGAGGCTGCGAACCTCGAGGGATGGCGTCGTCACGACCAGGTACCACCACCCCAGGCAACCGCTAACGCTGCCGCCGGCAGCAGGAACCCGAGAGTCCAGGCGGCCGCGCCGGCCGGTCGGGCATCGACCAAGGGCATGGCACCGGTGTATCCACGCGACAACATCGCGAGGTGGACCCGCTCCCCGCGCTCGTACGTCCGGACGAACAGCGCGCCGGCGCCTTGAGCGACAACCCGTAGATGACCCAGATGGCGAGCCTCGAATGCGCGCGACTCCCGGGCCACCCGCATGCGCTGCATCTCGGCTGCCACGACGTCGAGGTAGCGGACCATGAACGCGGCGATCTCGATCAGCCGGGAAGGAAGCCGCAGCCGCTGGAGGCCGACCAACAGGTCGCGGGCATCGGTGGTGGCGGCCAGCAGGATCGACGCCACGACACCGAGGGTGCCTTTCGCCAGCAGGTTCCACGCCGAGAGCAGACCGGCCTCGCTCAGTGACAGGCCCAGGACGTCGACGCGGTCGCCGGTTGACACGATCGGCATCAGCAGAGCGAAGGCCACGAAGGGGACCTCGACGACCATCCGGCGAACGACGAACCGAGCGGGGATCGAGGCGGCCGCGGCAACACCCGCGAGCAGCCCGGCGTACGCCACGAAGGCCCAGTACTGCCGCGCCGGCGTCGCGACCACGATCAGCACGAAGGCAAGCAGCGAGACCAGCTTGACGTGTGCCGGCAGCCGGTGGACGACCGAGTCGCTGTGCCGGTAGAGCAAGTGCACATGACCGGCGGCCATTCAACTGCCCCGCGTTCCGGCTTGGGCTGCGCCGGATCGCCGGCTCGCCCAGCGGAATACGATCCAGCCGACGGCCACGGTGATCAGCACGCCGATTATGCCCGCCAGCCCGACCGGAATCCCGCCGACGGCACCGTAATCGGCGAGCCCGAACCCGCCGAGCAGGTGATCACGCGCGGTTGCGAGAAGGCCGTGCTCGCCCGCCACGTACTCCAACCCGTCGGGGTTGCTGTTGGCGAACGAACTGACCACGCCGGCCAAGAACAGCGTCACCGCAGCACCGGTGAGCACGATGGGCCGCACCCGACGCGGCTGAGGGCGGGGGGGCTCTTCGGCTTGGGTGGAAACCGTCGAGCCATCGGGCTGGCGGAGCTGCAGCACAGGCCGCAGGCCACGTGCCGCGAACACCAGATCGGGACGGACGGCCACGACCGCTGCGACGGTGAGGCCGGTGATGACTGCTTCACCGATCCCGATCAGGGTGTGCCAGCCCAGCATGCTCGCGACCAGCGCACCGATCGACAGGCTGGCTTCGCCGCCCACCGCGTAGAGCGCGACGAAGACACCTGCGGCCGCCGGAACCGACACCAGCGCACCGATGGCCGCCGCTGGCACCACGGCAGCGGTGCGCTTGGGCAGCACGGACAACACCAGCTTGATCACGGCCCACCCCGCGGCGACGGTCACGACGGTCATCAGGGTGATGTTGGTTCCCAGTGCGGTCAGGCCGCCGTCGGCGAACAACAACGCTTGTATGACCAGAACCACGCAGATGCACAGCACCGCCGCCCACGGGCCCACCAGGGCGGCGGCAAGAGCACCGCCGATCAGGTGGCCACTGGTGCCGATCCCCACCGGAAAGTTCAGCATCTGGACCGCGAAGATGAACGCCGCTGCCAGCCCGGCCAGCGGAGCGATGCGCTCGTCGACCCCGGCATGCGACCTCCGCAACGCGACGGTCACCGCCGTCGCGGCCACGACCCCGGTGGCGAGCGACGTCTGGGCGTTGAGAAACCCGTCCGGGACATGCATGGTCAACCTCCCTCGCTGCTCCATCGCTGTGGGCGACCCAGCCCCACGGCCAGAATGACCACGTTCACCACCCCTGTCGGTACATCACGAGGCTGGTCAGCCTGGTGATGTACTGACAAGCCTGGTGATGGCGGCCTCCTCCGCTTCTCCACGGGCGGGACAGCGGATTCATCGTAATTGCAAGTCGTTCGCAACAACTAGGGGCGTGGATTGGTGGGTTTCGCTGTGACTACGGTGGGGCCGTGACCGAAGCGCGCCTCGCACCCGGAGACCCCGCTCCCGACTTCTCCCTCCCGGACGCTGACGGACGCACCGTGAGCCTGTCCGACTTCCGCGGTGGTCGGACGATCGTGTACTTCTACCCGGCGGCAATGACCCCCGGCTGCACCACGCAAGCCTGCGACTTTCGCGACAGCCTGTCGTCGCTGCAAGCAGCCGGTCTCACCGTGCTCGGGATTTCTCCGGATTCGCCCGCGCGACTCGCCAAGTTCCGCGAGCGTGACGGCCTGACATTCCCGCTTCTCGCCGACCAGAACCGCTCCGTCATGACCGCCTACGGCGCGTACGGAGAGAAGAATCTCTACGGCAAGACCGTGATAGGTGTCATTCGGTCCACTTTCGTGGTCGGACCAGACGGCAAGCTGGAGAAGGCGATGTACAACGTCAAGGCGACCGGTCACGTCGCCCAGCTGCGCCGTGAGCTGGGGATCCCCTGACCCGACATACACTGGCCGCGCCTCAGCGCTGTCGCGGGAGTGGCGTAACTGGCAGCCGCGTCGGGTTTAGGTCCCGGTGTCTTCGGACGTAGGGGTTCGAATCCCCTCTCCCGCACGTGAGACTCGGTATCGACGTCGCACAACAACGGCTTGATTTCGACGAGGTCGTCGAGCGGGTCAGATTCGGTGAGGAGCTCGGGTTCGACGGCGCCTGGGGCTTCGACCACTTCCGGCCCATGTACGGGCACGGACCAGGGAACTGTTTCGAAGGGATGACGACCCTCGCCGCGATTACCGGGCACACCAGCCGGATCCGCCTCGGGCTGCTGGTCGCGGGCGTTACCTACCGGCATCCGTCGATCCTCGCCGCTGAAGCCGTGACAATCGACCACGCGAGCAACGGGCGGCTCGAGCTGGGCATCGGAGCCGCCTGGTACGAGCGCGAGCACCGGCAGCTCGGCCTGGACTTCCCACCAGTCGGCGAGCGTTTCGACCGACTCGAGGACCAGCTGGAGATCTTCGTGCGGCTTTTCACCGGCGAGATCGTGTCCTACCACGGCCGTCACGTCAGCCTGCAGGATGCGCGACTAATGCCGGTGCCCGTGCAGCGACCGCGGCCGCCGATCTGGATCGGCGGATCCGGGCCCAGGCGCACCATCCCGCTGGTCGCACGGTTTGCCGACATGTGGCATACCGACGAACTGGCCGATTACCGCACACTCTCAGCCCGTGTGGACGAGCTGGCCGACGCATCTGGCCGCGACCCGACGGCGATCGGGCGGGCCACCTCGCTGTCGTTGTCCGAGCCATGGGACGAGGTGCGGCGCAACGCGGCGTTCTGCCGAGACCTCGGGATGGAATACCTGGTCTGTAGCTGGCCGGGCCAAGGTCGCGCTCGGGTCGAAGAGTTCTGGACGAAGGTCGCACCCGAGTTCGCCTGACTGCGCGCGCCGTTGCCGCCGCCGCACGCACCTGATCACCGTTTCTGCATCCGATTGGCTCGTGACAAACGATCAGGTGAGGGGCGGGACCCTCGAAGGGTCGATCAGCTCACCTGATCTCGTCTCACCAGGTGGACACCTGACGATCAGATGAAGAATGCGGCACGCAGGTCACGTGAAGCGCACCTGATCGGCGGAACACCGTGCCGTGCCTCAGAGCTGCGCCCAGGCCCGGGTGAGGACGTCGCGCAGGATCTGCTCCATCTCGTCGAACTCGGCCTGGCCACAGATGAGCGGAGGGGACAGCTGGATTACCGGGTCGCCGCGGTCGTCAGCGCGGCAGTAGAGGCCCGCCTCGAACAAGGCCCCGGACAGAAAGCCGCGCAGCAGCCGTTCGGATTCGTCGGCGTCGAAGGTCTCTCTCGTTTGCTTGTCCTTGACCAGCTCGATTGCGTAGAAGTAGCCGGCCCCGCGGACATCGCCGACGATCGGCAGGTCGAGCAACTTCTCCAGGGTGGCCCGGAACGAGCCGGCGTTCGCCTTGACGTGGGCGTTGAGATCTTCCCGCTCGAAGATGTCCAGGTTGGCCATGGCGACGGCGGCGGCGACGGGGTGCCCGCCGAACGTGAATCCGTGCGGAAAGGTCGTGGTGCCCCTGGTGAAGGGTTCAAACAGGCGGTCCGACGCGATCATCGCCCCCAGCGGCGCGTAGCCGGAGGTCATCCCCTTCGCGCAGGTGATCATGTCTGGCACGTAGCCGAAGTCGTCGCACGCGAACATCGAGCCGATCCGGCCGAACGCGCAGATCACCTCGTCGGACACCAGCAGCACGTCGTGCCCGTTGCAGATCTCGCGCACCCGCTCGAAGTAGCCCTCCGGCGGAGGGATGCACCCGCCGGCGTTCTGGACCGGTTCGAGGAACACCGCGGCCACCGTGTCCGGCCCCTCGAACAGGATTGCCTCCTCGATCCGGTCCGCGGCCCACCGGCCAAACGCCTTGCCGTCGTCGCGCAGGTGGTCCGGCGCTCGATAGAAGTTGGTGTTCGGGACTCGGATCCCGCCCGGTACGAGTGGCTCGAAGGCCTGCTTGAAGGCCGGGACCCCGGTGATTGCCAGCGCGCCGTGAGGGGTGCCGTGGTAGGCGACCGCGCGGGACACGACCTTGTACTTGGTCGGCTTGCCGACCAGCCGCCAGTACTGCTTGGCGAGCTTCCACGCGGTCTCGACCGCCTCGCCGCCCCCGCTGGTGAAGAACACCCGATTCAGGTCGCCCGGGGCGTAGCCGGCCAGCCGCTCGGCGAGGTCGATCGCCGGGGGGTGTGCGTACGACCACAGTGGGAAGTACCCGAGTTCGGCAGCCTGGCGGGCGGCCGCCTCGACGAGCTCGGTCCGTCCGTGGCCGACCTGGACGACGAACAGCCCGGCCAGGCCGTCGAGGTAGCTCCGGCCGGCATCGTCCCAGATGCGTGCGCCCTCGCCGCGAACGATTATCGGGACGTCGGTCCCCGTGTAAAGCCCAGAGTGCCGGGCGAAGTGCATCCACAGGTGGTCCCGCGCGGCATCGGCCCGCCTGGTTCCCAGCGGCGTCACGCTCAACGGGTCCCCCAGTCGTAGAGCTGTTTGCGCAGCTTGAGGTAAACGAACGTCTCGGTGGCTGTCACGCCGTCGAGGTTACGGATGCGGTTGCTCAACAGGTCGAGCAGGTGGGCGTCGTTTTCGCATACCACCTCTGCGATCACGTCGAACGACCCGGCGGTCAGGACGACGTAGTCGACCTCGGGGATCTCGGCCAGCGCATCCGCGACCGCCGTCGCGTCGCCCCGGACCTTGAGGCCGATCAACGCCTGCCGCTGGAATCCGAGCTGCAGCGGGTCGGTCACCGCGACGATCTGCATGACACCGGTATCGACCAAGCGCTGGACCCGCTGCCGGACCGCCGCCTCGGACAGCCCGACCGCCTTGGCGATCGACGCGTACGACCGGCGGCCGTCATGCTGCAGCTGCTCGATGATGCCCTTGGCGACCGAGTCGAGCCCAGGTGCGCGATCCCGGTCCACCATGGACTGATCCTTCCGATCAGGGGGCCAGTAGGCAAGCGAATCCGTCGGTTCATCCGGTCCCGGGTACGGAATCCGCACCCGGGCGGGCCAACGCGGCATCGATCCCGCCGCGGAGGCCTCCTACCGGCTGCCGACCCGGTAGCTCGCCGGTGCGGGGACCAGGACGGGTCTCGGCCGTGAGTGTTTCGCCGCGGAAGAACGCCCGCAGCTTCACCGCGCAGGCCGGCGCGGTCGAGGCGAGGCCGATCACGACGTTCCCGCACAGGCCCAGGGCGCATTTCTCCAGCCCTTGCTCGCCGCGGGATCCGTCGCGACCCTCGCCTCGGCCATGCCGTCCCATTTTCGTCGGCGCGTATCCCCCGTCGACGCTTGGAATGTACTGACTCCGTGGCTCAAGGGCAAAGGGTCTAGTGGAACCAGTTCTCGAAGTGAGGATTGACGATAGATTCAGTTGCGAACGGCTGTCGAGACACAGGCCCGCAAGCACGGCGCAACCCACGTGATGAACGCGGTCGATCCGCCGTTCGTGATGCCGATCTTTCGACGGCGCCTACGCCATCGGCGCGGACTAGCTGGACATGGCGATGTCCTGGTCCCATGTCCCGGTCGGCGCAGCATCCGCCCTGGTCGGCTCCGCCAGCAGCCTGACACCTCGGGTGGCGGACCTATCCTCGTCACGTGCGGATCGTCTCACTGCTGCCGTCCGCGACGGAGATCGTGTACGCGCTGGGCCTCGACCAGGATCTGGTCGGAGTCACCTTCGAGTGCGACGAGCCGGCGAATGCGCGCCGGGACAAGACGGTGGTCGTCGGGGGGCGCGACACGTCGTGGATGACGCCTGCCGAGATCGACGCGTACGTTCGGAGCCGGATGGCCGCGGGCGAGGACCTCTACACTCTGCTCCCCGGCGCGTTGTCCACGCTGGACCCCGAGCTGATCCTGACCCAGGATTTGTGCCGGGTCTGCGCGATTCCAAGCGACGACGTCCGGGACGCGTTGGACCACCTGGGCTGCGATGCCGACGTGCTCGCGCTCGACCCCCAGACGCTGGACGAGGTCCTGGACACGCTTGTGCTGATCGGCCAGCGCACCGGCGCAGAAGGCCGGGCCAGACAGGTCGTCGACCAGCTCCAGACCCGGCTGGCAGCGGTCGAAAACGCCGTGACAGGTCGTCTGCGGCCACGAGTAGCGGTCGTCGAGTGGGTCGATCCCCCGTTCACGGCGGGGCACTGGGTGCCGGATCTGGTTCGGGCAGCCGGCGGCGAGCCGGTGGCGGCAACTCCCGGTGCCCGGTCGGTCGAGACCACCTGGCCGACCATCGCGAAGGCTCATCCGGACGTCATCGTGGTGGCTCCGTGCGGCTATCACCTCGACGGCGCTGCCATGCAGGCAGCATCCGTTCTCGACCGGTTGCCGGCCGTGCCGGTGTGGGCGATCGATGCCGACGGAATCGTCGTGCGGCCCGGGCCGCGAGTGGTCGACGGCGTCGAGGCACTGGCCGCCGCGCTACACGGATTCCCTGCGAATGCATCAGCCGTCCGCCTCGTCCGGCCGTGACGTGAACCAACGGTAGGGGTGCGTTCAACTTTCCGAGTTGCCGCGCTTCGGCGGGGAGGCCTCGTCCAGGCCAGCCAGATCCTCGGCAGTGGGCTGCCATCGCGAGGCCGCGACATTCGCGCGCACCTGCTCGGCCTTGGTCGCCCCGGCAATCACCGATGCGACTGCCGGCTGCGCCGCGAGCCCGCCGATCGCCACGTCCAGCACACCGACGCCCCGCTGCTCGGCGAAGCGCTCGAGTGCCTCGACGCGATCGAAGTCGGCGTTCTCGAATCTCGTTGTCTCGACGGCGAGGCGGCTTCCTTCCGGCGCCGGCTCGTCCCGGCGGTACTTGCCGGTCAGCAAACCGTATTCCAGCGGGAAATAGGGCAGGATCCCGACGCCCACGCGCTCGCATGCAGGAACGAGGTCCGCTTCGGCCGTGCGGTCGTAGACAGAGTATTTGTTCTGGGCGCTGACGAACCGCTCATACCCGCCGGTACGCGCCACCCAGTCGGCCTCGACCACCTGCCAGGCCGCCAGGTTGGACGAGCCGACGTAGCGCACCTTGCCTTCGGCCACGATCTCGTCCAGCGCAGCCAAGGTCTCCTCGAACGGGGTGATGCCGTCGGGCTCGTGCAGCTGGTAGAGGTCGATCCAGTCGGTGCCGAGTCGACTCAGGCTCGCCGTCACCGCCGTGCGGATGTACCGGCGGGATGCCCGTGCGCCCCAGTCCGAGCCATTGCGGCCTTGCATGTCCGACCCAAATTTGGTCGCGATGACGACCTCAGAGCGCCGCGACCCGAGTGCCCGGCCGAGAATGGTCTCGCTCGCGCCGAAGCCGTAGCTGTCGGCTGTGTCGAACAGGGTGATTCCCTCATCGACTGCGGCGTGCACGACAGCAGTGCTGGCGTCGGCGTCGATGCGTCTGCCGAAGGCGTTGCAACCAAGTCCGACGACCGACACCACCAGACCGGAATCGCCCAGCGGACGATGAGTCATGTCGGCAATGGTGGCACCAACGTGCGGATGAACCACGCCGTCGCGAGCCGGGCCACCTCGTCCAGCGCTCCCGGTTCGGGGAACAGGTGCGTGGCGCCGGGCACCACCGACAGCTCGTGCTCGGAGCGCAGCTGGCGGGCTGCCTCACGGTTGAGCTCCAGAACCGTGTTGTCGATGCTGCCGACGATCAGCAGCACCGCAGCCTGGACGCCGCGCAGCGCCGTGCCGGCGAGATCAGGCCGTCCACCACGGCTCACAACAGAGCGCACCATTTCCGGCAGCCGGGCTGCCGTGACCAAAGCCGCCGCCGCTCCGGTGCTGGCGCCGAACAGGCCAACCGGCAACTGCGCGATGTGCGCATCGTCGGCGACCGTGTAGACCGCAGCGTCGAGCCGCCTGGACAACAGACCGATGTCGAACCGGAGGCGGCCATCTACTGCGTCAACGCGCTCTTCGTCGACTGTCAACAAGTCGAACAGGAGGGTCCCGAGGCCAGCCCCTTGCAGGACCCGGGCGACGTGGACGTTGCGTGGGCTGTGCCGGCTGCTTCCGCTGCCGTGCGCGAACACCACCATGCCGCGAGCGGCGTCCGGAACGGTGAGCGTGCCCGGAAGGAGGTGCTCATCGGCCTGGATCGTGAGTTCCTCGTTAATCGCCACACGGTCAAGCATCGACCTCGACGGTCACCTCGTGCCAGCCGGTCGCACCGTCTGGCGCCGGCGGCGCCGGCTGCTCGATCTGGACCTCGCCTTCGCTGTCGATCGCGCGGACCTGGAGTTGGTGCTCGCCCGGCTCGGCGTCCCACTCCCACACCCATTGCCGCCAGGTATCCGGGCTCGGAACCGTGCCGAGCCGGGCGCGCTCCCACGGCCCGCCGTCGACCCGCACCTCGACGGCCTGGATGCCGCGATGTTGTGCCCAAGCGGTGCCGGCCACAGCCACCCGACCTGCGGCGACGTACTCGCTCGAGCGCGGCACCTCGATCCGCGACGACGTCTTGATCGGGGCCTGCTCGGACCAGCCGCGGGTCGACCAATAGGCGTCGAACGCGTCGAACCGGCTCACTTCCAGGTCGACGACCCACTTGGTGGCGCTGACAAAGCCATAGAGACCTGGGACGACCATCCGCACCGGAAAACCGTGCACGACCGGCAGCGGCTCGCCGTTCATGGTCACCGCGAACAGCGCGTCACGCCCGTCGGTCAGGGCGTCCAGCGGCGTCCCAGCCGTCCACCCGTCCGCCGACATGGACCGGACGGCGTCGGCTTCCGGCGTCGGCCTGGCCATCGCCAGTACGTCGGCGACCCGGACACCGCTCCACCTGGCGTTTCCGGCGAGGTATCCGCCGACCTCGTTGGAGACGCAGGTCAGAGTCACCCAACTCTCGACCATGCCCATCCCGACCAGCTCGTCGTAGTCGAGCGTGACCTCCCGCTCGACCAACCCGTGGACCCGAAGTCGCCAGTCCTCAGCGCGAATCAGCGGAACCGACAGCGCGGTGTCGATCCGGTAAAAGACCCCATTAGGGGTCTGCCACGGCTCGGCTCCGTCGACGCCGAGGTCGGCGCCCTGCGGTGGGTCGACGGTCCGGTCGGGCCGAGCCACGGACTCCCGGGACTCCTCCACCGACGAGCGGCGCGAGCCGAGCCACCGGCCAGCGGCATACGAGGCCGCGGCTACCACGGCGACCGCACCAGTCATCCGCAGAAATGCCCTCCGGTGACCGCCGTCGTCGCGCGGCGCGAGCGTCGCCCCCACCGCCCGGGACGCCAGCAGGTCCAGTGCGACTATTGACGCCACCGAACCGAGCACGGCCGGCCACAGGTCGGTGCCGGTGGTGTCCGGACGCGTCCATATCGCCGCCACCGCCACGAGTCCGAGCCCGCCCGCCGCGATCAAACCGGCGCCGCGCCGGCGGGTAGCAATCACCCCGATGCCTGCGGACAGGACCGCGAACACGATCAACACGCCGGCGATCAGGACCGCCTTGTCGGCCAACCCGAACCACTCGACGGCGAGGTCCTTCAGCCACGTCGGGGTGCGGTCGATGAAGGCCTCGCCGACGGCGACGACCGGGGTTGCCGTCCGGCCGAGGAACCCGGCGACGAGCTCTGCCACCCCGAGCCCGAGGGCCGCGGCGCAAAGCCCGGCAAGAGCGCCGGGCGCCACCGTGCGAATCCGGCCCTCGCTCCGCGCCGGCCGCGTCGTCAGCATGTTTCATCCTGCGCCAGAACGGGTCGGTCTGGGCAAGCGATCAGGTGACGAAAGTGCTACGACGCGGCGCGTTACTTCACCTGATCGTCAGGCGTCCAGCAAATGAGACGCGATCAGGTGTGAAACCGTGCACCCAGCCCGGCTCGTCAACCACCTGATCGCTAATGTGCTGATCAGGTGCACAAACGGCGATCAGGTGAGCCTGAGCAGGTGTGGGGCCAGCGCGCGGAATGCCCGGCCGCGGTGACTGATGGCATCCTTCTCCGCCGACGGGAGCTCGGCCGTGGTTCGGGTTTCCCCGTCCGGAACGAAGATCGGGTCATAGCCGAAGCCGTTGCTCCCCCGCGGTTCCCGGACCAGCCGTCCGAGCACAACGCCCTCTTCGACGATCACCGTGCCGTCGGGGAGAGCCAGGGCCGCCGCGCAGACGAACCTGGCGGTGCGCCGGTCGTCGGGAACGTCGGCGAGCTGATCGAGCACCAGTGCAAGGTTCGCCGCGTCGTCCCCGTGCCGACCGGCCCACCGAGCCGACAAGACGCCCGGCATGCCGCCGAGCACGTCGACGCTCAGCCCGGAGTCGTCGGCAATCGCAGGCAGCCCGGTGGCAGCGGCAACGGTCGTCGCCTTAAGCACGGCATTCTCGCCGAATGTCAGCCCGGTCTCCGCGACGTCCGGCGCGTCGGGGTTGTCGGCAAGTGACACCAACTCGACGCCCGAGACACCGGCGTCAGCGAGGATCCTGCGCAACTCCTGGACCTTGTACGGGTTCCGGGTCGCGAGCAGGACCCGATGGCGGCCGTCCGCATTCATCCGGTGAGGGCAGCACGCTGCAGGCCGGTGAGCTCTGCGCACCCGGTCTCGGCGAGAGTGAGCAGGGCATCGAGCTCGGGCCGGTCGAAGGGTTCACCCTCGGCCGTGCCCTGGACCTCGACGAACCGACCCTCGCCGGTCATGACGACGTTCATATCGGTCTCGGCTCGAACGTCTTCCTCGTAGCACAGGTCCAGCAACGGCTCGCCGTCGACGACCCCAACCGACACGGCCGCCACGGAACCGCGCAGAACATCACCTGAGGTCAACAACGCGCGGCCGCGCATCCACTCGACGGCGTCGGCCAGCGCTACGTAGGCACCGGTGATGGCGGCCGTGCGGGTGCCCCCGTCCGCCTGTAGCACGTCGCAGTCGAGTACGACGGTGTTCTCACCAAGCGCGGAGACGTCGATGACTCCTCGCAACGCGCGTCCGACCAGCCGCGAGATCTCGTGCGTGCGCCCGCCGATCCGGCCCCTGACCGATTCCCGGTCTGACCGGGTGTTCGTGGATCGAGGCAACATCGCGTATTCGGCGGTCACCCAGCCCTGTCCGGAGCCCTTCCGCCAGCGAGGAACGCCCTCCGTGACCGACGCAGCGCACAGCACCCGCGTGGCGCCGAATTCCACCAGTACGCTCCCTTCGGCGTGGTCGAGCCAGCCTCGGGTGATCCGCACCGGACGCAGCTGGTCGGCCGCTCGGCCGTCAGGACGGGCCATGTCCGGAAGGTTATCGGCCGGATCAGACATCCAGGACCAGGCCAGACCGCGCTGCGGTCACGGGCCCACCGAACACGTCCGACGCGCCGGCCACCGCGGCCGCAATGTGTCCCCACGGCGGGATGTGGGTGACAACCAGTCGGCCAATGCCTGCGGCCTTCGCGTGCTCGCCTGCTTCCCGCCCGGTGAGGTGCAGGCCGGACGGGTTGTCCTCGCCGTCGCGGAACGAGGCCTCACAGACGAACAGGTCGGCGCCGGAGGCGAGATCCACCAGTGCCGGGGTCGGTGCGGTGTCGCCCGAATAGGCGACGCACCGGCCGTCGTACTCGACCCGTATGGCGTAGGCGGGGACCGGATGCACGACCGGAGCCGCCCATACCTCGAGTGGACCGACCTCGAACGCGCCGTCGGGATAGGTGCGGAAGTCGAACGCTTTCAACATGCCCGGTTCCGGGTCCAGGCCGTAGGCCGCCGCCATTCGCGCGGCCGTGTCCGTCGGTCCCCAGACGGGTATCGCCGGGCCTCCGGCATCGGGCCCGTAGCGACGGGCGACATAGAGGCTGCACAGGTCGAGGCAGTGGTCCGGGTGCAGGTGACTGAGCACCACAGCATCGATGTCGGCAAACGTGGCGTGTCCCTGAAGGGCGCCGAGCGCACCGTTCCCAAGGTCGAGCAACAGCCGAAACCCGTCGGCCTCGACCAGGTACGAGGATGCGGGCGAGTTCGGCCCAGGCACCGACCCTGAACACCCGAGAACGGTCAGCTTCACGGCAAGACGTTCACTGAGTCTGTGGGTGTTCGCGGCGGCGGAGCTCCCGCGGGTTCGGAGTATGTAGGGGTTCGCGGCGGCGGACCCCCCGCGGGTGTGGCAACCTCGGGGCCGAGAAACCGCCGGCCCAGCTCGGCGAACGGACGCGGGTCCCCGGTGGCGCGGAACTCGTGCACCGGCGCAGGCAGGTCGTCGTCGCGCATCAGCCCGTGTTCTGTGAGCACCCGGTAGACGTCCTGCGCGGTCTCCTCGGCGCTGCTGACGAGGGTGACCCCTTCACCCATGATGTACGACACCACTCCGGTGAGCAGCGGATAGTGGGTACAGCCGAGCACAAGGGTGTCGACACCGGCGGCGCGAACCGGCTCTAGGTACTCCCGGGCTACCCCTTCGAGCTCCGGGCCGTGTGTGACGCCCTGTTCGACGAACTCGACGAAGAGCGGGCAAGCCTTGGTGGTGATCCGCAGGTGTGGCGCCGCGGCGAACGAGTCCTCGTAGGCCTTCGACAGCACGGTTGCCCGGGTACCGATGACGCCCACGTTCCCATTGCGAGTGGCAGCAACCGCACGCCGCACGGCCGGCTGGATCACCTCGACAACCGGCACCCGATAGCGCTCCCGGGCATCCCGCAGTACCGCGCTGCTGGCCGAGTTGCACGCGATGACCAGCAACTTCACGCCCTCGTCGACCAGCTGGTCCATCACCTCCAAGGCGAAGGCTCGCACGTCGGCCAGTAAGCGAGGGCCATACGGTCCGCGGGCGGTGTCACCGACATAGCGGATGGGTTCGTGCGGCAGCTGGTCGAGAACGCTGCGTGCGACGGTCAGACCACCCACGCCGCTGTCGAAGATCCCGATCGGTGCGTCGTTCATGGCCCGACGAGCGTACGCCAGGCCTCAGCCGTCGAGGGCGTCATCCGACTCGTCCAGCTGCCGACGGACTTCCGATCTGGTGTCCTTGATGACCGCCCGCAACCTCGCCGGTGGTAGCTGGCCGAGCAACATGGTCTCGAGCAGCCGGGCCATCTCATAGCCCGGGTCGCTACGCAACGCGCGCTCGAGCGCGACACTCGCCAGCGCACCACCGCCGTGCTGATAGACGGCGGACGCGAGAACAGTGCAGATCGGTGCCGCGTCTTCGTCGAGGGCTCGCTGCGCCAACTGGGTGAGGAACCCGATCAACTCATCAATTCGGCCGTCGAGCGTCCACGTCGTCAGCTCGTCCCTGGCGATCTTGTCGCGGAGGCCGAGAACGATCCGGGCCGCCTCGGCGTCGTCGAGGTCACCGTTGCCGTCGATGTACTCGTCGAACGCCGAGCGGGCCACCGCAACGGTTCGCCGCCGAAAGGCGCCAGCGCCGTCGCCGGTGATTTCGGCAACGACCGCCTCGCCGACCCGGTCGTAAACCTGCTCGAGGGCGATGCGCCGCAGCGCCACCGGGCCACGCACGCTCGCTTCGACATCTTCGCGCGAGCCCAGCATGGCGCGACCCGAGAACACCCGCTCCGCCTCGAGCTGGGCCACGACGCCTTCGACCACAGTGGGGATCGGGATGCCCGCCGGCGGGCAGCAGGGTTGGCTGCAGAGATAGGAAAACCACCTGGCCGCGCGTACCAGTAGGGCCTCGGCCACCTCGATGCCGCGCCGGAGCAGCAGCACGCCGATCTCGTCGACCAGCCCGGTACGAGGCAACCGATCTGGTCCGTTCGTGGCCTCGGTGTAGCACACCATGATCGCGGCATCCGCCCTTTCCGCGGCGACGCGGCGCACGATTTCAGTCGCGAGAGCCTTGTCAAGCCGCGGGTCGACCAGGTCGAACCGCATGGTGAGCCCGGTCCGCCTGCGCGGCCCGCGTAGGCACATCACGACCACGCTTTCCGCCGGATGGAAACGCAGCAGGGAAGGGATCGCGCCGACGATGTCGACCGGGCTGCCGAACTTGAGTACGACGGGCCGGGCGGGTGCGTTCATGACCGCAGAGCCTGCACTGCGCACACCGGCTGGTTCCATAGCCGCAGCGCGACCTGTGGATAACGCTGGCGTTGTGCCGCGGTTGTTCACGCCATAACGACCCGACTGCGCCGCTGCCGGTCACTCTTGTCGGACCCGGGATGTACACCACAAGGATCCATTCAAGTCGATCGAAAGGATCGCCATGGGAAACCAGATGTCCATCGGCGACGAAGCCGAGCGGTTCCTGGCGTCGCTCGCGCCGGCCGCAGGAGGTCCGGAGCCGCACGAATGCCTGCGGTGCTTCGTGCGCCGAACGGTGTCACGGCGCGGCTGCGACGGCGGGCTTCGCTTCGTGCGTCGCTGGCAGCAGGCCAACCCAAGCGCGTCGTCGAACCTCATTGCCGATCTCGAGGACCAGGGTGGCTACTGCGACTGCGAGGTCGTGCTGAACGTCTTTCGCGACGAGATACCGCCGCCGACCCGACCGCTCGCCGACCGCCCCTCGGTGCACCCTCGCGCCGACACCTCGGCCTGACCGAGGTCGTCCGAAATGCACCCCGGCCTTACGCCCATAACTGGCCGTCGAGGCGATTCTCGGCTGCGTCGAGTGGCCCTTCGTACGCGCCCGTCGACAGGTATTTCCAGCCACCATCGCAGACCAGGAATGCGATATCGGCCCGTTCGTGGGCCGTGACCGCCTTGTT
The DNA here is from genome assembly GCA_046726315.1 of Actinomycetota bacterium. Classification (GTDB taxonomy): domain Bacteria; phylum Actinomycetota; class Actinomycetes; order Jiangellales; family Jiangellaceae; genus JACVRX01. The sequence continues at coordinate 20,972 of JBKPAG010000007.1, read as the reverse complement.
CGCCTCGGCCAACGCCGCGTGCAGGATCGCGCCGGTGGAGATGCCGGCGAAGATCCCCTCGTTCTCGAGCAGTTCGCGGGTGCGTCGGACGGCGTCGCGCGTACCAACCGAGAAGCGCGCCGTGAGGACCGACTCGTCGTACAACTCGGGTACGAAACCCTCGTCCAGGTTGCGCAGGCCATAGACCAGCTCCCCGTATCGTGGCTCCGCGGCCACGATTCGGATTCCCGGGACCTTCTCGCGCAGGTAGCGGCCGACGCCCATGACAGTTCCGGTCGTTCCCAAGCCGGCGACGAAGTGGGTGATCGACGGAAGATCTTCGAGGATTTCCGGCCCGGTGGTCGAGTAGTGCGCATACGTGTTGGCCGGGTTGCCGTACTGGTAGAGCATGACCCAGCCCGGGTTCTGTGCAGCCATCTGCTTGGCGACCCGGACGGCTTCATTCGAACCGCCCGCGGCCGCGGAGAATACGATCTCGGCTCCCCACATCGACAGCAACTGGCGACGCTCCACCGATGTGTTCTCCGGCATCACGCAGACCAGCCGGTAGCCCTTCACTCGAGCAGCCATGGCCAGCGAGATGCCGGTGTTGCCCGACGTCGGCTCGAGAATCGTGCAGCCAGCAGACAGCAAGCCGTCGCGCTCGGCGGTCTCGATCATTTGCAGCGCTGGACGGTCCTTGAGCGAGCCGGTCGGGTTCCGGTCCTCCAGCTTCGCCCACAACCGGACGTCGCCCGAGAGTGACATCCGCGGCAGCCCGACCAGGGGGGTGCGGCCCACCGAGTCCAGCAGCGAGTCGAATCTCACCGGCTGGCGCCTCCTCCGGCCAACCGGATGGGCTCGCGCTCTCCGGCCGCGAGCGGCCCCCGAGTCGCGCTCCCGCCCGCCACCGCCGGCAGCACGGTCAGCGAGTCGCCGTCCGATACCGGCGTCTTCAGCCCATCCAGGAACCGGACATCCTCGTCGTTCAGATAGACATTGACGAACCGGCGCAGTCCTTCGCCTTCGACCAGGCGGTTGCGCAGGCCGGGGTGCCGCGACTCCAGGTCATCGATGACCGCCGCCAAGGTGTCACCGGCGCCCTCGACGGACTTCGCGCCACCTGTGTACTGGCGCAGGATCGTGGGGATGCGGACCTCGATGGCCATCGGCCGTGCTCCTGTGATCAGACGATCGTCGGTACTGCGGAACGGGTTTGTCCCGATCCATCATTCCCGACCGGTGATCTGCACCGCCTCCTCGGTCACGTCGCCATCGACGATCCGGAACGAGCGGAGTTCGACGTGCTCTGGATCGCGGGTGGAAACCAGGACGTAATGTGCCGCCGGTTCGTTGGCATATGCGACATCCGTTCGAGACGGGTAGGCCTCGGTCGCAGTATGCGAATGGTAGATGACAATCGGTTCCTCGTCGCGCTGGTCCATCTCCCGCCATACGGCGAGCTGCTCCAGCGAGTCGAACCGGTAGAAGGTGGGCGATCGCTCGGCATTGGCCATAGGCACGATTCGCACCGGCCGGTCGGAGCCGGCGGGGCCGGCGATGACTCCGCAGGCCTCGTCCGGGTGGTCCCGGCGGGCGTGGGCGACCATCGCGTCAACCAGCTCGCCATGGATGCTCAGCACGGCCGATGAGCCTAGGGCAGCGCGATTCAGCGCAGCCGCGCTGACATGGCGCGGACCAAGGTCTCCTGTACCCAACCGAGCCAGTCGTAGACGTCGTGGATGTGACGCCGGGGGTCGTCGTCGGCGAGCGCTTCCCAGTGCTCGTCGTCACCCTCCTCGACCCCGAGCCGGGTGCCGAGGGCCAACCGCAGATCCGTGAGAGTGCGCAGCCATGCCAGGGCCTTCGCAGGGTCCAGCCGCACGCGGATCTTTTCCCGCTTCGAGACGTCTTCCTTCGCCGAGTCCATCACGCTCACGGCTTCGAGGGATGCCAGCATCGTCGCGGCGCTGTCGGCCTTGGCGTCCCGCAGACTGCGTTCAGTGAAGCGGCGGAACTCTGCTGCTGCTTCGTCGTCCTCGCGGTATCCGTCGGGGAACAATCGCAGCACAACGGGATCGGTCGGCCGGGACGGATCGTCGCCGAAACCCAGCGCATCCGCGAGCGGGTCGTCGGACAATCGTGGGTCGCGCACTGCAGGCTGGCCACGCACCAGCTCCAGGAGTTGGCCAACCAGTGACCGCAGCAGCTCGATCTCGACCTGGTGGAAGGCAGCCGATACCCCGCCACCGCGGGTCCGCCGGAACGCGGTACTCAGCCTCAGTCCCCCGCCTTCTGCATCGTGGCCCACAGGCCGTAGCCGTGCATGGCCTCCACATCGCGCTCCATCGCCTCACGGCTCCCAGACGAGACCGTCGCCTTGCCCTTCTCGTGCACGTCGAGCATGAGGCGTTCGGCCTTCGCGCGCGCATAGCCGAAGTAAGACTGGAACACATAGGTGACGTACGACATCAGGTTGACCGGGTCGTTCCAGACGACCGTCGACCACGGCGTGTCGGGCACGACGACCTGGTCGGCCTCCGGCCGCTCGACCTCGGCAGGTGCGGTGGTCACGGCCCTTATGGTGTCACTTCGTGCTCACCCGCAGGCGCGGGTGCACAGCTACGCTGTGGATCGTGCCGGGCGTCGAGGGCCTCCCGACCGCGCTGCTCACTGATCACTACGAGCTGACGATGGTGCAGGCGGCGCTGGCACGTGGTACGGCGCCGCGTCGATCGGTGTTCGAGGTGTTCGCCCGCCGGTTGCCAGATGGTCGACGTTACGGCGTGGTCGCGGGCACCGGACGCCTGCTGGACGCGGTCCAGAGGTTCCGATTCACCGACGACGCCCTCGCAGACCTGCAGCGGCGACGGGTCGTCGACGAGCCTACGCTGTCGTGGCTCGCCGACTACCGATTCCGCGGAGACATATGGGGATACGGCGAGGGCGATTGCTACTTCCCGTACTCACCGCTGCTCGTCGTCGAAGGTACCTTCGCCGAGGCCGTTGTCCTCGAGACACTCGTCCTGTCGGTGTTGAACTTCGACTCTGCGATTGCTTCGGCCGCTTCTCGGATGACGGCAGCGGCCGGTGACCGTCCCTGCATCGAGATGGGTTCGCGGCGCACTCACGAGTGGGCCGCAGCAGCCGCAGCCAGGGCGGCCTACATAGCCGGCTTTGCATCGACGAGCAACCTCGAGGCCGGTCGTGCGTACGGAGTTCCGACTCGGGGCACCAGCGCGCACTCGTTCACCCTCCTGCACGATCAGGAGCGCGACGCGTTCACCGCGCAGGTCAACTCGCTGGGCAAGGGGACCACGTTGCTGGTGGACACGTACGACGTTCGCGAGGCGGTGGCGCTTGGCGTCGAGGTCGCAGGGCCGGAGCTGGGTGCCGTGCGGCTGGACTCCGGTGACCTGCTCGCGCAGGCGCACGCGGTCCGTGCGCAACTGGACGCCCTCGGCGCGTCGAACACCAAGATCATCGTGACGAGCGATCTGGACGAGCATGCGATCGCAGCGCTCGCGGCGGCGCCCGTCGATGCTTACGGCGTCGGCACTGCCTTGGTCACCGGCTCGGGCGCGCCCACGGCGGGCTTGGTGTACAAGCTCGTCGCGCGTTCGGACGACGGCGGTGTCATGGTCTCGGTCGCGAAGAAGAGCCAGGACAAGATCAGCGTCGGCGGCCGGAAGTACGCCCTGCGTCGGCGGTCGCCAGAGGGTATGGCCGAGGCCGAGGTTCTCGGTGTGGGCAGCGCACCGGTCACCGATCACGACGATCGGCCGCTGCTCGTGCCGCTGATCCGCGACGGCGAGGTGGTCGGGCGGGAGCCGTTGTCGGTCGCGCGGGACCGGCATCGCGCCGCTCGTGCCGAACTGCCGCCGACCGCGCTGCAGATGTCCAACGGCGGACCTGCCATCGCGACGGTCTATGAGGAGAATAGAAACCGATGAGTCGGGCGCTGATCGTCGTGGATGTGCAGAACGACTTCTGCGAGGGCGGCAGCCTGCCGGTCGCCGGCGGCGCTGATGTCGCGTTCTCGATCGCCGCGGTGCTGCGCCGCTTACAGGACGCCGACCCGGAAGAACGCGAGTATGACCACGTCGTCGCCACTCGTGACCACCATGTCGAGCCGGGCGAGCACTTCTCCGCGAACCCCGACTATGTCAACAGTTGGCCGCCGCACTGTGTGATTGGAACCGTGGGCGCCGCGTTCCACCCCAATCTGGACCCGCAGCCGTTCGACGCCGTCTTCGACAAAGGCGCATACGCGGCGGCCTATTCGGGGTTCGAGGGCAAGTCGCACGATGATGTGCCACTCGCCGACTGGCTCCGGCAACACTCGGTGACGTCGGTCGACATCGTCGGCATCGCGACAGACCACTGCGTGCGCGCCACCGCGCTCGACGCGGTCGCCGCGGGTTTCGCGACCAGGGTGCTGCTGCCCATGACGGCCGGCGTTGCCCGACCCACGACGGAGTCCGCGGTTCGGGAAATGCGCAACGCAGGCGTCGTCCTCGAGGGCGACCCCGTGCTGCACGGCTAGCGGTCACCTGCGCGGGTCCCGAAGCCGGGCCCAGGTTTGACGGAACCGCCAAGCGGGCACCAGATGATCGTCGGACGCGGGTTTCGGGGGGCCCGCCACAGAGAAGGTGGAGGACACAGTGGCTCTCTGGTTGCTGTTGATCATCGCTGGCGTGGTGTTGGCGATTCTGGGCTTCGCCGGCGTCGGTTCGGCGCTGATCTGGATCGGTGTCATCGTTCTCGTCGTCGGTCTGGTGCTCTCGTTCGTCGGCCGAGGCCGCGCCAGCGTGTAGGGACGGCTGAACTCGGGGACGCACCTTGCGCCCCCTTTTTCCGTTTTCAGCGTGATGGGACGCTCAGGCCTGCGGGCCGCGTCCGCTCCATGACCATGCGTAGACGCCGTCATCGCACTCCACCCCAGCCTCGCCGAGTTCCAGCGGGCGGAAGGTGTCGACCATGACCGCGAGCTCGTCGAAGTACTCCTTGCCGAGCGCCTCCTCGATAGCTGCGGGCTGGGGTCCGTGGCTGTGCCCACCGGGGTGCAGCGAGATGGAGCCCCGCCCGATGCCCGAGCCCTTGCGAGCTTCGTAATCGCCCTCGCAGTAGAACATGACCTCGTCGCTGTCGACATTGGAGTGGTAGTAGGGCACCGGCACAGCAAGCGGGTGGTAGTCGACCTTGCGCGGCACGAAGTTGCAGACGACGAAGTTGTAGCCCTCGAAAACCTGGTGCACCGGCGGCGGCTGGTGAACGCGCCCAGTGATCGGCTCATAGTCGGAGACATTGAAGGTGTAGGGGTACAGGCACCCGTCCCAACCGACGACGTCGAACGGGTGAGTGGGATAGACCACCACGCTGCCGACCAGCCCGGACGGCCCGTGCCCGCGGTGTTTGGTGTAGACCTCGACATCGCCGAGTTCGACGAGCAGTGGTTCGGCGGGTCCATGCAGATCGCGCTCACAGTAGGGCGAGTGCTCGAGCAGCTGTCCGAACCGTGACAGATACCGCTTCGGCGGGGTGATGTGGGAGTTTGCTTCGATGCAATAGGCCCGCACCGGCTCTTCCCCGGTCGGAAGCCACCGGTGCACAGTCGCCCGAGGCACGACCACGTAATCGCCCTGCCGGGCGGTCAGGACGCCAAACATCGTCTCGACGGTTGCTGAACCGGCTTCCACATAGACGCACTCATCGCCAATCGCGTTGCGATACAGCGGCGAGGACTCACCCGCCACGACATAAGAGATGCGCACGTCCCCGTTTCCGAGAACAAGCCGTCGGCCAGTCACAACATCCTGCGACTTCCATTCGTTGCCCAGGAACAGGTCGTGCAACCGCAGGTGCCGGGGTGTCAGCGGATGATTGGGAACCGTTTGTAGGTCGGGCAGCTCCCATGCCCGCGAATCGACGATGGCTGACGGAACCCCGAGGTGATAGAGCAGCGACGAGTCCGAGGAGAACCCCTCCTCGCCCATCAGCTCCTCGTAATAGAGCCGGCCATCAGCTCGGCGGAACTGGGTGTGCCGTTTCGGCGGCACCATGCCGACGCGCCGGTAGTAGGCCATGACTGTCCTCCACGCGTTCGATAGTCGGACGCTCGTGATCGCTCATGACGACGATGCGTTACAGTCCCGAGCGTGTCAACCGCTGCCCTGTTCGCCGGACTGATCGATGACGCCGCGTTGTTTCCGCCCGGAAACGCCTCCATGCCGGTCGCGGTTCAAGACCACGGACGCCACCGGGAGGCGTGGTATGCGCCGGTGGTAGGTCCCTTTCTCTGCCCGGCCTCTCGGTTGGACGAATTGGCCGCACAGGTCGAGGTGCCGATTGCCGTCAGGTTGGTCATCGACACCGGCGTCGGCGGAATCGGTCCCGCCGTAGACGCGATGGCGTCCGACGACCGCATGGCCCTACGCGGGGTCGAGATCTCATTGCCGCCGGAGGCTCCCGCCGATTCGGCCCGTCGGGCGATCTCGGTGCTGGACGCCGCGCTGGGTGGGCCGGACGACGATGAACCCGCATACCTCGAACCTGCCCGTGCCCCGGGTTGGCGCGCCGCACTCGAGGTGATAGCCGAATCCGGATACCGGGCGAAGCTCCGCACGGGCGGCACCACCGCCGGCGCGGTCCCCGACGGGGCCACGGTCGCTGAGTTCGTCGTCGCCTGTCTCGACCTCGGGATTCCGTTCAAGTGCACGGCCGGGTTGCATCGCGGTGTCCGACACTCTGCCGCTGACGGCTCGGAGCAGCACGGATTCCTGAACATCCTGGCGACCGTCGCCACCTGCCTGGACGGCGGTGACGTACGGACGGCCGCCGCTGTGCTCGATGACCGAGATGGCGTTACGTTGGCGACCCGACTCCGGAGTCTCGACGATCGACGCGCCACGCAGGTGCGCCGGTGGTTCACCTCGTTCGGGTCGTGCAGCGTGCACGAGCCGCTCAAGGACTTGATCGCGCTGGATCTGATACAGGAGTGATGTGGCAACGAGTTGGATTCCGGTCTCCGAGCGATCATCGTTCGGCGTCGACACGCTGCCTTACGGCATCTTCTCCGTCCGCGACGAGGACGCCCGTGTCGGTGTCGCTATCGGGGAATACGTGCTCGATCTGGCACCACTCGCCGCCGAGCAGAATCTCGACGGCGCGCACGTTTTCGCCCAAGCCAGCCTTAACCCGTTCTTGTCCGCAGGGCCACGCGCCTGGGCAGCAGTACGCGGATGGCTGCGCGAGCTACTCACTGAGGAACCGCACCGCGCCTTGGTGGAATCCCACCTCGTCGCGCTGCCGGATGTCCGCCTGCATATGCCGTTCGAGGTGGCCGACTTCGTCGATTTCTATGCGTCGCAGCACCATGCTGAGAACGTCGGAACAATCCTCCGGCCGGGCTCACCTGCGCTGCCGCGAGCGTGGCGGCACCTGCCGATCGGTTACCACGGACGTGCGGGAACCGTTGTTCCGTCTGGGACGGCCATCACGCGGCCTTGCGGTGTGCGTATCGACGGCGATACGCCGACCTACGGCCCGTCAGCCAAGCTCGACATAGAGGCCGAGGTCGGCTTCGTTGTCGGCGTGCCATCAAGGATGGGGCATCCGGTGCCGGTCGAGAAGTTCGCAGACCACGTCTTCGGCGTCGTCTTGGTCAACGATTGGTCGGCGCGGGACATTCAGGCTTTTGAATATGTGCCGCTGGGGCCGTTTCTCGGCAAGTCGTTTGCGACGTCGATCTCGTCGTGGGTCGTGCCACTCGCGGCGCTGTCAGACGCACGGGTCGAGCCACCGTCCCGCGACCCCGAGCCCGCCGACTACCTGCTGGACGGTGACGAACCCGGGGGGCTCGAAATCGATCTGGAGGTGTCCTGGAACGGGACGACGGTCTCGCGGCCACCGTTTGCGCTGATGTACTGGACGGCAGCGCAACAACTTGCCCATCTGACAGCCAATGGTGCATCTGTGCGGACCGGCGATCTGTATGCATCGGGAACGGTCAGCGGGCCGAAGCGGGATCAGCGCGGCTCGTTCTTGGAGTTGACCTGGAACGGCTCGGAACCCGTCGTGTTCGCCGACGGCTCCAGTCGCGCTTTTCTGGCCGACGGTGACACGGTCACGATCTCGGCCACAGCGCCGGGCGCAAACGGCAGCCGGATCGGCTTCGGCGAGGTGACGGGGACTGTGGTTCCGGCGACCTGTCCGGCCTGACAACTCGGCAGCGGATGGACGCGACGCTCGGCAGCAGATGCACGCGGGCGGGCGGATCCCGGCCTCAGTCGAAGACCTTGCCGGGATTGAGGATGCCCATCGGGTCGAGGACGCGCTTGATCTCCCGGTGCAGGCGCAGACCCACTGGCCCGAGCTCCCTTTCAAGCCACTCCTTCTTGAGAACTCCTACTCCATGCTCGCCGGTGATGGTCCCACCCAGCTCCAGGCCGAGATCCATCACCGCTCCGAACGCCTGCCGCGCCCGGCGGGCCTGCTCGGCGTCGCCTGCGTCGAAGACGACGGTCGGGTGCATGTTGCCGTCGCCTGCGTGACCGACGACACCGATCAGTACTTCCGACGACGCGGCAATCTTCTCCACTCCGTCGAACAGGTCAGCGAGGCGGGACAACGGAACGCAGACGTCGTCGATCAGCGTCGTGCCGAGCCGTTCCAACGCAAGGAGGACCACACGGCGTGCTTCGAGCAGCAGCTCGCCCTCGGCCGGGTCCTCCGCCTCGACCACGTCAGTGGCGCCCGCGTTCCGGAACAGGTTCGCCATGGCCGCGATCTCGGCAGCCGCAGCAGGGCCGCTGTCGGATTGAGCGAGCAACATCGCGCCGGCATCGGCAGGCAGGTCCATTCGTTTCCACTTTTCGACGGCTCGGATACATACCGCATCCATGATCTCGAGCAGGCTCGGGACGTGCCCGGCGGCGACGACAGCAGCGACGGCGCGCGCCGCGGCAGCCGGTGAGTCGAACAGAGCCGCGACCGTTCGTGGCCGCTCGTTCTCGGGACGCAACGCCAGAGTCGCCTGGGTGATCACCCCGAGAGTTCCCTCGCTGCCGACGAACAGTTTGGTGAGGTCGTAGCCGGCGACACCTTTGACGGTGCGCCGGCCGGTGGTCAGGACTTCACCCGACGCGAGCACCACCTCCAGACCGCGCACATAGTCCGTGGTCACCCCGTACTTGACGCAGCACAGCCCACCGGAGTTGGTCGCCAGGTTCCCGCCCATGGAACAGAACTCCCAACTCGACGGGTCGGGCGGGTAGAACAGGCCGTGCTCCGCGACCGCTCGCGAGAACGTGGCGTTGTAGACGCCCGGCTCGACGACCGCAATCCGGTTGGCGACGTCGATCTCCACGATCCGGTCCATCCGCTCGAGTGACAGGACAATGCCGCCCTCGACCGCATTGGCGGCACCGGACAGGCCACTGCGAGCGCCCTGCGCCACAACCGGTACCCGCAGGCGCGACGCGGTTCGCAGGGTGTGCTCGACGTGCTTGCGCTCCCGGGCTACGACCACGCCCGCCGGCATCCCGGCCGGGCAGAACAGCGCCCGGTCGTAGCGGTAAGACTCCATCCGGTCCGGATCGTCGACGACGACCTCGGCCGGGAGGCCTGCCCGCAGTTCGGCAAGCAAACCCAGACCCATGCCTGCACGGTAAGTCCGCCAAGGCGGCAGGGCCAGTCTGGCGCCCGCTCGCTGGTCACAAGTTGCCGCGCAGCTCCTGCTCACGCTCGATGGACTCGAACAGGGCCCTGAAGTTGCCCTTCCCGAAGCCCAACGACCCGTGTCGCTCGATCAACTCGAAGAACACGGTTGGGCGGTCACCGATGGGCTTGGTGAAGATCTGCAGCAGGTAGCCGTCTTCGTCACGGTCCACCAGGATTCCGCGCTGTTTCAGCTCCTCCACCGGCACCCGCACCATTCCGATGCGCGCCCGCAGCTGCGGGTCGTCGTAGTACGTGTCCGGGGTGTCGAGGAACTCGACTCCCTCGGCCCGCATGACGTCGACGGCTCGCAGGATGTCGCCGGTCGCGAGGGCGATGTGCTGACAGCCTGCTGATCCGTAGAACTCGAGGTACTCGTCGATCTGCGACTTCCGCTTCGCGATCGCGGGCTCGTTGAGCGGGAACTTGACCCGGTGGTTACCGTTGGCGACCACCTTGGACATCAACGCGGAGTAATCGGTCGCGATGTCGTCCCCAATGAACTCGGCCATGTTGACGAAGTTCATGACTCGGTTGTAGAAGGCCACCCACTCGTCCATGCGGCCGAGCTCCACATTGCCGACGCAGTGGTCGACGGCCTGGAACAGCCGTTTCGGCGCGCCCGACCGCTTGCGGTACGTCGAAGCGCGGGCGACGTACCCGGGCAGATATGGCCCGTCGTAGCGCGAGCGGTCGACCAGGGTATGCCGCGTGTCTCCGTACGCGGCGATGGCCGCGACCCGCACCGTGCCGTTCTCATCGGACTCATCGTGCGGCTCGACCAAGATCGTTGCACCCTGCTCCCGTGCGTGCGCGATGCACCGGTCGACATCTGGCACCTCTAACGCCAGATCGACGACGCCGTCGCCATGTCGCCGGTGATGATCCAACAGCGGACTGTCCGGTGCGACGCCGCCCATGATGACAAAGCGCGCCGAACCGCTCTTGAGCACGAATGACTTGTGGCCACGGGTGCCGGTTTCGGGACCGGCATACGCCACCAGCTCCATGCCGAACGCCGACTGGTAGAAGTGCGTCGACTGGGTGGCATTGCCGACCACGAACACGACCGCGTCCATGGCGGTGACGGGGAACGGATCCCGGCTCTGGTCGTACTCCACCAGCCCGACGAGCTGCTTGAGTTGCTCCACGTCGAGGTCGGCGTCGCGCTCCTCGGGCGTGAGCCCAATGACAGGGGTCGTGTCTGTGGTCACCGCTGGCCTCCCATGATCGGCAGCGTCGGCCGCTCGGCAGTCTGTGGATGGACTGTGCCTTCCGTCGAGGTTGCTGGGCAAGGCGGGTATGTATTGTTGAGCATGGTGTACGTTCTGAGCACCATGACACCCGGATCGCTGGTCAACCTGACCAGTCTGAGGCCGAGGAGGCTGCGATGGTCGACCAGCTCGACGCACGCATCCTGCAGCTGCTCACCGACGAGCCACGAGTCGGGATACTGGAGGCGTCGCGGCGGCTGGGTGTCGCCCGGGGCACCGTGCAGGCGCGGCTGGACAAGCTGACCGCCACCGGAGTAGTCCGCTCACTCGCGCCGAGCATCGACCCAGCCGCCTTGGGATACCGGGTGACCGCCTTCGCGACCCTCGAAATCAGCCAAGGCGGACGTGCATCGGTCGCCAAGCACCTCGCCCGCATTCCGGAGGTGATCGAGGTGCATACGATCACCGGCCCAGGTGACTTGCTGTGCCGGATCGTCGCACGCGACAACGACGACCTCCAGCGTGTCATCGATGACCTGGTCAGTGACGCCGACATCGTGCGCACCTCGACGCTGATCGCGCTTTCGACCGTGGTCGGGCCTCGCGTGCTGCCATTGGTGGCGGCAGCAGCCGGCACAACGGGCCGCTACCCACCCGCCAGCCGGCCGGTACGAGCGGGTTGAATGGGCGGCGATGTCCACTCACGCGTCGCCCGTCACTGCCACGGCCGTTCTCGTCGCCGCCCTCGTATTCGGTTTCGGTGGAGGGGCCATCGTCGGCAGTCTTGGCGTCGGAGCCGGCGCTGCCTCACCGCCAACTGCCTCGTCCAGCGCGGCCCCAACGGAGACCCCTCCCGCCAACTCGATCAGCCTGTCCGCGGAACAAACGAGCGTCAGCCCGAGCGAGCAGATCGACATGACCGGTCAGCTCGAGCCACCGGTCGGCGGGGTTAAGCTGATCGTCGAGCGCAGCCTCGACGGTGGTGAGTGGGGCGCTTTCCCCGACGCTGACGACCCCGTCACCGTAACTACCGACGACAACGGCACGTTCAGCACGTATGTCGTCACCGGTCGCACCGGGCAGAACCGGTTCCGGGTCGTGGGCCAGGTTGGGGATGAGCCGCTCGAGTCCGAGCCGGTGACCGTCACCATCGGCTGACCTTCGGGGGCGAAGCCCCCGCATACCCCCACCTGCGGGGCGAAGCCCCCGCACACCCCCACCTGCAGGGGCCTCGCCCGCAGACTCCAATCCCTACCTGAGCCGCCGAGCGACTTCGGCTGCCGCCTGCATGACTCGTGGCCCCACGCCCTCTGGATCGAGGCCGGTCAGGGCGACCACTCCCACGCTCGCCTCGACGCTCGGCACGCCGGTCACCGCCGCAGCGACGCCGGATGCACCGGGCTGCAGCTCGCCTTCGCTCGATACGTAGGAGACGTCTCCGGCGCGGCCGGCCAGGATTGCGCGCCCGGCGGCGCCACGACGCAGGTCATGCCGGGATCCGACCCGATAGGCGACGTGCAAGGACGTCCAACTCGGCTCGACGACGGCGACCGCCAGCGCCTCGCCGCCATCGGCCACGGTCAGGTGCGCCGTGGCACCGACGTCCTCAGCGAGCGCTCGCAGGGCAGGCAGTGCCGCTTGGCGGAGCAGCGGATGCACCTTCGCGGCCAGGCCGAGGACCGCGAAGCCCAGTGCCAGCCGGCCGTCGGCAGAGCGCCGAACCAGCCCGTGCTGCTCGAGGGTCGCTGCGAGCCGATAGACGACCGTGCGGCTCACGCCGAGGGTTGTTGCCGCCTCGGTGACACTGACCGACCCGAAGGCCTCGGCCAACAGGGTGAGCAGGCGTAGACCGCGGTCGAGGGTCTGCGAAGTCTCGGCCGCCACGGCGTGAGCCTAGTTGAGGCCGCATCCTTCACGTGATCTTGAGACGGGTATGGCACTCCAGCGGCGTGGGCGGCCCAAGATCGCGAATTGCCTAGCGGCCCTGCTCGGCGAGCTGGACCGCATAGGTCGCCCGCACATCGGCCATGTTCAACGCACGGACCTGGCTGACGAGATCGTCGAGCACCGCGGCCGGCAGCGCGCCTGGCTGGCTGAACACCGGAATGCCGTCCCTGTAGATGACGAGCGTCGGTATGGATGTCACCCCGTACCTGGCCGCAAGCTCGCGCTGGTCCTCGGTGTCGACCTTCGCGAAAGTGATCTCGGGATAACGCTCCGACGCCTGCTCGAATATCGGCGCAAAGCGTTTGCACGGGCCGCACCACTCGGCCCAGAAGTCGATGAAGGCTGTGCCGTCGCTGACGGTCTCGTCGTGGTTGGCGATGGTCATGGTCACTGTGGCCATGGGGGCAGGCTTCTCCTGAGGAACGCAATTTGGGGAACACAGGGGCACGGTGGGGAACGCTCAGAGGGCTGCGGTGATTCCCGGTGGCCTGATCCGCCCCGCCGCCCACGCTCCGAACAGTGCCAGGGCGGCCATCACCGACAGGATCTGCGCGAAGACGACCGGCCTGGTATCACCGACTGGATCGTGGGACAGGCCGAAGATGACACCGGCCAGCCCGATGAAAACCACCGAGAACAACGCGTCGGATAGCTGTAGCGACGCCGAGTTCGCGCCCTGGTCCGCAACCGGGGAGAGCTCGAAAAGCAGGACACCGACGCTTGCCAAGGCCAGCCCCATACCGGTCGCGCCGACGATCCACGACAGCCCGGCTAACACCACCGGGACGCCAGGGATCAGCACGCAGCCCAGCCCGATGATCCCCGTCGCAACCAGCACCGCACCGCGACGGACCAGTTTCGGCCTGGCCACCTGCAGTCCGGGCCGACCCTGGAACCAGGAGCCGCCGGCCCACCCCAGGGCGCCACCGGTCAGCGACAGGCCTGCCACCGTGGTGGACAGTCCGCGTTGCTGCACCAGCATCAGGGGCAGAAATGCTTCTGCGCCGAAGAACGCTCCGGCCAGGACTCCACGCATCGCGACGACAGACGGTAGACCGCGGCGGAAGACCAGAGTGCCGGCCGGCAGCAATCTGGGGACGCTGGGAACCAACATGATCACCGCTGCGACTGCAAGGCCCAGCGCGGCACCGTCGGCCTGCATCCCGGCGACTTGAAGCAGCCCCATTCCCACGGCGGCGGCCAGTGCGAGCCGCTTTCGCCCGGGCCGCACCGTCGGACCGGCAGGCGGTGGTCCGTCGTACTGCGCAACGGAGGGCAGCGCGATGAGCACTGGCACGATGGCCAGCGGGGCGATGCCGAGAAACACCAGCCGCCAGCTGAGCTGGTCGGCGAGGAAGCCGGCGACGAGTGGGCCGACGATGGAGGGCACCACCCAAGCAGCAGAAACGGCGGCGAACATGCGCGGCCGCAGGGCGTCGTCATACGCGCGTCCGACCAGCACGTAGATGGCGACGATGACGATCCCGCCGCCCAGCCCCTGGACGGCCCGGCCCAGGACGAACGGCGCCATCGACTGCGCGGTGCCGGCCAGTAGCAGGCCAGCGGTGAACGACGCTGTGCCGGAGACCAGCGGGAGCTGTGGCCCTCGCCGGTCACAGATCTCACCGGCGAGTACGAGGCCGAACAGGCTCGTTGTGAAGTACGCCGAGAAGGCCAATGCGTAGACGCGCATGCCGCCAAGATCAGGGACGGCCTTGGGCATGGCCGTCGCGACGGCCATGGCCTCGAATGCGATGAAGGCGATGGTCGCCACGATTCCGAGGGTCAGGCGGCGTTGGGCATGGTTGAGGATGCTCACCACCGGCTCCCCCGCCGCTGCCATCCACACATCCTCCCCGATCGCACGTAGACTGGCAGGCTGTGACGACGAAGCTCAGCCCCGGCAGCCAGACCGTCGAGGACACTCGCACCCGTCGCGATCCACGCACCGACGACGGCGACCACGAGCGGTTCTCGCACTACGTCCCCAAGAACAAGCTCATGGACGCCATGGTCGACGGCACGCCGGTCGTCGCGCTGTGTGGAAAGGTCTGGGTGCCCAGCCGGGATCCGGAGCGGTATCCCGTCTGTCCAGAGTGCAAGAAGATCTGGGAGAGCCTGAAGAGCGGCGGCAGCGAGTAGTAGCCCTTATTCCTGCGCCGCTAGGTGCAATTCATTCACGATCGAGTCGCTGATCTGACCAGGGTCCAGGTCGTCGACGTCGACCACCAGGTGGGCCAGTCCCAGGTACAAAGGGTCGCGCAGGACAAGCGTGGCCTTGATGAACCCGGCTTGGTCCGACTCGAGCCACGGCCGACCTTCGCCGGTTCCGACCCGGTCGACCAAGGTGGCCACTGTCGCGCGCAGGTAGATGCACCATCCTGCAGCGCGCAAGATCGGCCACAACTCCCTGCGCTCGACGACGCTCGCGGCCAGGCCGGCGACGAGCGGCGGCGGTTCGCGTGCAGCAAGAGCCGCCTGCTCGGCCTCGAGCTCGTGCAGCCGTCCGCGACCGACCGCGGCGGCCACTGCGTCGACGGGCGCACCAGCATCGATGTGCAACTGCTGGTCGTTGTCGCGATACCGCCACCCCAGGCGGCGGGCGAGCGCAGCACCCACGGCCGACTTGCCGCTTCCCATCATGCCCAGGAGGAACACCCGGGCCGGCCGGGACGTCTGCACGCCGACGTGCCTGGCTAGTTAAGTGATGGATCCGCAGGGAAGGTCGCCATCAAAGCCAGCGGGCCGTCCTGCCGGCGCAACACGGCCCTCCAGAGCTCGTCTGCCTCGCCGCTGAAGGCATCGCCGACCTCTGATTCGACGACGTACCACGAACCTTCGGCAATCTCGTTCTCCAGCTGCTCCGGCGACCATCCGGCATAGCCAGCGAAAACCCGCATGGCGACCACACCCGGCAGGACGACCTCGGGAGGGGTGTCGAGGTCCACCACGCCCACCCGGCCACTGACCCGGCGAACGCCCAGCGGCTCCACGCCGTCGACCATCGCCACTAACCCCAGCGCGCTGTCGAGGCTGACCGGTCCGCCCTGGAACACCACGCCCGGCTCGGTGACCACGGGTTGCCAGCTCGGCAGGATGTCGGTCACCGGCACGGTCGTCGGCCGGTTGACGACCACGCCCAGCGCGCCGTCCTCGTCGTGCGAGAGCACCAGAACCACCGCCCGGTCGAAGTTCGGGTCGCGCAGCAGGGGTGTGGCCACGAGCAAGCGGCCGGTGAGCGAATCACTGGCGTCCATCCACCGACCCCTTTCCTGCCCGGCGAACACCTAGTGTCAATGCTGCCTTCGCCAAGACAGTATTCGGCAGGCCTGTGAGCAAACCGTGTCCTGCCGAGCGCTGCTTCATGCGCCTGCGGGGGCATCGCCCCCGCATCCCCCCAGCCGACTGGGAAAGAAGGTCACGGGACCGACGACCCGCACGCCGACGGAACCGCCCACCTCTAGCCCAGCGGGAACCCCCTGGCAGCGCGCCGAAACCGGGACCGATCCGCCCGGGACGGCGACGGAGAGCCGGACAAGGGCGTCGTGTCCATAGAAGACGGTTCCGACCACCGTCCCGACGATGGCGCCCTCGCCATCCGGCTGTTCGAGCACCACCTGCTCCGGCCGCACGACGATGCGACCAGGCCCACGCGCGGCGGCGTCCTGCAGGTGGAGCCGCCCCAGCGGACTGTCGACGCCGGTTGCCGTCGCCACCGCCTCGAGGACGACGGCGTCACCCACGAAGGTGGCGACCTCGATGTCGGCCGGCGTCGTGTACAGCTCGCCAGGCGGAGCAGCCTGCGCGATGCGCCCGTCCCACATGACCGCGACCAGATCGGCCATCGACAGCGCCTCTTCTTGGTCATGAGTCACCAGGACGGCTGTTGCGCCGGCGGTCCCCAGTGCCGATCGGACGTCATCGCGCACGGCAGCCCGCAGCCCCGTGTCAAGCGCGCTGAACGGCTCGTCCAACAGGACCAGCGCGGGCTCCGGCGCCAGCGCGCGAGCGAGGGCCACGCGCTGTTGCTGACCTCCGGACAGTTCGTTGGGCATCCGTTGCCCGAAGCCGCCGAGCCCCACGAGCGCCAGGAGCTCGTCGATTCGGCCAGCGCGCCGCTGGATTCGAGAGAGGCCGAAGCCCACATTGCCGGCAACGGTCAAATGGGGGAATAGAGCCCCCTCCTGTGGCACGACACCGACCCGGCGGCGCTCGGGTGGCACGTGCAGGTGTGGACCGGCGACCTGGATCCCGTCGATCAGGATTGTTCCGTGGTCCGCTGACTCGAAGCCAGCGACGACCCGGAGCAGCGTGGTCTTGCCGCACCCCGACGGCCCGAGCACGGCAGCAAGCTTCCCCGTGGGGACGAGGAGGTCGATCCCCCGGAGGACACGCACACCGCCGAACGACTTGTCCAGTCCGCTGATGACGAGCTCGCTCACGACCCTCCCTCCGGCGCCACCAGTGTCCCCGACCGACGGCGGTGTCCGAGCAGGAAGGTGGGCAGCGCTGCGAGCAGCACGAGCAGGCTGGCGTAGGGAGCAGCGGCCGCGTAGGCACCGACCTCCGTTTCGGTCCAGAGCTCGGTCGCCAGCGTGTCGAGACCGGTCGGGCGAAGCATCAGGGTCGCGGGCAGCTCCTTCATGCAGGTCAGAAACACCAGCGCGACTCCAGCAGCGATACCGGGACCCGCCAGCGGCAGTGTCACGTCACGCAGCACGCTAACCGGGCTCCGTCCCAGGGAACGCCCAACCTCCTCGAGAACCGGAGGCGATTGGGCCACCGACGCCCGCACGGCGCCCACGGCAGCCGGCAGGAACAACACGGCGTACGCCAACACCAGCAACGGCGTGCGTTGGTAGATCGGATATGCGTACCGAACGCCGAAGAAGACCAACGACAGACCGACGACAATTCCGGGCAGGGCGTGACCGGCGTATGAGGCCTGCTCGAGTGCGCGGACACGTCGCGAGCGGTAGCGCGCCGCCAGGATCCCGACCGGGATCGCGAGGGCGGTCGTCAGTGCGGCCCCCAGCGCGGCGACGGTGACAGTCGAGACGGCGGCGCGCCCGAGCGCCGAGGCATCAAGATCGGCGGTGCCGCCCTGCCCGAGCCAGTACGCGAGGCTCCCCAACGGGAAGCCAAGCGCGAGAGCAATCACCACGATCACGCTGACCAGGCCGGTGATCGTGCCGGTCGGGCCCAAGGTGACGGGCCGGTGCGCGCGAGGAGCACCGCTGCCGACCTTGGCTTGGGCGGCACTGCCCCGGCTACGGCCCTCGGCCCACACGATGATCATCGTGATGGCGACGAGCACCAGCCCGAGCGCCGCCGCGGCGGTTCCGTCGAAGCTGGACCGGTAAGACGTGTAGATCACCCGGGTGAACACGTCGAAGCGCAGGATGGCCACGGCGCCAAAGTCGGACAGAACGTACAGCGCGACCAGGAGGCCTCCCACCGCGGCGGCGGGCCGCACCTGGCGCAGCGTCACTGTCAGGAACGTCGCGAACTGGCCACGCCCAAGTGACCGCGCGACCTCCTCCAGGGCCGGATCCGTCCGGAGCAGCGTTCCCGCCACGGGCAACATGACGTAGGGGTAGCAGCACAACGTCAGTACGAGTACCGACCCCAGGAACGGGGGGATGCGCGGAAACGCCGCGACCCACGCGTAGGCGGCGACGTACGACGGGATCGCGAGCGGGAGAGCGGCCACCACCGCCCACCCACGCCGGCCGGGCAGCGTAGTTCGGGTCGTCAGCCAGGCGAGGAACACGCCCACGACCAGGCACGCGCCTGTGACGACGGCGGCCAGGCCAAGGCTGCGCACGGTCAGCCGGACCGTCCGCTCCCGCCAGAGCACAGCAGCCAGTTCGCCGATTCCGGAGTCGAGCGATCTCACCACCAGGTAGGCCAGCGGCAGCACAGCCACGGCGGCGGCGATGACCGCCGGTACAACGAGCACGGCGGGCAGGCGCGAGCGGGCACGGCGCCCGGTCGGAATATCGGTGACTCGCCACTCGGTCGGCGCGGCCATCAGGTCAGCCCGGCCTCCTCGATCATCCTCAGGGTCTCTTCCAGGGTGTCGAGATCGGACAGGTCGATCTCAGGCGACTGCAGGCTGTTCAAGGGCGGCAGCCCCTCGGCCGGCGCAATGCCGTCGATCAGGGGGTACTCCTTGGTGTCTTGGGCGAAGTGGGTCTGGGCATCCTCACCGAGCAAGTGGCGGACGAACCTGAGTGCATCGTCTGCTCTGTCGGTCGCCGCCAGCACGCCGACTCCCGCAACGTTCACGAGGGCACCGGGATCGCCGCCGGGGAGGAACTTCAGCCGCGCCGGCACCGCCTCCAGGCCCTCCTCGGCCACCTGCTCGTACCAGTAGTAATGGTTGATCAGCCCGAGCGCGATCACGCCATCTTCTGCGGCATTCAAGATGAGGACGTTGTTGTCGAAGAGCTGAACGTCGTTGGCGGCCATCCCCTCCAACCACTCGCGCGCCTTGTCCTCGCCATACAACACCCGCATGGCCGTCACAAACGCTTCGAACGATGCGTTGCTCGGTGAGATCCCGACCTTGCCCTTCCACTGCGGTTCGGTCAGCGCGAACACGCTGTCGGGTACCTCGGCTTCGGTCAACTGTTTCGGGTCGTACACGATGACCCTTGCCCGGGCGCTGGTACCAATCCAGGTGCCATCGTCCGCCCGATAGCGGGGGTCGACGAGATCGAGCACATCGGCGGGTAGCTCGGCAAGCATCTCTTCCTTGGTCAGCGCACCGAGAGCTCCGGCGTCCTGGGAGAAGTAGACGTCGGCCTTGGTGCGGTCGCCCTCCTCGATGATCTGTGCCGCGAGTTGGGCGGTGTTGCCGTAACGAACCGACACCTCGATGCCGGTCTCGGCCTGGAAGTCGTCGACGACTGGCTGTGCCAGGGCTTCTTGGCGACCCGAGTAGACGACCAGCTTCGACTCGTCCACGGCTTCATCGCCAGCTGCGTCCCCCCCACAGGCAGCGGCGGTAAGCGCGAGAGCGGTGATGATCACAGCGGCCGGAAGCCGACGGGAGCGCATGGATGGATCTCCGGGACAAATCGCATGATGACGCTGGCATCGTACTTAGGTTTGGCTAACCTAGCCTATTCGTGAGTCCGATCAGCCGTCGCTGTCGTGGGTCCGGTCTAACCTGGCCGATGTGAACGCCACACCTCGAATCGACGCCATTGGCCTCATCGCATCTGACCTGGGTCGCACGGTGACCTTCTATCGGACTGCCGGGTGCGCGCTGCCGGATCCTCACACCACCGACGACGGCCACCTCGAGTGTGACCTCGGCGGGGTCCGCCTGATGATCGACACCGAGGCGGTGATGAAGTCATTCTCCGAAGACACCTGGTCGGGGTCGAGCGCCGGACGGCTCACTCTCGCAGTCCGCTGTGCCTCCCCGGCTGAGGTCGACCGGCTCCACGACACGTTGGCGACCCTTGGTGAGGGTTCTCATATCGCACCGTTCGACGCGCCATGGGGCCAGCGCTATGCCACCGTCCGTGATCCAGACGGCGTACGCGTTGACCTCTATGCCCCACTGTCCACGGTCTAGCCGGCGGGCGCGTCGACCTCAATGCCCCACTGTCCACGGGTAGCGGGCGGCCTGATGGTGTGATGGTTCTCGCTTCGGAGCGGCTCCTGACGTTGGCTTCTCCTGTCCGCGACGTACGGAGAGCGCCTGACGCTACGGCGGCTGTGGTTCTGCGAACAGATCTGGCTGGTATCCCGTGGCCGCAGCTCGACGCGTCTGCCGGGGTCGTTGCCGGAGGCTGCCGCTGCACTGATCGCCGCCGGAAGGTCGGTCTTGGCCCGAAGGTCGGTCTCGGCCGGTCCCGGATGGGCAGTCCGTTCTCGCCTTCTGGTGGGCCGGATGTCGGGGGTCGTCGGGTGCGACGAGGGGGCGTTTGCCGGTGCCGGGCACGAGGGCCCAGTCGCGTCGGGTTTTCAGTCAGCATGGAACGGCCGGCCCCGTTCCGCATCTCGCGTGGGTCATCCACCCTGAGGCGGAAGGTGCCACCTACGGAAGGAGCCGGCCGCCATGTCCAGTGTTGCCGTCGAGGGCGGTGTCATCCACCT
>JBKPAG010000006.1:0-103722 GCA_046726315.1 Actinomycetota bacterium | reverse complement strand
CAACAACGCGGAACCGAAGCCGTCAACGGGATCATCGAGCTGCACCGCCGCATCGCCCGCGGCTTCTGCAACCCGGCCAACTACCGACTCCGGATGATCCTCGCCGCCGGACGACTCACCCACCCGAATCTCCGATGAGCCGGTAATTGCGCCACTGCGCCCATATGCGCTCCGCGCAGCGTTTGTACAGCCCAAATAGCCCATCGAGATGCGGCTGGAAACTGCCCTGCATTTGCCACACCCAGTACGCCGTGTCATTGCCGAGGCCGATGTCGAAGTCAAGATCGGAGCGCTCGAAGAGCTCGACGACTGCCGCACCGGCCAGTCCTCGTTGCTCTATTTGATCCAGCACGTGCTGCTGCCTGAGCAACCTGTACTGGGTTTCCCGTATCCACGTCGAACCAATGCTCGCGGGCAGTCCACTCTCGGCCAGCAGTGCGGCCGCCGCTTCGCGTTCGGCGGTCGAAGCGGACGAGAAACCGGGTGCTGCAGCCCTCAGCCAACTCGGGTGTAACTGTGTTCCCTCGGACTCTACGTCCGACGATTCCCGCTCGCCGTCCGGCGAGTTCGGCGCTGCGATTGTGGCCAGGGCCCGGGCGGCTCGCACCGCGACCTCGCCTTCGGCTTCACTTGCCAGCCGCGCCACCAACTGTCGGGTCGAGCGCACTGGTATCCACGGGATTCCGTCGACAACGGCGAGCCGCTCTGGTTCGGCGTCGCTTTCTTCCAACGCCCAGGAGGCGTACCGGGCAATCACCCGCCAACTCGCGGTTGCCAGTGGCAACCGCGTCAATGCCTCAAAGGCCGCGATGCGGATTGGGCATGAGGCGTCGTCAAGCATGCGCAGTAACGGGGTCGCCTCCGCGGCATCCAGCGTTTCCCCGTGCAGGTCTGGCTGCCCATTGCTCACTCGGCACGTCCCGCTGGGCGAAGCTACGCACGATCAAGCCGATAATGCCACCCGCTCTGGACGTCTTCTAGGCGAAGGGCAGATTCGGCTACCCGGGCCTGGAGTGTCCCTGCCGGGTGCCCGCCGTTACCCGTTCGAGCGCCTGCAAATAGTCGGCCTTGGGATCCATCGCGGCGGCAAGGCGATAACACGCTGCCGCCTCAGCTCGCCGGCTCTGGCGCTCCAATGTCCGGCCGAGCGCGAACCGGGCGTAGGCATCACTTGGGTCCCGCTCGACCAGCCGGACGAAGGCCTCCTCGGCCCGGCGCAGCTGGGCCGACCGGAAATACGCGCGGCCGGCGAGTTCGAGGACCGACTTCGGTGTCGTCCCCTCGGCCATCAATGGTTCGAGCTCGCGGGCGGCACCGACGGCATCGCCGGCCTCGTAGAGCACGTTCGCGGCGCGGTAGGCCGCGAGATCGTCTGACATCCCCACCCCCGGCACCGCGTTGGCAGGTTCCACTCTGCGGGTTTGCGGACAGGTCTGACAAGCGCCCAAGTCAGCGCCGCCGAGCCGCTTCCATCCAACGGACATCCGACAGCGACGACCGGGCGGGCGTTGATGACCAGCGCCGCGCACCGATCGCTGGCGCCAGTCGCCACAAGGCTGCCGCCGCCAGGACGTGCCAGACGGCGTGGCCTTGAAGGACACTGTCGGCCCGGCACAGCGAGGTCCGATCACCCAGCGCGCCCATCAGAGCGCCGGCGGCTACGGTTACCAGCGCCGCGATCAGCGGCCTGTGCAACGCGGGACGGCGTGCAGCCCGCACCAGATTCAGCCCGATGGCGGCGACCGCCATCCCCGCCTGGACGATCGAGGATGCCGTCGCACCCCACGCCACGACCGGAACCATCGCGACTACGGGGACGAGCCGCCACGCCAGGGGAAGTTCACGCCCGCGAAGATCGGATGTCGCATCGGTCGCGACGAACACCAGGACTGCCGCCAGAGGGAGATCGTGCGCGTAGGCCTGCCAGTCCGGATGCGGCCCGTGCTGAACGAACGAGCCCACGCCGATCCCTGTCACGAGCGCCCCGAAGACGACCATCTGCCGGTCGCGGGCGAGTCTGTCGCGGGCGCCCCTGTTCCGACGGCTGGCAACCATGATGCCGGCGCCGGCCACGACGAACGCAACGCTGGTGACAGCATTGGTCGGCTGACCGAGGAACCCGTCCCCGTACCGCTCGCAGAGCGCGTTCAGTTCCATCTGTCGAGTATGAATCGCAACCCTTTGACGCTTTTTGCTCGACGTGAAACGAGGGGCGACGCTGCGTCGCCCCTCATTACTTCGTGGGTGTAGATCAGCCGGCGTTGCGGCTCGAGCCGCTTCGACGGCCACCGCCGGACGCGGCCGCTTCGACCACTGCCACGTCGGGCAGCTCGGACTTGGGGCTGCCGGTGAAGGTGAAGACGGCATCCTTGCCCTCGCCCTCGACGTCGACCACGACGATCTCACCGGCCTTGAGCTCACCGAACAGGATCTTCTCCGACAAGCCGTCTTCGATCTCCCGCTGGATCGTGCGACGCAGCGGCCGCGCGCCCAGCACCGGGTCGAACCCGTGGTCGGCCAGCAGTTCCTTGGCCGCCTGGGTCAACTCGAGGCCCATGTCCTTGTCGTGCAGCCGGATATCAACCTGAGTCATCATCAGGTCGACGATACGGATGATCTCTTCCGGAGTGAGCTGGTGGAAGACGATGACGTCGTCGACCCGGTTGAGGAACTCCGGCCGGAAATGCTGCTTGAGCTCGTCGGTGACCTTGTTCTTCATCCGGTCGTAGTCGCCGTCGGCATTTCCGCCGGTCGAGAAGCCGAGGTTGACGCCCTTGGCGATGTCGCGCGTGCCGAGGTTCGTCGTCATGATGATCACGGTGTTCTTGAAGTCGACGACCCGGCCCTGCGCGTCGGTCAGCCGGCCGTCCTCGAGCACCTGCAGCAGCGAGTTGAAGATGTCCGGGTGCGCCTTCTCGACCTCGTCGAACAGCACGACCGAGAATGGCCGACGGCGTACCTTCTCGGTGAGCTGGCCACCCTCCTCGTAGCCCACGTAGCCCGGCGGTGAGCCGAACAGCCGCGAGACCGTGTGCTTCTCCGAGTACTCGCTCATGTCCAGCTGGATCAGCGCATGCTCGTCGCCGAACAGGAACTCCGACAGGGCCTTGGACAGCTCGGTCTTCCCGACGCCGGACGGCCCGGCGAAGATGAACGAGCCGCCCGGGCGCTTCGGGTCTTTCAGGCCGGCCCGGGTGCGGCGGATCGACTTGGACAGGGCGGCGATCGCGTCCTGCTGGCCGATGATCCGCTTGTGCAGCTCGTCTTCCATGTGCAGAAGACGCGAGGTCTCCTCCTCCGTCAGCTTGAACACCGGGATGCCGGTTGCCGAGGCGAGGACTTCGGCGATCAACTCGTCGTCGACCTCGGCGACGATGTCGAGGTCACCTGCCTTCCACTGCTTTTCGCGCTCCGTCTTCTGCCCGATGAGTTGCTTCTCACGGTCTCGCAGCGAGGCCGCCTTTTCGAAGTCCTGCGCGTCGATTGCGGATTCCTTCTCCCGGCGCACCTCGGCGATCCGCTCGTCGAACTCGCGTAGATCCGGCGGAGCGGTCATCCGGCGGATACGTAACCGGGAACCGGCCTCGTCAATGAGGTCGATCGCCTTGTCCGGCAGGAACCGATCAGAGATGTAGCGGTCGGCGAGATGCGCCGCGGCGACCAGCGCTGCGTCGGTGATGGAGACCCGGTGGTGTGCCTCGTAGCGGTCCCGCAGGCCCTTGAGTATCTCGATGGTGTGCGTGAGGGTCGGCTCCTGGACCTGGATCGGCTGGAACCGGCGTTCGAGCGCGGCGTCCTTCTCGACGTGCTTGCGGTATTCGTCGAGCGTCGTCGCGCCGATGGTCTGCAGTTCGCCGCGGGCCAGCATGGGCTTGAGGATGCTCGCGGCGTCGATGGCTCCCTCGGCCGCGCCGGCGCCGACGAGGGTGTGCAACTCGTCGATGAACAAGATGATGTCGCCGCGGGTGCGGATCTCCTTGAGGACCTTCTTCAGCCGCTCTTCGAAGTCGCCGCGGTAGCGGGAACCGGCGACCAGCGCACCGAGGTCGAGGGTATAGAGCTGGCGGTCCTTCAGCGTCTCCGGAACCTCGCCCTTGACGATGTTCTGCGCCAGGCCCTCGACGACGGCGGTCTTGCCTACGCCCGGCTCGCCGATGAGAACGGGGTTGTTCTTCGTGCGGCGGGACAGCACTTGCATGACCCGCTCGATTTCCTTCTCTCGCCCGATGACCGGGTCGAGTTTGCCCTCGCGGGCGGCCTGAGTCAGGTTGCGACCGAACTGGTCGAGCACCAGCGAGGTCGACGGCGCTTCGCCTTGAGGGCCGGCGCCTGCGGTGGCGGCTTCCTTGCCGCCCTGATAGCCGGAGAGCAGTTGGATGACCTGCTGACGGACCCGGTTAAGGTCGGCGCCGAGCTTGACCAGCACCTGCGCCGCGACGCCTTCGCCTTCGCGGATGAGCCCGAGCAGGATGTGCTCGGTGCCGATGTAGTTGTGGCCCAGTTGCAACGCCTCGCGCAGGCTGAGCTCGAGCACCTTCTTGGCTCGGGGCGTGAACGGAATGTGCCCACTGGGCGCCTGCTGGCCCTGGCCGATGATCTCCTCGACCTGCTGGCGTACAGCCTCCAGTGAGATCCCGAGGCTCTCCAGCGCCTTGGCGGCCACGCCTTCGCCTTCGTGGATGAGCCCCAGCAGGATGTGCTCGGTGCCGATGTAGTTGTGGTTGAGCATCCTGGCTTCTTCCTGGGCCAGGACGACGACGCGCCGCGCGCGGTCGGTAAACCTCTCGAACATCAGGAGCACTCCTCACCGAGCGGTCTGGGTGTGCCGGGGCTCTCCCGGTCCGCCCGTACTCGCATGCTAACCCGCCAACCCATCGTCAACGCGGTCGTCTCATCGACCGAACCCCAGTGCCGCACAGCTGCACAACACCTGCTTAGCCGACCAGCTTCCGCGCGGAGGCGGCGTACGCCAGAGGCGAACACACACCCGCGGGGGCTCCGCCCCCGCGTACCCCCAAGCGCCACACACACCCCGGGGGCTCCGCCCCCGCGTACCCCCGAGCGCCACACACACCCGCGGGGGCTCCGCCCCCACGTACCCCCGAGCGCACCACAGCCCCGGCGGGTGTCAGTAGCCGTTATTTGGTGCACTGGTTTCGGAGGTACCCGGGCCTTGCGTGTCGTCGCCATCGTCGCCGCAGGAACTCAGCGTGATGACGGCTACCACCGCCAGCATCGTCGCCGCCAACCGCCGGACCATGGATTCAGCCCTCCTTCCACGCGTTCCGTCACACGTAATACGCGCGTAGGCGGGGTGCGGTTCGGTTTGGGCCTCGTCGTCAGGTCGCCCGAACACGCCGCACGACGCCCGCGACGACGTCTACGCCGCCGTGGGTCAGAACACTGGGCCGGTCACTAGCAGCACCTATGGCAGGTTCGACACGTCTGCCACACCGGCATGTCAACCAGCTCGGCAGAGAGGCTGTTCCAGCCCGCCCGCCGGAACAGCACTTGCCCCCAGTTCCCCCTGACCAGACTCTCGATCAGCCCTGGGCCGCATCGTATTTGGCGAGGATGTCTGCCGGTACCCGTCCACGGTCGGACACCTTCAAGCCCTGGTCGCGGGCCCATTGCCGGATTGCCGCAGTGTTCGAGCCCCGGCCGCCACGCGCCGGCCCACGTCCGCGCCCGCGCCGCGCGGTCTTTCGTGCCGAACCTACGTACGGGGCGAGCGTGTCGCGGAACTTCGCCGCGTTCTTCTTGGACAGGTCGAGCTCATAACTGACAGCATCGAGGGAGAAGCTGACCGTTTCCTCGGCCTTGCCGCCGTCGATGTCGTCGACCAGAATGACCTGGACCTTCTGAGCCATGGTCGTTCCTTTCTGGCCCCTACGGGGGTAATTGAGGGCTGGTTGCAGGGTCATGCTGACGGACCTGAGCGAAAAAATCAACCACCCCGAAGTGCTTGCCCACAATCGTTATGTTCGGGTTCAGAGGCACAGCAGCATCCGGGTGTTTCCGAGTGTGTTGGGCTGCACTCGATCAAGGTCGAGGAACTCCGCTACTCCCTCGTCGTAGGAGCGCAGTAGTTGAACATAGACCTCTGGTTCCACCGGTGATCCTTCTATCGGCTCGAACCCGTACCTGGCGAAGAACTCGACCTCGAAGGTCAGGCAGAAGACTCGCAGCACGCCCAGCTCGCGGGCGACCTCTAAAAGCCTGCTGAGCAGTGCCGTTCCCACCCCGCGCCCTGTGCGCGTCGGGTCGGTCGCGAGAGTGCGCACCTCGGCGAGGTCTTCCCACATGACGTGTAAGGCGCCGCAGCCCAGCAGTTGGTCGTGCTGATCGGCCGCGACCCAGAATTCCTGCACATCTTCGTAGAGCGTGACCATCTCCTTGGGCAACAGAATGCGTTCTGCAGAGTACGCGTCGACCAACCTTCGGATCGCCCGCACGTCGGCAGTTCGAGCTCTTCGGATGACGTACTCAGGTGCCGCTCGGACGTCCACGGCCGCCGGTCCGCCGGCTGCGTTTTCCGTCATTCTGGCTTGACCAATGGAAAGAGAATGGTGTCACGAATGCTGGTGCCGGTGAGCAGCATCACCAGCCGGTCGATCCCGAGGCCCATTCCGCCGGTCGGCGGCATTCCGTACTCAAGCGCCCGCAGGAAGTCCTCGTCGAGTGCCATGGCCTCCGGGTCGCCTCGGGCCGCACGCTCGGATTGTGCAATCAGCCGATCCCGCTGGATGACCGGATCGGTCAGCTCCGAATACGCCGGCGCCAGCTCGATCCCCGCGATGATCAGGTCCCAAGCCTCGGTCAACCGGGAGTCGAGGCGGTGTGGCCGGGCCAAGGGACGAACCGATTCCGGATAGTCACAGATGAACGTCGGCGTTCGAACTGTCCGCTGGGCCAGCTTCTCGAACAGCTCGAGCACGACCTCGCCGTGCCCCCAGGCCTCGTCGACGTGGACGTCGTGCTTGCTGGCCAGCTCCCGGAGGCGGCTGACGTCGGTGTCGATCGTCACCTCTTCGCTGACGGCCTTCGACACCGCTTGGTGCAGTGTTACACGCTTCCACGGGGCTTCCAGATCGAGTTCTCCGCCGCTACCGTCCGGGATCAGGGTGTGACCAGTTGCCCGGGCGGCGTCGATGACCAGGTTTCGGGTCAGTGTCGCCATCGTGTCGTAGTCGCCGTAGGCCTCATATACCTCGAGCATCGTGAACTCGGCGCTGTGCGCGGAGTCGATGCCCTCGTTCCGGAAGATCCGGCCGATCTCGTAGACCTTCTCGACACCACCGACGACCGCCCGTTTGAGATGCAGCTCCAGCGCTATGCGCAAGGTCATCGCCAGGTCGAAGGCATTGAGGTTGGTGTGAAAAGGCCGAGCCGCGGCGCCGCCGTGCACCAACTGCAGAACGGGAGTCTCGACCTCGACGTACCCTCTGCGATTCAGCGTCTCGCGTATAGAGCGAAGTACCGCCGCCCGGGTGTGCACCATCTGGCGGGCGTGTGGGTTGACGATGAGGTCGACGTATCGCTGCCGGCTCCTCGTCTCGTCGGACAGTGCCTTGTGCGCGACCGGCAGCGGGCGCAGCGCCTTGGAGACGACCGTCCACCTGTCGGCCAGCACGGAGAGCTCGCCGCGCCGACTCGAAACGACCTCACCCTCGATGCCGACGTGGTCGCCGATGTCGACCAGATGTTTCCAGTCGCGCAGGGACTTCTCGCCCAGCCGATCCACCGAGAGCATCGCTTGCAACTCTGTGCCGCCTCCCTCGCGGAGCCGGGCAAAACAGAGCTTCCCGGTGTTCCGGAGATGGATCACCCGCCCGGCTACCGACACGGTCACGCCGGTGGAGGCGCCGAGTTCGAGATCGGCGTACGCGGCTCGCAGCTCAGCCAGCGTGTGCGTGCGCCGGAAACCCGCCGCGTAGGGTGCTTGTCCGCGTTCGAGAAGCTCGCTGCGCTTCTGCCGACGCACCCGCATCTGCTCGGGCAGGTCGTCGTGTTCAGCCCCAATCGCTTGGTCGATCACGAAGGCCAAGCCTAGGGGTGACCGGCGGGGCGGCCGCGGTCCGGCGCGTGCTGGCAGCGAGCGTGCACGTGCTACCGAATGCGCATGGGCAAACGGCAAGGCATGCACACCGGAAGGGCAGACGATCATCTCCCTGTCCGCGCCGATCTCGTTGTCAGCGGTATTCACTTTTGGGAAGGTCGAACCAGGGCATCGAGCCTTCCTCCCTGCGGGCGGGCGACCTTGACACTCGTTCTGCGGTCTCAGCGGCGGATACAGATAGGCGCGCATCGCCGCCGGGCGGGAGTTGTCTAAATTCCGAAGACCGCGCGTCGATGCCGACTGTATTGAGCGCGAACCTCGGCGCCTGTGTCAACGTCGAAGGGCTCGTGAGCGGACCCGGCGGACAATCGCCAGTCGGGCGGCACCCTGGCTCCGGATAGCGCCCACGCAGCCTGTCGGGCGGCCCCCCTGGCGACGTATTCGCCGGGTTCTGGCCGCACTACGGGCAGACCAAAGACATCCGGCGCCAGCGCCAAAACCGCCGCGGACTGGCTTCCGCCCCCGACCAGCAAGATGTGCCGGGGATTGACACCAATGGCGTGCAGGGCGTCCAGACCATCCGCGAGGCCGCACAGCAGTCCTTCAACGGCAGCTCGGGCCAGATTCGCCGGAACAGAATTGGTCCGGCGCAACCCGCACACGGTGCCTGTTGCGGTGGGCAGATTGGGAGTCCGTTCACCGTCAAGGTATGGCAACACGGTGAGGCCGTCCGCGCCCGCTGGCGCGGAGAGAGCCAGCTCATCGAGGTCATGCAGCTCGCAGCCGAGTAATTGCGCCGTTGCCGAGAGAACGCGCGCGGCGTTGAGAGTGCAAGCCAATGGCAAGAACTGACCCGTCGCATCGCAGAAGCCGGCCACATTTCCCGACGGATCGGCGGTGGCGTGCGGGTGCACGGCGCAGACCACTCCACTGGTCCCAATAGAAACAGCGACGTCGCCCAGGGTTTGGCCCAGCCCTAGGGCCGCACCCATGTTGTCCCCCGTGCCCGCGGCAACGACAACGCCGTCCCCAGTGACACCCGCCGGTTCGCTTGGTGCGAGAACCCGTGGCACTCGCACCGCCCGGCCAAACGCCTGCTCCAACAGGTCAAGCCGATACTCCCCTGTTTGCGGCGACCAATAACCGGTTCCCGAGGCGTCACCTCGGTCCGTCGTCGGCTCGCTCGGGCGGTCGAGAATCTGCCAGGTCAGCCAGTCGTGTGGGAGCAGGACAGTGTCGACTCGCTCCGCGTGGTCTGGTTCGTGCTGCGCCAGCCATCGCAGCTTGGTCACGGTGAAGCTGGCCAACGGCACCGAGCCCACGGCCGACGCCCAGGCCTCGGCCCCTCGTTCGGCAACCAGATCCTCCGCCGCGCCGGCAGACCGGGTGTCGTTCCACAACAGCGCCGGACGGACCACCTGGCCCGCAGTGTCGAGCGTGACCATCCCGTGCTGCTGACCTCCGACGGCGATCGCTGCGACCCCGTCCAGCAGGCCGGCACTGGCGGCGCGCCATGCGTCCCACCAGTACCCAGGATCCACCTCGGTCGTGTCCGGATGCGCTGCCCGGCCCTCGCGAATCAAGCTGCCAGACTCGGCGTCAACAACGACCACCTTGCAGGACTGGGTGGAGCTGTCGACGCCCGCCACCAACGTCACGCTGCACCTCCAAGAGCTTGGGGGGTCGCCACGGTCAACCACCATCGACTGCGGCGCGGAGTGTGGCGCCGGGACGGCTTGTTGCATCGTTCCCAATGGTGCAAGAGTCATGCTACGGAGGTGAGGGCGATGAGCGAGGTGCGCGTCGTGGACCGTGGGTCCAGGGAAATCGTGGTGTTCCTCTCCGGCGACATCGATGAGGAAATGATCGATCCGCTGCATGGGGCGGTGGCGGAGGTCGCGGAGTTGGAGAGCCTGAACGGGCTCAGCCATGCGGTTGTGGACATGCATGCTGTCACCTCGCTCGGGCCGCCGGGGATCGCGTTTCTGCGGGAGCTGAACGAGCGCGGCCGGCGGTCTGGCTTCGAGGTCTCGTTCTCCGCCCTGAGCGGGCCTGCTCACCGCGCAGTCGAAGAGGCTGGCTGGCAATTCATGGAGGCGAGCCCTCCGCCGGGGTAACCGCCCGTCAGATCAACCGAGGCCAGTGCGAAAGCCCTCCCGCCAGCTCGGGTGCTGCAACTTCCAGCCGAGTTCGCGCCTGGCCTTTGCGTTGGACGAGCCACGAGTTGCGGTCATGATAGAGATCCCTTGCTCGCCGAGCAGCGGTCGAGCGAGCCAGCCGGGCATCCGCATCGGTGCCCCGGCGCCGATCACTTGGGCCAGGTATGGGAGCCATTCCGAGACGGCGGCGGGCTCGTCGTCGACGATGTTGTAGATTCCCGGCTTCGCGCGCTCGATCGCCGCAAGCGTCGCCGACGCGGCGTCGTCGATATGAACGAACGACGACACCCCGGTGCCTCCGCCGACCAGCGGAAACCGGCGTTTACGCACCATCTCGAGCATGGTTCCGCCCTCGGCCAGCCCAGTGCCCGGTCCGTAGAAGGTGCCATACCGTAAGACGATGCCCTCGAGGTCCGACGCCTGCGTAACCACGCTCTCCAGGTACCTGATCGCGTCCAAGGTCTCGCGGGCTGGCGCTGGCGGGTTCGGGTCAAGCGGGTCGTCCTCGGTCTTGACCCGACCACCGGTGCGTTCGTTGGGCCACCCCGCATAGCTCTGTGCGACGAACTGGTGTGCATCGGCCGCCCGGGCCGCCGCCAGCAGGTAGTCCAGGCCCCTGGTACGCAACCGGTTGGTCTGGGCGAAGTCCTCGGCGAACTTCCTCGGGTTGCCCAGTCGGGCCAGATCGCTCAGTTCGTGGACGACGACATCCGGTTTGGCCTTCGTCACGGCATTGACCACGGCGTCTCGGTCGAGGGCATCGAGGACGACCGGTTCAGCACCATTCTCGGCGAGAGTCGCAGCCTTGTCGGCGCTGCGTGTCGTGCCGATGACTTCATGTCCGGCGCTCACCAGCGTCGGAACCAACCGGCGGCTCAACGCACCGGTGGCTCCAGCAACAAATATCCGCATCATGTCTCCTCGCGTCATCCGTACGACGAAATCCCCGCACACGCTGTGACATGCGCGGTGCTTGGATCGAACGGTGACCGATCTTGCCTCGAGCCACGTCCAACTGCGGCCGCTGATTTCTCGATTGCCTACCGGATGCTCGGCCAGGTCAGCGAGGCCGAGGACATCGTGCAGGAGGCCTGGCTGCGTATGCGGGGCACCGAAGACGTGCGCTCGCCCGAGGCATTTGCCACCACTGTCACGACCAGGCTCGCCATCGATCATCTGCGCTCCGCACGGGCGCGCAGGGAGGCCTACGTGGGCTCATGGTTGCCAGAGCCGCTGCTCACCACCGGCGACGAGTCCGACCCGGCAGTCCGGGCGGAAGTCACCGACACCCTGTCGATGGCCTTCCTGGTGCTGCTGGAGACGCTGTCGCCAGTCGAGCGGGCGGTGTTCTTGCTCCGCGACGTATTCGGCTACGACTTCGACGAGATCGCCCCGATCGTTGACAAGTCAGAGCAGAACTGCCGGCAGATCCTGGTACGCGCCCCCGCGAGGGTGGTGGAGCGTCGGCCCCGTTTCGAGAGCTCGCGGTCGCAACGCGATGAGCTCGCCCGTCGGTTCTTCGCCGCATCCGCCGATGGCGACCTCGCCGCCCTGGAAAGGATGCTCGCCGACGACGTGGCGTTCTACGGAGACGGGGGTGGCAAGGCTCCGGCGGTTCGCAGGCCGGTGCGGGGCCGGACTCAGGTGGCTCGGTTCGTACTGGGCCTGGTCCGGCAGGCAGCGTCACTCGGCGTGCGTCTCCAGCCGACAGAGGTCAACGGCCAGCCGGGCGCACTATCCTTCGACCGCAAAGGTCGGTTGGTCAGCGTGTTGTCGCTCGACATCGCCGACGGCCAAGTATGGGCATTGCGTAACGTGCTCAACCCCGACAAGCTCGGCCACCTCGCCATGTTGTCACCGATGCCGCCGGATTGAAGGGACCACGCCCAAACCGTCGTCGGCCATCGCGCCGTGGCGGTCGTCGGTCAGGGCTCCGGAACGTTGCGGTCGTAGACGAGTCGCAGGCCGACCAGGGTGAGCCACGGCTCGTGGTAGTCGATCGTCGCGCACTCATCGATCACCACTGGTGCCAGGCCGCCGGTAGCGATCACCGTGAGCTCGGACAACGCACGACCGAGTTCGGCCGCCATCCGGGTGACGATCCCGTCTACTTGGCCGGAGAAGCCGAACAACGCGCCGGACTGCAACGCCTCGACGGTGTTCTTGGCGATCACCGACCGCGGCCGGATCAGTTCGACCCGGCGTAGTTGCGCACCGGCGTCGCCCAATGCGTCCAGCGACACCCCGATACCAGGAGCGATCGCGCCGCCGACGTACTCCCCCGCCTCGGAGACGACGTCGAACGTCGTCGCGGTGCCGAAATCGACGACGATGCAGAGCCCGCCGTACAGGTGCTTGGCCGCGAGCGCGTTCACGATCCGGTCGGTGCCGACCTCGCGCGGGTTGTCCATCAGTACCGGCACGCCGGTGCGGACCCCGGGCTCCACGAGAACGGAGGGCACGGTGGCGAAGTACCGGGCCACCATCTCACGCATCTCATGTAGCACCGAGGGAACCGTTGAACAGATGGCGATGCCGTCGATCCGGTCGTCGGGACCGTCGGCGAGCAGCCCCCGCAGGACCGTCATGAACTCGTCGGCCGTTCGGCGAGCGTCGGTCGCGACCCGCCAGTGCTCCGTTACCTGCTCGCCGTCGAGCAGGCCGAGAACAGTCTGGGTGTTGCCCACGTCGATCGCGAGAAGCACGATCAGCGCACCTCACGCAGGTCGAATGCGATGTCGAGCACCGGTGCGGAATGCGTGATCGCCCCGACGGCCAGGTAGTCCACGCCCGTTTCTCCGTACGCACGTGCGGCGTAGATCGTCAGGCCGCCACTCACCTCGAGCTTGGACCTCCCGCCCACCGCTTGCACTGCCTGGGCAGCCTCGGGTGGGGTGAAGTTGTCCAGCAGGATGAGCTGCGCGCCGGCGGCCGCGGCTTCGACAGCGTCCTCGACGCTGTCCACCTCGATCTCAACCGGCACGTCCGGGTAGGCCTTGGTGACCGCCTGGTAAGCCGATGTGATGCCACCCGCCGCCATCACGTGGTTGTCCTTGATCAACGCCGCATCGGACAGCGACATCCGGTGGTTCTCACCTCCGCCGCACCGGACCGCGTACTTCTCCAAGGGACGAAGCAGTGGCGTCGTCTTGCGGGTGTCCCTGACGACCGCGTGCGTGCCGGCCAGTGCGTCCGCCCAGCGCCGGGTGGCTGTCGCGATGCCAGACAGGTGACACAGCAGGTTCAGTGCTGTGCGTTCGGCAAGCAGCAGCGCGCGGGTCGGTCCGGTCAGGGTCATCAGGACGGTACCGGCGGTGACGATGTCTCCGTCGGCAACCGTTCGTGCGACATCCAGAGGTCCGTCGGAAGTGCTGACGAACGTCGCCTCGGCCACCGCAAGACCGGCGACCACCCCGCCGGCGCGCGCGACGAGATCGCCTGTTGTCTGCTGGTCACCGAGCACGGTCGCCTCGCTGGTGAGGTCGACGCCTCCCGCAAGATCCTCCTCGACTGCGGCTCGGACCAAGTCCTCGACGTACCCGGGTTCGAGCCCCGCCTCGGCCAGCATCTTCGCGAGATCGGAAGGCAGGCTCACATGATCTCCTCGAATCGGGTCTGCAGGATTCCCTGATCGGTCATCGCGCTGACGAGATGGCCTCGCCATTGCCCGTCGTCGAGGTCGGGGAAGTCCTCACGCCAGTGGCCTCCCCGAGTCTCTTCGCGGAGCGTCGCGTGCCGGACCAGCGTGGCACCGACGTCGTGCAGGTTCGACGTCTCCCACGCCTCGGTTGTGGGTACGTCTGACTGCCGCTCCGTGGCCAGGTCGGTCAGGCAGGCAGCGGCCGTCGCCAGCGACGCCTCCGTCCGCACCACACCGGCGCCGGCGGTCATCGCGCCCTGGATGAACAGCCGTGCGTCCGGTTCGAGCAACCCGGCTGGTCCCGGGCGCTCGCCGGGGTCGGACTGAGGCGGCATGCCCTCGGCGAGATCTGCCGCGATGCGATGCCCGAACACCAGTCCCTCCAACAACGAGTTCGACGCCAACCGATTGGCACCGTGCACGCCCGTACACGAGACCTCGCCGCATGCGTACAGCCCTGGCAGCGACGACCGGCCGCGTAGGTCCGTGCGAACTCCCCCGCTGGCATAGTGCTGGGCCGGGGCGACGGGCACAAGAGCGGTCGCGGGATCGAACCCGAACTCACGGCAGCGGGCGACAACGGTCGGGAAACGCTGTTCCAGGAAGTCCTTGCCCAGGTGCCGGGCGTCCAGCCAGACATGCTCGGCCCCGGTCTCCGTCATCGCAGTGATCACACCCTTGGCGACGACGTCGCGCGGGGCCAGCTCGGCCAGCGGGTGCCGGCCGAGCATGAACCGGCGACCCTCCACATCGCGCAGGACCGCGCCCTCTCCCCTGAGCGCCTCCGAGATCAGCGGCTGCTGCCCGTGCGCCGACCGGCCCAACCACATCACCGTCGGATGGAACTGGACGAACTCCAGGTCGGCCACCTCGGCGCCAGCCCGTAATGCAGCTGCGATGCCGTCGCCGGTCGCGACCGGCGGGTTCGTCGTCGACGCGTAGACCTGTCCCAGCCCGCCCGTCGCGAGGACCACCGCCCGGCCGAGCGCAGCCCCCACGCCGCCGCGTTGTCCTTCGCCGATGACGTGCAGGCTCACCCCGCACGCGTGCCCATCTGCGTCGGTCAGGACGTCGATCACAAGCGCGTGTTGCACGACCTCGATCGCCGGGTCCTCTTGAACCGCATGCAACGCCTCGATCAAGGCCCGGGAGATCTCCCGACCGGTGGCGTCACCGCCGGCGTGCGCGATGCGATCGCGGCCATGCCCGCCTTCGCGGGTGAGTGCGATCTCTCCCTCTGCAGTGCGCTCGAAGTTGGCACCGATCTCGACCAGCTCACGCACCCGCTGCGGACCCTCGGTCACGAGCACCCGCACAGCGTCCTCGTCGCAGATACCGACTCCGGCGACCAGGGTGTCGGTGAAGTGTTGGTCCGGGCTGTCGTCCGGGTCGAGGGCAGCGGCAATACCGCCCTGCGCCCAGACCGTCGACCCCTCGTCGAGGAACGTCTTCGTGACCAGCAGAACCCGCCCGGCCTTCCGTGCCTCGAGCGCCGTCGTCAGGCCCGCAATCCCGCTGCCGACCACCACCACATCGGCCTGCACGACCCAGCCCGGCTCCGGCGCCAACAGCCGGCGCGGCAGGCGGAGATCGGTCACGGCGGTAACCCTAGGACCACCAATGCCTGGCACGCCCAACCGCTCCACAATGGTGCAGATCGTGCTCGAAGCACGACGGTTCACCGTGCCACGTGCCCACCGCCATTGAGGTCAGGGCAGGGTCAGGGCCATGTTGTCGATCAATCGGGTAGCGCCGACCCGCCCCGCGATCAGCAGCCGCGCCTCGCCGGACACCGGCGCCTGACCCAACTCCGGATCACGTAGCACGAAGTAGTCGACCCGAACGTCGTGCGCGCTCTCGAGGACGGTTCTGCCGGCCGCGAGTACTGCAGCCATTCCCTTCGGAGCCGCCTCAACGCCAGCGGTAAGAGCACGCGACAGCGCCAGCGCCGTCGATCGTTCCTCGGGGCTCAGGTACTGGTTCCGGCTGGACAGCGCAAGCCCGTCGGGCTCCCGGACTGTCGGCACTCCGACGATCTCGAACGGCATCTCCAAGTCCCGAACCATCCGGCGGATCAGCGCCAATTGCTGGTAGTCCTTCTCGCCGAAGAACGCGTAGGTCGGGACCGTCAGGTTGAGCAACTTCGCGACAACCGTGAGAACCCCGCTGAAGTGCGTCGGCCGAACAGACCCTTCCAACTCCGCCGCCAGCCTCCCGGGGTCGATCGTGACCATCGGCCCGTCACCCGGGTACATCTCGTCGCGTTCGGGCGCGAAAACGACGTCGACTCCCTCGGCCGCGCTGACCTCCAGGTCCTTGTCGAGGGTGCGCGGATACCGGCCCAGGTCTTCGTCGGCGCCGAACTGAAGCGGGTTGACGAAGATCGTCACCGTGACGACCCCCTCCGTACCCACCCGCTGCCGGGCAGCTCGGATCAAGGCGATGTGGCCGTCGTGCAGGGCGCCCATGGTCATGACGACGGCGGTCTCAGCCTCTACAGCGCCGAGGGTGTCTGCAAGTTCGACCCGGTTGCGGGCGATGACGGGAGCCGTGTCACTCAACGGTTGCCGTCCCAGTCCTGGCTGGGACGGCAGCCGAGAGCGTCGAGCAACGGCTCGGCGTCGGCCGCTCGCAGCCGGCCGGAGGCAAGCGCGCGGGTTGCCGTCCGTCGAGCCAGTGCGACGTATGCGGCGACGGCCTCTGGCACGGCCGCCTCGATCGCGGCGACGTGCCCTGCGACGGTTCCGGCGTCACCGCGCGCCACCGGGCCGGTGAGTGCTGCGTCGCCTTGGCGCAAGACGTTGTCCAGCGCCGCGGACAGCAGCGCGGAGAGAGTCCGGTCAGGTTCCGCGACACCCGCCTCCCGAAGCAGGTCCATCGCGTCGTTCACGAGCGTCACCAGGTGGTTTGCGCCGTGCGCGAGTGCGGCGTGATACAGGGTCCGATCCGCCTCTGCGATCCGCACCGGCTCCGAACCCATTTCCACGACCAATGCCTCAGCGACCGGCCAGAGCGGTTCTGGAGCGGTGACACCGAACGTCGCCCCGGCCAGCCGTTCGAGGTCGACGGCCGTGCCGGTGAACGTCATCGCCGGATGCAGCGCCAGCGGCAACGCGCCCGCCCGCGTTGCCGGTTCGAGCACGGCCGTTCCGTAGCGGCCACTGGTATGCGCGATGATCTGGCCGGCCCGGACGGATCCGGTCGCAACGAGGCCTTCCACCAGGGCGGGCAATACATCATCGGGCACTGCGAGAACCACCAGGTCCGACCCGTCAAACACCTCGTGTGGCGTGACCAACGGCACATCGGGCAGCAATACACGCGCCCGCTGCCGGCTCGCGACCGAAACGGCGTACGCAGCGACCACATGGTGGCCGGCCCTGGCCAAGGCCGCACCGAGCACTGCTCCCACCCGTCCGGTGCCCACGACCCCGATCGCGAGGCGGGCGGGCCGGCCATCGCCATCGGGAGGTCCGCCGTCCACATGCGGGCCACGCGGCTCGCTCATGATCACGCCTCTTCCGGGCTGCTTCGGCCGCTCAGGCTAACAAGGCTGCCGCCTACGGTTGGCATGTGCAGTGGCCGACCTGGCGCGAAGCCATGACGCATGCGCTCTACGGGGCCGACGGCTTCTACCGGCGCGAACGAGCTGTTGATCACTTTCGGACGTCGGTGCACGCCTCGACGTTGTTCGCCGAGGCCATGACCAGGCTGGCTCGCGAGTGCGCAGCCCGCACCGTGGTGGATCTCGGGGCGGGCGGCGGTGAACTGCTGCGGGAGGTGCACCGTCGCGTGCCGGATCTGCAGCTGATCGGTGTCGATGTGTCGTCCCGGCCTGCGGATCTGCCCGACTCCATTCGGTGGACCTCCAACTTCGGTGACCTCGAAACTGCTGGAGCGGTGGGACCGCCTTACCAGTCTCGAGATCACATAGACGTGCTGGTAGTCGCGAACGAATGGCTCGACGACATGCCGGTCGAGGTTGCCGAAGTCGACCACGCAGGGCAGGCCCGGCTCGTCCACGTCGACCCGACATCCGGCATGGAGGAGCTTGGGGCGATGCCGAAAGGCGACGACGCAGCCTGGCTGGCCCACTGGTGGCCGCTGGATGACGCTGAACCAGGGGTTCGGGCCGAGGTTGGTCGGCCACGAGACGAGGCTTGGGCCAGCGCGGTCCGGCGGGTCCGCCGAGGCGTTCTCGTCGCCATCGATTATTGGCACCATCGACCCGACCGGCCACCAACCGGAACCCTTGCCGGATATCGGGCGGGCCGGATGGTCGCGCCGGTTCCCGACGGTTCCTGCGACATCACCGCCCACGTTGCACTCGATGCGTGCGCCTCGGCCGGGATCGAGGCCGGTGCGACGGCCACGCTGTTGACGACCCAACGCCGGGCGCTACGGGCACTGGGATTCGGCGCAACCTTGCCACCACGATCATTGGCCGTCGACGATCCGCCGTCCTATGTGAGAGCGCTCTCGAAAGCGACTCAGGCCGTTGAGTTGCTCGATCCGGCCGGTCTCGGCGGGTTCGGTTGGCTGGTCCAGGCCGTCGGCCGACCGCTGCCGGACGCGCTCGCGAAATTGCTCAGCTGACGACGGCCAGCTGATCACCGCGCAGCTGGTCGACCGAGCCCGGCACGGGCTCCGCAGCGTCAGAGCCGACAGCAACAATGCGGTTGTCGGCATCAACATGAACAACCTGAGGGTGAAGCGTGCGTGCCTCGGCATCATCGACGAGCCCATAGCCGATGACGATCACGAGATCGCCGGTAGAAAGCAGCCTCGCGGCAGCGCCGTTGATGCCGATCACACCGGAGCCACGTTCTCCGGCGATGGTGTACGTCGTCAGCCGGGCGCCGTTCGTCACGTCGACGACATCCACCTGCTCGCCGGGCAATAGGTCCGCGGCGTCAAGTAGGTCGGCGTCGACCGTCAGCGACCCCACATAGTGCAGGTCAGCGTGGGTCACTGTGGCTCGATGGATCTTGCTCTTCATCATTGTGCGGAACACGTCGGCTCCTGTTCTGGTCGATCGATGCGGCGGTAGCGCCGTCACCGTCGTTATGGGTCGACATCCATTGTTCGGGAACGTCGGCCTTCCTCGCCAACCGCGATCGAATGGCCTGATCCTCGACGATCCCGCGCGCCTGCTCCTGCGGTCTGTGTCGGATAGTCGCGTCGACAGGCCCTGGGGTCGTGTCGACGCGGACAGTCGCCAGCCCCAGCCGCCGCTGAACCGGGCCCTGCGATAGACGCACGCTCTGCGTCTTTGCATGGGGGACGACGGTCAACGTCCGGTAGAAGACTCCCTCTCGGACGACAATGACCTGGTCGTTCGCGCCGAACGCGAGACGGCGCCAGCCAACTGGGCGTAGCCAGGCGGCTCGGCGCGGCGCCGGATCCAGCGCGATCCCGGCCGGATCGGCGCCCGCGAGCGCGCCGCGCAGAACGTCCACCGCGTCGGCATACGAGGCCACCGGCAGCAGGGTGGAGCTCGAGCTTCCATCCGTGGCAGACGATTCGCCATAGCCGGCGACGTCGACTTCGACGCGGACCCAGCCTGTCAGCCACCACAGCATCGGTTGGCGCAACGCGACACCTTGGATGCGCCCGGGGGGAACTGTTTGCGACTTGGTGTCGAGCAGGCCCTTGCGAATGCGGAATCCATCCGGCGACTCGGCCAGGACGAACCCGAAGTTCTTGACGAACTGGTTCCACAACGCAAGGCCGATGGCCACAGCACCGGGCAGTGCGGACGACAGCACTCCGGCGGCGATCTCACGGCCGAAGATCGTGAAGGTTCCGCCCAGCGCGACAAGCAGGATGACGCCCATCACGAACGTCCCCGACAGCACGGTCGCACCGAGCAGGCGCCCGGGGGACACCTCATGGAGAACGCGTTCGGGGGCTTCGGGGGTCTCGGCGTCGATCCCGGCAGCCCGGGCCAATAGCTCAGCCCGGAGCAGGACTGCATCGTCGGCGGCGAGGTAGGCCAGCGGCGCTTCGGTGCTGGAGCCCCCCGCCACCTCGAGCCGGAGCTCGGAGACCCCGAGCAACCGGCCGGCGAGCGGGCGTACGACGTCGACGGCCTGCAGCCGGTCCAGCCGGAGCCGCCGGGAACGGCGCTGGAAGATCCCGGAGTCGATCCGCAAGGCGTCGCCGTCGATCCCATAACGCGTGAACCACCAGCTGGCCAGGCCGGCGAGAAACCCCACGATGGCGATGACCGGGAGGATGACCAAGAACCGGCTCGGCCCACCCCCAAACAACAGGTCCTGGCTGCCAAACGCCACGGCGCCGGCAAGCCACGCCCACCCCCGCAGGATCGGGGTCAGCGGATGGAGGCGGCGGAAATGCGCCGGCGTCGGATCCGCGGCACTCCGGCGACCTTCGCTGCGATTCGACGGTGCCGGGTCAGCGGCGCTGAGTCCCCGGGCGGTCTCGTCGCTCACAGCCCAGCCGCCCTGGCCTCACCCAGCGCAGCGAGGCGGTCGCGAAGCCGGGCGGCTTCGTCCGGCGGCAAGCCGGGAATGCGGGCGTCGGTTGCCGGAGATGCCGTGTGCAACTGGACGGTGGCGAGACCGAACCTGCGCTCCAGCGGGCCGGACTTCACGTCGACGAACTGCATCCGCCCGTAGGGCACCACGGTGAGCTCGCGGAACAGCACCCCGCGCTTGACCAGTAGGTCGTCATCCCGTTCGGCGTAACCCCACGCACGCCAGTTCCGGTCGATCAGCCAAAGCCCCCAGGCGACCGCCACGGCAGCGACCAGCATTGCTGCCGCGGCAAACCACCAGCCGACGAGCGACCAGCCGATCACGGCGGCAGGCACCGTCAGCGCTACCGCCCATGCGATGAGCAGGCGGCGGCGCAGCTCGGCGAGCCGATGTGACACCTGCTGCCATGCTTCGCCCGGCGGTGCGAAGACCTGGTCCACTCGTGGCAGGCTATGTCGTCCGAGTGTGCGGGTGCGAACGACAGGCCCTCGGCGGCCGGCACCGTCATGCATCCGGGCCGATGGCTGGCAGACTCGGTGATGTGACGCGGGAAGCGACCGTGGGCATCGGCGCCGGGGCCGGCGAATTCGCCACGACCGACATGGTGCTCAACATCGGCCCGCAGCACCCGGCGACCCATGGGGTTCTCCGGCTCCGGCTGACCCTCGACGGGGAAAGCATCGTGCGCTGCGAGCCGATCATCGGGTACATGCACCGCGGCGCCGAGAAGCTGTTCGAGGTCCGCGACTATCGGCAGATCATCGTCCTGGCGAACCGGCACGACTGGCTGTCTGCGTTTGCCAACGAGCTCGGGGTCGTGATGGCCGCCGAGCGGATGCTCGGCATGGAGGTACCGGTTCGCGCGATCTGGGCTCGCACGCTGATGGCCGAGCTCAACCGGGTGCTGAACCACCTGATGTTCCTCGGTTCGTACCCGTTGGAGGTCGGCGCTATCACGCCGATCTTCTACGCGTTCCGGGAGAGGGAGGCAATCCAGCAAGTCATGGAGGAGATCTCGGGCGGGCGGATGCATTACATGTTCAACCGGGTCGGCGGGCTGAAGGAGGACTTGCCCGCTGGGTGGCTCGCTCGGGTCTCCGCGGCGGTGTCCGGCGTCCGGTCCCGGCTCCCGGCGTTGCGCGACATGGTGCTCGGCAACGAGATCTTCCAGGCCCGCACCCGCGGCGTCGGTGTCCTGTCGTCGGAGGCGATTCATGCTTATGGGGTGTCGGGCCCGATCGCCCGCGCTAGCGGCGTCGACTCCGACTTGCGCCGGGACGAGCCGTATCTGGCGTACGCCGAACTGTTCCGACCCGGCGGCACTGGCCGGGTCGTGACACGCATTGACGGCGACAGTTATGCCAGGTTTTCTGTCCTGTCGGAGCAAGTATCGGTGTCGCTCGACCTCGTCGACGCGTGTGTCGCCCAGCTGCGCTCGCTGCCGCAAGGGCCGATCAACGTCAAGCTGCCGAAGGTGCTGAAGGTCCCGGAGGGACACACCTACTGCTGGACCGAGAACCCGCTGGGGATCAACGGCTACTACCTGGTCTCTCGTGGCGAAAAGACGCCATGGCGGCTCAAGCTGCGCTCAGCGTCGTTCAACAACATCGCCGTGCTGCCCGAACTGCTGTCCGGCTGCCTGATCGCTGACATGGTCGCAATCCTGGGGTCCATGTTCTTCGTGGTGGGAGACATCGACAAGTAGGCCTAAGTTCGCCGTCGCGCTGGTGCACCTGATCTCCGTTTCTGCACCTGATCATGCGCTGCATGGCGATCAGGTGCATAACCAGCCTCGAAACGCCAATGAAATGCACCTGATCGCGTCTCAGTAGGTGGATCGCTGACGATCAGGTGCACATTTGGCACGAAGGTAGGCGACATTTTCACCTGATCATTGAGCCGCTGTCGTTGTGACAAGCGGGCAACCGATCAGCGCAGAGCACTCTGCTGTCAACATGGCAGCATCCTCGCGACGAGCCGTCGGCTTACTCCACCAGGACTGTCCGTGCGCTGCGGACAGGGAAGCTTTCAGTGGCCTCGTACACGAGGGGCTCGATGTCGGTAATGGGCGGAATGCCTGGAACGGTTAGGGTAATGCTCCACGTGACCTGTAGGTCGACGCTTCCCGCTCCGCCGTCCGCATATGTGCTCTGCACCGGGTAATAGCGCGGGTTTCTGGTTGGACTCGTCCCGTCGTACGCGACGCCAGCGCCGCTGTTGGTCGTGCCGTTGCTCCATACCCAGCTGTACACCGGGCTCGCCTCGACGCGGCCGGGCAGTGGGTTGGTGATGTCGAAGCCGAGCTGCCCCTGGTTCGGAGTCGAAGCGATCACCGGCAGGTTCACAAGTGCATTCACCTCCGGCGCCAGAGTTATCTCGGGCTCGGCTACGTGCCTGAACCGCTCCTCGATGATGCGTCTGATCTCGGCCTCTACATCCGCGAGTGGAATGGGATCGCTCACTATTCGGCAGACGGCACCCGGCCTCAGCTGCCAGGGGGTACTGCCGATCCGCTCATATGCGAGGTAGCTGACGCCTCCCTCACCGGACGGGAGTGTGCAAAACGATGACAGGCATTCGCCGGCCGCGACTGGGCTGTCGGTCGTGTTTCCTGGGCAGTTGACGACATATCGCAACTGAACCGTCACGCCGTCGACCGTTTCGGTCCCGTTCGTCGACTCGTCGGCATAGAACGCCTGCTTCGTCTTGTCGTAGTAATAGCCAAAGCCGCCTTCTCGTTGATCCGCCTCGACGCAGCCCTGACCGGTCTGTTGGCAGGCAAATGCGAGAGGCCCGAAGAATAGCGTCCCTATAACAACCAGGGTGGCAGCTGACGCTGCGACACGTTTCACGAGAGAGTTTGACCAGAAATTATGATCCACCTGCCTGATTCCGTTCGTTGCGCTTGGTAAGCAGTCTGGGTATCTTGCCCTTCATCGAATTGCATCACCATGTCACCTTGTGTATTCACAAGGCGAGCAGCGGGTACATCGCTGAATGTTAGAAAGGTGACAACGTTGCCATTTACAGCGTCAATTCTGACATCGGTAACACGTGCATCACCACCTTCTAGGGTGAGGCTTTCAGTATGGGCTCGACGGGCGAACTCGTAGCCCGCCAGGCACTCTCCGCACGTGTCAGCAAACATTTCTCGGCGCCGTTGCAGCGCTTCCTCAGAAGTCCAGCTTTCATTGATCGTTTCTACGTAGAGCTTGTAGAACTCCGTGATTTCGGCTTCAAGTTGGGCGGTGGGATCACCGATCGGCGTGGGCACCGCGGACTCGGTGGTGGGCACCGTGGCGGTCGCGGAGGTGGCGTCAGGCAGCGTGCTGGGCTGATCGCCGCCATTGCACGCAGCAACCACCATCGCGACCAACACGAGCTCGAAGGCTCCGACGATGCGCACGCGCATAGCGGTGCACCTTAGCGACGTCGATCACGTTCGCAACCGTTGTCCACAGCCCGAATTTCAACTAGTCAAGCCAGCGGACGCACCGCGCGGC
Organism: Actinomycetota bacterium; assembly: GCA_046726315.1. Taxonomy (GTDB): domain Bacteria; phylum Actinomycetota; class Actinomycetes; order Jiangellales; family Jiangellaceae; genus JACVRX01. The sequence continues at coordinate 79,861 of JBKPAG010000006.1, read as the reverse complement.
GCTGGTGCCGGTGATCAACGTAACGCTGGTGTCGTTGGGGCGACAGCAACCTTCCGCTGATCATGCGGCTGGCGGCGATCGCGCAGACGGCAGGCCGTCCACCGGGACAGGCGCCCGTCCGGCTCCGGCGGGGTGATCTTCCATCCCGCCGGAGCTTTGCAACCAAGGCCCTTAGCCCTCGATGAGGCCCTTCTCCGCAAGGTACGCCTGGGCGACGTCGGCCGGTTGCTGCCGCTCGGCGTCGACCTGGGCGTTGAGCATCGCCAGGTCCTCGGTGGTGAGGACGCTCGCCAGCGAGTTCAGCGCATCCGCGACCGCGGGGTCGCCAGCGGTCTCCGTGTTGACCACAGGCACCAAGTTGTCCGCGAGTTGCAGTTGCTTGTCGTCCTCGAGCAGGACGAGTCCGAGACCCTCCAGCGTTCCATCAGTCGTGGCGACCAACCCGAGCTGGGCATCACCGCTCGCAACCGCTTCCTTGGTCTGTGGGGTGCTGAAGCCCAGCGGCAGGATCTCGGTGATGTCGAGCCCGTAGGTGGCCTCGAGGCCCGGTTGGCAGAACGGCCGCTCGGCGCATTCCTCACCCGCTGCCAGGACGATCGGCTGACCCAGCGCGCCAAGCTCAGTCAGTGTCGTCAAGCCACCGTTAGCCGCGGCGAACTCCTGCGAAACCGCAAATCCGTTTTGGTCTGCAGCCTCCGCCGGCTCGAGAACCGTCAGCCCGTACTCCTCGGCAATCGGAGCCATCGCGGCGACGGTCGCCGCTGCGTCCGATGTCGCAATCGGGTTGTCAACCGGTGCGTCCGGACCGTTCTTCCGGGCGTTGAGGTACTCGGCCATCGTCGCCGCGTACTCCGGCACGACGTCCACCTCGCCACTTTCCAATGCCGGGGCGTAGATCTCCCGGCTCTCGGCCTGCTGGATGTCCACGGTGTAGCCCGCGTCCTCCAGCAACAGCCGGTAGACCTCCTGCATGATCGCCATCTCGGTGAAATTTGCGCCACCGACAGTCAACTCGCCGCCCGCCGCTGCGGTGGGGGACTCGGTATCTTCGGCCTGTAAGGCATCCTCACCGCCGCAGGCTCCAAGAGCCAACACCAAGCCGAGCCCCGCCATTGTCGCCGGGAGTCCGCGTCGCTTACCCATGAACCTGGCACCGCCTTCCAGCGCGTCGCCTTCTGTGTCCCGGGACGGCACGGTGCCGTCCCGCGTGTCAGGCGAGCGCCGCGCCGACCGAGCCGCGCCCGCAGGGAACTAGTGAACCGCCCCGCACCGACAAGCTCGAATAGTGCACGATCACGATCCCGTTACAGCGTCCACCGCATCGGGCATATGCCGCGAACTAACCCGCCCCGCCCGTCTGAGCGGGTCAATCCTCCGCTGCAGCCACTCCATGAAGATCTCGACGGCCAGAGCCAGCAACGCGACCAGCATTGCTCCACCGATCACCTGTGGAAGGTCTTGCCGACCGAAGCCGCTGGTGATGATCCGGCCGAGCCCGCCACCGGCGACGAGCGCCGCGATCGTCGCGGTTGCAATGACCTGGACCGCCGCCAGCCGCACACCGTTCATCAACAACGGCATGGCAAGGGGTAATTCGACTTTGCCGAGCAGCTGCCCGCCGCTCATCCCCATGCCGCGAGCCGCGTCTACGGCGTCTCGATCAACCTCCCGCATCCCCACGTACGTGTTCGTCAGGATTGGCGGGATCGCGAAGAGCACCAGGGCCAGAATCGTCGACCAGGGAGATCTCCCGAGCGGGCTCAAGAAGAGCAGGACCAGAACCGCGAGAGTCGGAACCGCTCGGCCGATGTTGCTGATGTTGATCGCTAACGATCCGCCCTTCCCCAGATGGCCCAACCACAGACCGATCGGGATGGCGACGGCACACGCGATCACCATCGCCGCGAGCGTGTAGCCGAGGTGCTCGAACAGCCGGGCCGGGATTCCACTTCCGCCCTGCCAGTTCTCCGGGTCGAGAAGCCACTGGATCCCGTCCGCGAGCGCACCCACCTCACGCCGCCTCTCGTCGCCACGGCGTCGCCAGGCGCTGGGCGCCGAGCAGCAGCAGGTCCGCGAGGAGCGCCAGCACCACGCAAAGAACCGACGCCGTGATCACCTCGGGTCGGAAGTTGCTTCGCAACCCTTGGAAGATCAGGTTGCCCAAGCCGCCGTGACCGACGATCACACCGACGGTCACCAACGCCACCGTCGACACGGCCGCTACCCGCAGCGCAGCGAAGATCGTCGGAAGCGCCAGCGGCAGTTCGACCTGCCGCAGCAGGCGAGGTCCGCTGTAACCCATGCCGACGGCTGCCTCGTGAACGTCACGGGGAACGCCGTCGAGACCGGTCAAGATCCCACGAACCAAGATCGTCAACGAGTACAAGGCCAGTCCGACGATCACAGTTGCCGAGGACAGGCCCCGGAGGCCGAGCATCGTCATCAGCGGAAGGAGCAATGAGAACAATGCGAGGGACGGAATCGTGTACAGCGCGGTCGAGGTTCCGAGGACCGCGCCCTCGAGTCGGCGCCATCGTCTGGCGAGGAGTGCCAAGCCAAACGCCAGTAGCGTGCCGACGACCATGGCCATCACGGTGATGTAGACGTGTTCGCCGAGGGCGGCGAGGATTTGGTCTTGCCGCGATCGCACGTACGCCGGGCAGATCCAGTCGTTGCGGATGATGCAGTCGTCGGCAATGGTTGCCGCATGACCGGGCCCGAGCGCCATCCGAGGGACGCTACCGAAGATCCCATGATCCGGCTGGACGGCGTGTCCAAGCGCTATCCGGACGGGACGGTGGCCGTTCATGAGCTCTCGCTGTCCGTCGACCGGGGCGAGCTCGTGGTGCTGGTGGGGCCGTCGGGATGCGGCAAGACGACCACCATGAAGATGATCAACCGCCTGGTCCAACCCACCAGCGGCCAAATCTTCGTCGACGGGCGCGAGATCATGACCGTCGACGCGGTGGAGCTGCGCCGAGGCATGGGATACGTCATCCAGAACGTCGGCCTGTTCCCGCACCGAACCATCGAGGAGAACGTTTCGACGGTTACCGAGCTAGTCGGCTGGCCGAATGCGCGCCGTCGCGAACGTGCGAGGGAGTTGCTCGAACTGGTTGGTCTCGACGCGGCGTTGTACGGCCCCAGGTACCCCCATCAGCTGTCCGGTGGCCAACGGCAGCGCGTCGGGGTGGCGCGAGCGCTGGCCGTCGACCCTCCGGTGCTCCTCATGGATGAGCCGTTCAGTGCCGTCGATCCGGTCGTCCGCGGCCAACTGCAGGACGAGTTCCTCCGGCTGCAGGCCGAGGTGCGCAAGACGATTGTGTTCGTGACTCACGACATCGAGGAGGCCGTACGACTGGGAGACCGCATCGCCGTCCTCGCCCAGGGTGGCCACCTCGAGCAGTACGACAACCCGGCTGCCATCCTCGGTGCACCGGCCACTCCGTTCGTTGCTGGCTTCGTCGGCGCCGATCGCGGGCTCAAGCGGTTGTCAGTCACGCCGGTCACCCAGGCCGACCTCGAGCATCCGCCGGTCGTCCGGCTCGACGATCCCCTGACCTCCGCCGCGACGGCCATGGCGGAGTCCCGGTGGGCCGTCGTCCTCGACACTGACGGCGGCCTCGCTGGTTGGGTCGGCCGGGACATGACCGATGGCTCGGGCCACGTCCGCGACCAGGCCCGACGGATGGAAGCCTGGGTCACTCTCGGTGACAGCCTGCGCCTCGCCTTCGGCGAGATGTTGCAGTGGAATGCCGGGTGGATCGCCGTGCTGGACAAGCGTGAGCGGTACTTAGGCGTGCTCACGCCGTCGACGTTGCACGCCGCCTTGCGGCGGTCGGTGGAGGCAGAGGCGCGACACGTCGACCCGCGGAGCGTGGCATTCGAATCGGTGCTCGAAACGTAGGCGAGGCGGGAACTAGGCAGACCGCTCGACCATGTCGTCAGCTGGCTCGGGATGGTGGGCAGACTGGTTTTGTTCGTCCCACACGACGAGGTCGACGACAGTAGGAGCGTCGGACACGTCGGGCCAAAGCTCCGTCCACTCCGGGACGTCGCCGAGCATGTCGACAACATGACCCGGGCCCTTGGCGACGGGATCTGCTTCCGAGGCGGCTGCGCGAGCACTACGGAGATCCGCGATCTCGCGCTGGAGCAGATCCAGCGTCATGCGCTGAACGCCGATCCGGCTTGACGCGTCGTCGAGCAGGGCGAGCATGTGCGCAGCGAACGACCGGTGCTCGGCGGCGTAATGCTCGTGGTCGGCAGCGAACGCGGCAGCCTGCGCGGCGCGGCCCGCGGCATAGGCGACGCGCCACCGTCGGTCGACGCGGAAGACAGCTGCGCCGAGCAACGCAGAAAGCCCGGCTCCTGCGGCTGATGCGACCAACCACCAACGCCCCTGGAGCGCATACGCCGCTGCTGTCAGAGCGATCGCGGTGACAGGTCCTGCAACTGCCAGAAATCGAAGGGAACGCAGACGGCGGCGGTGCCGAACGCGGATCATGGCCCTCACCGTATCGACGGCGCTGCGCGCATCGGGGACGCCACGCCGTGGTCTTCGTGGCGCAGATAGCCTCAGGCCGGTCGCGCCCGGTCGGTGTCCGACGCATCCTCGTCCGGCGGTACCAAGCAGGCACGCTCGAGCCGTAGCGCTGCGACGACGACCACCACACCGGCAATGACGACCAACGCGGCCAGCACTGTGCGATTGCGACCCACCGGAACCGACAGGGAGCCCAGCGCCAACACCGCGACACCGAGGTAGGCACCGACGACGAGCGCCCCGAACACCGCAGCTGCCTTGCTGAGTGCAAGCAGGCGGGCGACGCGCAACGCATCCAACCGTCGGTCGTAACGGCGCTCCTGCACCCAGCCTCGGACCGCGGAAGCGCCCAGGAAGAGCAGGACAGCGAGGAACACCAGCAGCAGTGGCAAGATCCACGGTACCGGCGGAAGCGTGCCTGACACGGCGTCGATGACCCGGCTGACCACCCAGCCGACCGGTACGGCCGCCAGCGCGACCCAGAGCAGGGTACTTACCCGGGTAGGACGCACGGTGCCGCGTTTGCTCAGTCGGGTAAGTCGATGGCGACGTCGTCGAGGCGACGCACCTTGTGCTCGTCCTTGGATGCGTTGCGCAGATCGGACACCCGCCCGTGACCCGGGACCTCGAAGTCAGGGTCCACCTCGGCCCACGGAATCAGCACGAACGCCCGCTCGGCGAACTGCGGATGCGGCACGATGAGGTCAGGATCGTTGATCGTGTAGCCATCCACCGCGAGCAGGTCGAGGTCGAGGGTCCGAGGCCCCTTCGGCTCCTTGCGACTGCGTCCGAAAGCGTCTTCGGCGGCCTTGCACCGCTCGAACAACGATCGCGGTGGCAACGACGTGTCCAGGATCAAGACCGCATTAAGGAACTGCGGCTGATCAGTTCGGGTGCCGACGGGTTCCGTCTCGTATACCGACGACACGGCGACCGGAACGATGCCTGGTGATTCGGTGATCGCATCGACGGCGGCCTGCAGGTAGTCGAGCCGGTCGCCGAGGTTGCTGCCGAGCGCCAACGCGGCGCGCTGCAGCGGCCGCATTTCGTCGGTGAGCGTGTCGGCGTCGAAGACGTGGATGTTGGGATCGGTCACGTACGGGTCCTCCGGATCGTCACGGCCACGTCGTCGAACGGCACCGCGACCGGTGCATCCGGCTTGTGGACAGTCACTTCGACGTCTTCCACCCTGTTGTCGCCGAGACATACCTGGGCGATGCGCTGGGCCAGCGTCTCTAACAGCTTGACCGGTTCACCGCCGACGACGCCAGCGATCTTCTCCGCGAGGGTGCCGTAATCAACTGTCGCTGCGAGGTCGTCGGTCGCTGCGGCCGACCGCGTGTCGACACCGATCACGACGTCGATGACGAACCGCTGGCCGTTCTCCCGCTCGTGCGGGAACCAGCCATGTCGTCCCCGCGCGGTGACCCCGCGCAGCGCGATCCGGTCGGGCACGGCTTGACCTTAGCCCGCAGGACGGTTCACCGCTCCCCCCGTCTCGTCAGTCGTCGCGACGCTGAACAGGGGACGCGTGGTGAACCCACAGCCGCCAGCTGTTGCCATCACGCCGGAACACGTTCGTCGCGACGGCATGCCCACCCGCGAAGACGGTTTCCGGCATCCCCTCGGCCGCCGAGAGCAGGTTCTCTGTGCAGGTGACGACCGCCGTCCCGTCGCGCATCTTGACTACGACGTCGGTGAGAACAAACTGCAGATACGGTGTCGCCGCCAGCATCGCGGCCCAGGACCGAAGCACAGCCTTGCGGCCGTGTATCGGAGGCAGACCTGGGTGCACGCACACGGCGGCGTCGTCGACCCAGAGTCGTTCGAGGGCGTCGAGGTCGGCGTACTCAAGGGCAGCGTAAAACGCCTCGTTGGCCGCTATGACGAGCTCGGTGTCGCGGCTCATTCGGAACCTTCAGATCGCCGGTCGGGTTCGACGAAGCCGGTCTGTGCGGCGACATTCCATCGGGCCGCTACGCGGACGGCGTCGAGCGAAGCTGGGACCTCGTGCACCCGGACACACCACGCACCCGCGAGTGCGATGAGCGCGGACAGCACGGCTGTGGCGGCGTCGCGGCCGGCTGGCTGCCGGTCCGCGCCGGTCGCCGGATCGGCGAGGAGGCGACCGAGAAACGTTTTGCGTGACGCCGCCACCAGCACGGGATAACCCTGTCCGACGATGTCTTCCAATCGGGTCAACAACGTCCAGTTGTGCTCGGCGGTCTTGGCGAAGCCGAGTCCCGGGTCGATGATGATCCGCTCGGCTGGGATGCCTGCGGATTTGGCTCGGTCGATCTGTGGCCGCAGCTCCGAGATGACGTCCTGGACCACGTCGTCGTAGGTCGTCAGCTCCTGCATATGGTCCGAGTAACCGCGCCAATGCATGATCACCATAGGTACGCCAGCGGCGGCGACAACTCCGAACATTGCCGTGTCGGACTTGCCGCCGGAGACGTCGTTGACCATCCGGGCGCCGAGCTCTAGGGCGCGCGTGGCGACCTCGGCACGCATGGTGTCGATCGAGACTGCGACACCGGCGGACGCCAGCTCGCGCACGACGGGCAGCACCCGGCGCAGCTCTTCCTCCTCGGCCGGCCGCTCGGCTCCGGGTCGCGTCGACTCACCACCGATGTCGACGATGTCGGCGCCCTGGGCGGCCAGCCGAAGCCCGTGCGTAATGGCATCTGCGGGCTCGAACCATTCGCCGCCATCGGAGAAAGAGTCGGGCGTGACGTTCACGACGCCCATGACGAGACAACGGTCCGGGGTAGGCAAGCCGGGCACGTAGAGGTTGGGCATGCGCACCCGGCGCTGCACCCAGCGGTGCGGACCGGCGGCTTCCGTCACGCGCGCCAGCGTACGCGGGGGCAGTGCCGCCATCCGGGCCATCGCCAGGCGAGTCCGTACAACACGAGGCTTGCAGGCATGGTGACGTACGGGCATGGGTGGTGAACGTGGTCATTCCGACGCGACCAGATGGACGCGGGGGTCAGTGGCCGAGGATGAGGCTCATCGCCTCGGCCCGGGTGGCGGGGCTGCGCAGTTGCCCTCGGACGGCACTGGTAAGCGTCTTCGCGCCGGGTTTGCGGACACCTCGCATCGTCATGCACAGATGCTCGGCCTCGATGACGACCATCACTCCGGCTGGCTCGAGCAGCCGGCCCAGGGAGTCGGCGATCTGCGTGGTGAGCCGTTCCTGCACCTGCGGGCGCTTGGCGAACACGTCGACCAGCCGGGCCAGCTTGGACAGGCCGGTGATCCGGCCGTCGTCGCCCGGGATGTAGGCGATGTGGGCGTACCCGTAAAACGGCACCAGGTGATGCTCACAGACCGAGGCCACCTCGATGTCCTTCACCAGGATCATCTCGTCATGGTCGAGCTCGAATGTGGTCGTCAGAACTTCGGCCGGGTCTTGATGCAGACCCCGAAACATCTCCTTGTAGGCGCGGGCGACCCGCTCCGGCGTTTGGCGCAAACCCTCACGGGTCGGGTCCTCCCCGATCGCGGCCAGGATCTCGCTGACGGCGGCCTCGATCCGAGCGTAGTCGAAGCCCCCCGGCGGAATCCGGGCGACGTCCGGGTCGGCGACCACCTGGTCAGCTCCGGTCGCCGCGTTCTGCACTTCGAGGAATCGCAGGTTCGTCCACCGGCGTCAATGCTCGGGGCGCGCCGTTGCCCGTTGGCGCCTCGATCGCCTCTGGTTTGGCCGGCGCCTCGACCGGTCCACGTTCGGACGGCTTTCGCGTGGCGGAGCCCGTCCACGCTGGGCGGCGGTCACGCTTGCGCACCGGCGCGAAGACCTCGGCGACCTCTTCCTTGTTCAAGGTCTCACGCTCGAGCAGGGCGATCACCAGCGTGTCGAGGACGTCTCGGTTCTCGACCAAGATGTCGAACGCCTCCTGATGCGCGGTCTCGATCAGCCGCCGGACCTCCTCGTCGACCTGCCCTGCGATGTCCTCCGAGTAGTCGCGTTCGTGGCCCATGTCGCGACCGAGGAACGGCTCGGCCCGGTCGGTGCCGAACTTCACCGCGCCCAGGCGTTCGGTCATGCCGTATTGGGTGACCATGCGGCGGGCTAACGTCGTCGCCTTGTCGATGTCGTTGGCGGCGCCGGTCGTGGGGTCGTGGAAGACGAGCTCTTCCGCGGCGCGGCCGCCCATCATGTAGGTGAGCTGGTCGAGGATCTCGTTGCGAGTGGTCGAGTACTTGTCCTCGTCGGGCAGCACCATGGTGTAGCCCAGGGCACCGCCGCGCGGCAGGATCGTCACCTTGTGCACCGGGTCGGTGTGGTGCAGCGCGGCCGCCACCAGGGCGTGCCCGCCCTCGTGGTATGCGGTGATCTTCTTCTCCTTTTCGTTCATCAGCCGCGAACGCTTCTGCGGACCCGCGACGACGCGGTCGATCGCCTCGTCCAGGGCACGGGCATTGACGATCTTGCCGTCATTGCGGGCCGTAAGTAGCGCGGCCTCGTTGAGCACGTTGGCGAGGTCGGCACCGGTGAAACCGGGTGTGCGGCGGGCGACCGCCAGCAGGTCGACGTCGTCGCCCAGCGGCTTGCCGCGAGCGTGAACCTGCAGGATCTGGTTGCGGCCCTCGAGATCCGGTGGCTCGACAGCGATCTGCCGGTCGAAGCGGCCTGGGCGCAGTAGCGCCGGGTCGAGGATGTCCGGCCGGTTCGTTGCCGCGATCAGAATGACATTGGTCTTGATGTCGAAGCCGTCCATCTCGACCAGCAGCTGGTTCAGCGTCTGTTCGCGCTCGTCGTGGCCGCCGCCGAGACCGGCGCCGCGGTGCCGTCCGACGGCGTCGATCTCGTCGACAAAGACGATCGCCGGCGCGTTCTCCTTGGCCTCCTTGAACAGGTCCCGTACCCGGGAGGCGCCGACGCCGACGAACATTTCGACGAAGTCCGAACCGGAGATCGTGTAGAACGGCACGCCGGCCTCGCCGGCCACGGCCCGGGCCAGCAACGTCTTGCCGGTGCCGGGAGCGCCGTAGAGCAGGACGCCCTTCGGGATCTTGGCGCCGACGGCCTGGAACTTGGCCGGCTCCTGCAGGAACTCCTTGATCTCCTGGAGCTCTTCGATGGCCTCAGCGACGCCGGCGACGTCGGCGAATGTCGTCTTCGGCGTGTCCTTGCTCTGCAGTTTCGCCCTCGACTTGCCGAAGTTCATGACCCGGCTGCCGCCGCCTTGCATCTGGGTCATGAAGAACCAGATCAGCCCGGCTAGGAGGATGAACGGCAGCAGCGCGCCGAGCAGGCTCCACAGCACGCTGGCCTGGGGCACTTCGACGTCGTAGCCCTCGGTGAGGCTGCCGGAATCTTCCTGCTCCTGCAGCTGGTTGACCAGCTCGAGGCCCTGGCCCTCGACGTACTGCGCGGTGATGCGCTCATCGTTCTTCAGGGTGAGCTGGATCTCCTGCGCCTCGCCGCCGATCACTTTGGCGGACTTGACGTTGCCGTCGTCGATCTCGGAGACGACCCGGGCGGTGTCCACTGGTTCGAAGCTCGCCGTTGTGTCGAGCAGCCGGGTGACGACGAATGCGCCGAACAGGATGACGAGGACCCAGAACAATGGGCCTCGGAGAAGTCGCTTCACGTCCATGGTGGGGAGCCGCTCGGCCCCGTGCCTCCTGCCTGTCGGACCACCCGGTGAACGGGGCGTCCGGCGGCCGGCCCGCCGGAGATGTCGGTCCATCCGACGGTACACCGGGCCAGCCTGGACGCGCTCCGTGCACGTCAAAGCTGACAAATGAGCAACGCCGCAGGTCGGCCTCGTGTTCCCGCCGAGCGTGGCCCCGGGACCAGCGGTCCTCCGGGAGCACCTACCGGAATGTGAGCACTACCCGACGATGACGGGAAGGGGCTGTGGGCGTGCTGAACGTCAGCTGTAGAGGTGGGGGGCGAGGGTTGCGATGACTCGGAGATTGCGGAAACGCTCGTCGAAGTCGAGACCATACCCGACGACGAACTCGTTGGGGATGTCGAACCCGACGTATCGCACCTCGACGGCGGTCTTGGCCGCCTCCGGCTTGCGCAGCAGGGCGAAGATCTCAACCGAGGCGGGACCGCGTGAGCGTAGGTTCGCCACCAGCCAAGACAGTGTCAGGCCGGTGTCGATGATGTCCTCGACGATGATCACGTTGCGGCCGGTGAGGTCGGTGTCCAGGTCTTTGAGGATGCGCACGACACCGCTGGACTTTGTGCCCGACCCGTAGGACGAGACGGCCATCCAGTCTGTCTCGACGTGCCGGTGCAGCTTCCTGGACAGGTCCGCCATCACCATGACGGCACCCTTGAGCACTCCGACAAGCAAGAGATCGCGACCTTCGTAGTCACGCTCGATCTCGGCCGCGAGCTCGGTGAGTCTGCGCTGGATGTCCTCCTCGGACAGCAGGACCGTCGCCAGGTCGGTATCGACGTTGTCGGCGTCCACGTGCGGCAGCCTGCCACAGTACGCGCGCCCGACAGACACGCACTCATTCCGACGGGCCGAATCCCAACACATCACCCAGGCGGCTTGCCCGCAGCTTGCCAGGAAGGTCGACGCCCACCTGGCCACGCCATTTCGTGACCAGCGCGTCCATGGCGTCGACATGAGCCGCGGTGAGATCGGTCGGCGGGCCACCCGCCGCGATCGCCACTCGGCGCAGCACACGTCGCCGGATTGCTTGTGGATACGCGGCTAACATGCCGACGTCGAGACCGTGATCGACGGAGGACTGTTGGGGCTGTGCCTGCCGTGATCCTGCATCGATCACGCACTCGGTGAGCGCCCGGTCGGTCCAGGCATCCAGGGCGTCGGCATCGGCACGCAACAGATCTGCCGTTCGCGCCAGGGCGGCTGCGATCCCGGGCCCGAGGTTCGCCTCGAGCGTCGGAAGTACCTGCCGCCGTACGCGGACGCGGGCGAAGGCGACGTCGCTGTTGTGCGGGTCCTCCCATGCCGTGACGTCGCCCGGGATCGCCGCTCGAACCGTCTCGCGAGGTACTGCCAGCAGCGGCCGTCGGTACCGGCCGGTCACCGCGGCCATGCCGGCCAGTGACCGGGCTCCCGATCCCCGGGCCAGCCCGAGCAATACCGACTCCGCCTGGTCATCCCTGGTGTGCCCGAGCAGCACGGCTGCCGCTTCATGCCGGCGCGCTGCTGCGTCCAGTGCCGTGTATCGCGCCCGCCGGGCGTTGCCCTCCGGCCCCTGCAGGTCGTCGGTGACCCGCACATGGACGACTTCGACGGGGTCCAGCCCTAGCCGAACGAGTTCGCCAGCGACGGCGCGGGCTCGGTCGGCTGAGCCGGGCTGCAACCCATGGTCAACGGTCACGCCTCCCGCTCGCCGTCCCTCCCGTCCGGCGACGTGAGCGAGGGCTGCCGCCAACGCCAGCGAGTCCGCACCTCCCGAGCACGCAACCAGCACCAGGTCGTTGGCGGATAGACCTCCGAGCGCCTCGCGTACCGCCCGCCGTACGGCCGACACTGCCCCGCTGATCATGTCGATCTTGCGTGCGGCGGCGGTGGCAGAGGCGACATGATCACGGGGAGTTGGGGGAGGCTCCGTGGACCCGGCGCACCCAGGCGACGGGATCGACGATCTCGTCGAGTGTCGGGAGATTGTCGGCCGACTCCCACACCCGGTTGAATCCGCCCATGCCGACCCTGTCGACGACGCCGTTGACGAACTTCGCGCCGTCGCGGTACTGGCGCATCTTTGCCTCGATGCCGAGCAGCCGGCGCACGGTCCGGTCCAGGCTGTTGGCACCGGCGCGGCGACGCTGGAACTTCTCCCGGATCGTCGCCACGCTGGGCACCACCTCTGGGCCGACACCGTCCATGACGACGTCGGCATGACCTTCAAGTACCGACATCGCCGCCGTGACCCGGTCGATGATCGCCTTCTGCTCAGGGGATTGCACGAGGTCGAGCACCGAAGGGCCGTCGTGGCCACTCTGAGCGCTCTCGACGACAGATCGGATGATCACCCGCAGCCGGGACAACAGTACGGACGGGTCGACCTCGGTCGCTGCGATGAAGGAGGCGATCTCGGCCCGGAGGTGATCGCGCAACCACGGGACCGCGGTGAACTGGACCCGGTGGGTCTCCTCGTGCAGGCACACCCACATCCGGAAGTCGCGCGGATCGACCTCGAGTTCCCGCTCCACATGAACGACGTTGGGGGCGACCAGGAGGAGCCGGCCCGCCACACCGTTCCCCGAGCCGGATCCGCCAGACCAGAACGGGTCGAATTGGCCGAGCACCTTTGCGGCGAGAAAGGCGAGTAATGCTCCCGTTTCCACACCGGTCACCTTGGGACCCACCTGGTCCAACAGCCCAGGGGTGGTCCTGCGGGCGCGCAGCTTGTCGGTCAGAGGTGTGATGATCTCCCGCATGCCATCGGCGTTCGCCTGTACCCAACCGCCCCGATCCACCACTACTACCGGAGCTGCCGCCGCTGTCGCGTCCATGCCCGTGAACGAGCGAACGGGTCCGGTTGCCTCTTCGGCAAAGGACTTGAGGTCAGTGACGACAGTCCTGGCCTCGGCGGAGCTGACCGCGGGCCCCGGCTTCGCCAGCCGACGAGCGGTCGCGACCGCGAGATCCCAATCCACCATGTCTGCCGAGTCACGCGTCGTCATGGCCGCCACGCTACGTGGCCGGGTGCTCAGGTCCTTGGGCCAGGGTGGGCACACCCGCAACGCGCCAACGCCGCCGCCACGTCGTCGAGAGCAGCCCGGGCGGCGTCGGAATTCACGATCTGGTCGGCCAGTACCGCAAAGCCATAGGTATTGCCGTCCCGCGAAACGACGATGCCCGCCAATGAGCTGACGCCGGTCAGGGTGCCGGTCTTGGCCCGCACGACACCGGCAGCGCCGGCAGCTCCCGGCGAATCGAACCGTTCGTCGAGGGTGCCCGTGAACTGCGCTACCGGAAGCCCGGTCAACACCGACCGCAGATCTGGGTTTTCCGCCTTCGCGGCCGCCAGCAGGCTCGCCACCAGTACCTCCGGCGAGATCGCGTTGGCACGGGCGAGTCCGCTGCCATCGGCGACCGTAGTACCCGACATGTCGATTCCCAGCTGCTCCAGGGTCTCGACGACAGCCTCTTCGGCTGCCCGCGAGCTGCCTGGCCGTCCGGTCCCCAAGGCGACGTGTCGAGCCAGTACCTCCGAACCGTCATTGTCACTGACCAGCAGCACGTGTTCGACGATCCGCGCCAGCGACGGCGAGCGGACGGCGGCGATCTCGGTCGCGTCGTCCGACGCCTCGGCGCGCATCGGCCCTGCCCGGACGATGACGCCGTGAGCGGCGAGCAGGGCGGCAAAATCCGCTGCCGCGAGTAGCGCGGGGTCGGCGGTACGGGACCTCAGGCCGGGATTGATCCGTCCGCCGTCGACAGCCAACGCGGACACCGGCCCAACGGCACCGGTCAGAACGTAGCTCGACTCCCAGTCCGGATCCACCGCCGGTCCAGTGAACAGGCTGTCGTCAACGAAGAGTTCCACTGTGGTCGTATCGGTCTTTGTCAGCGCGGCTGCGGTTCGATCTGCCAGGACGGACAGGCGGGTGGCAACGTCGAGCCGCGGATCGTCACTGACCGTTAGCGCCGGGTCGCCGCCGCCCACCAACACCAGCTGGTCCCTAGCCGGGCTTGCTACCACACGGGTAGTAAAGCGATGTCCCGGCCCGAGCACGTCTAACGCTGCTGCCGAGGTCAGGATCTTGATCGTGCTCGCGGGGATCAGGGCCGATTCCGCGTTCTCGGCCAGCAACGTGGATCCCGTCGACAGGTCGACCACCGCGGCCGCCACCCTGGGACCGAGCGCCTCGGCGTTCAGCGGGCCCTCGAGCACGTCGTCGAGTGGCGGTCCCCCGGCCGTCGGCCGGCCCGATGCCGCAGACAGCACCGTCGGCACCGAGGATGGCGTCGGAGTCTGGGTCGTCGCCGACGCGGTCGGCGACGTCGGTGCCGCGCCGGGGCCGACCACGCCGGTTGTCACGAGCACCACGATCGCGACGCTGAGCACGGTCAGCATCGCGGCAACGACTGCGACCGTGCGACGAGACACGACCGGCCACGGTACGGGAGACTCAGATGCCACTCGTGAGTTGGAGGGTGTCGTGGAGTTCGACGTCACGATCGAGATCCCGTCCGGGAGCCGAAACAAGTACGAGCTGGACCACAAAACCGGCCGGATCAAGCTGGACCGGCGGCTGTTCACGTCGACCCGGTACCCCGCCGACTACGGGTTCGTCGAACAGACCCTCGGCGAGGACGGCGATCCGCTGGACGCGTTGGTACTCGTCGAGGATTCCACCTTCCCGGGTTGCCTCATCCGCTGCCGCGCACTTGGCATGTTCCGCATGACGGACGAGGCCGGCGGTGACGACAAGGTCATGTGCGTTCCGGCCGAGGACGTGCGCATGACCCTCATGCGCGACTTGACGGACATCCCGGAATACGCCCGGCTGGAGATCCAGCACTTCTTCGAGGTCTACAAGGATCTCGAGCCCGGCAAGTCAGTCGAGGGTGCCCAGTGGGTCGGCCGCGAGGAGGCGGAGGCAGAGATCCTGCGCTCCTATCAGCGGGCAAAGGACACTGGGTACTACGAGCACGGCCACTGATTTACCGTGGAGATCGTCGTGATGCCCTGTTGACATTCTTGACCGTTCATGGACCTGCGCCGCCCACGGCGGACGTCAGTGATGGTGGTCGTGGACAACGGCATGGCCGCGGCCACGGCCGATCATCCACTTGTTGAACGGCAGCGTGACGGCGAATGCGGCGGCCAAGGACAACGCCAAGCTGCCCCAGAACAACGCCGAGGTCAGACCGGCGGCCATGGCCCCCGGAATGCCGACGACCACGGCGTTGTCGACCAGTTCCATGATCGCGATAGAAGCCGTGTCGGCGGCCAGTGCGATACGGACCGCGCGCCGGAACTCTACGCCGGCGCGGAGCATCCCCCGCATCGTCAGCAAGTACCCGAAGAAGAACGCGAGCACGATGGCGAGCGCGACCGTCGGTAGCGTCGGCCACCCCAGCGCAATCCCAATGACCACGCCCAGCACCTCGCCGATCGCGCAGCCGGTGAGGCAGTGCAGGGTGGCCTGGACGGCCATACCCCACGTCGAGGCCGGTGCCGCCACCTGCTGATGGGCATGCTCGCTCATTATGGTGAGAATACCCGATGGGGGTATTGCGGGCACCGTCCGTTATGCGGGCTGCATAGTGGCGTACACCACAACGTTGTCGCTGTAGGCATGCGAGCCGGGGCTGTAGTCACCGGCACAGGTGATCAGCCGTAACTGCGGCCCAGGGGTGTTCGCGTACACGCGGGCAGTGGGGAATTGGTCCTTCGGATACTGTTCGACCTCGGTCACCACGAATCGAGGACGCGAGCCGTCGGCGCGCGTGACGACGATTTCGTCACCCGGTTCCAGTGTGTCGAGGTAGCGGAAAACGCCGTCGCCACCGTTCCACGTCAGATGCCCGGCCAGCACGGCAGGGCCGATCTCACCTGGGGTCGGACTTCCGGCAAACCACCCGATGGGCTCCGCACCAGCAGGCACCTCCATCGTGCCGTCGGCTGCGAGTCCGAGTTCGATGGCCTGTTGGGAGACGTCCAACGCCGCGATGTCGACCCGCACCCGCGTACTGGCCGGCAGCCCGGTAGGCGCGGTGGGGGCGGGCGACTTCCCGTTAGCAAGGACAACCTCCTGCGCAGTGGTGGACGGGCCCGAGGGCTCCCCTGTGACCCTCGGACCCGTCCCGGTTCCGATGAGCTCCTCCGTGGCTCCCGCGCACCCAGCCAGCGAAAGCGCAGACGCGAGCAGTAACGCAAGCAGCCAGGCGGACCTCACCGGAGCGCGGTCCGCCGACGGCGCAGGCCCATGCCGATCACCCACAGCGCGCCGATCCCGACGAGAGCCGAGAACGTGAGCACTGGTGGTCCGGCGACGACCCCGTTGCCTGTGCCGGACAGCGGCCCGACACCCGTGTCGATCCCGCCGACCGGGATCGTCGAGATGTTCGAGCCTTCGATGATTCCGCAGGACGCCGGGGCGGTTGCCTCCTGCGGCAGCGCGGGATCGAGCTCACTGGGCCCGGCCGCCGTGTCGTACTCACCGTTGCCGTTGACGTCGATTCCGTGCGTGACGACGTGCAGGTTTCGCACAGCGGTGGCCGTGCCGTCGGGTAGCTCCGTTGCTGTGAACATGCGCTCATAGCTGAAGCTGCCGTCCGCATCAACTACCGGGAACCGGTCGACTGCAAGACCCGACGCCGGCGTCGCGTCACCGTCCGTGGTCGGCGCGATGTGGATCTCGCCGTACGAGGGAAGCCCTTCGAGGGTGTTGACAATGCCGTCGCCGTCGATGTCCGCATCCTGGCTTGGGCAGGTGAAATCGCGCTCGAGGCTGCTGTCGCCGTGGACGTGCTGAGCGTGCGGCTGACCCGGGACCATCCCACGGGCCTCTATGTTGACGGTCAGGCTGCCGTCCTCGGCGAGAGTCAGGACGGCGACGCCGGTAGAGCCGCTGCCGTTGAGTTCGCCGAGCTCGATGCTGTAGCTACCGGGTTCTCCAGCGGTGGAATCGCCCGCCGGCGTGTGGTTGCCGTGGGCCGCCGCAGTGGGCGTCGTTGCCGCCAGCACGGCGCAGGCCACCGGCAGGAGCAGCACAGGCGCGGCGTGTCGCATCGGGTCGGACCTCCTCCGGAGCCGAGGTGCTCACCCGTGCTTCGATGCCGACGCGCGCGCGGATTGGTGGGATGAGCAAGTGGTTCGACACCTGCCGAGGCGGGAACGGAGAGGGCATGCCGCGAACCTCCGCTGCCGGCGCCGAGCAGTTCGTTCCCGACAGCGCTGGGCTCGAGCAACTCGAGCAGGCTGCCCGGGTCTGCCGCGGCTGCGATCTCTACCGGGCGGCCACGCAGACGGTGTTCGGCGAAGGTGACGCCGACGCCCGGGTGGTTCTCGTCGGAGAGCAGCCGGGCGACCATGAGGATCGGAAGGGTCGCCCGTTCGTCGGCCCGGCAGGTCGCATCTTGGACAGCGCCCTCGACGACGCGGGCATCGACCGCAGCCGTACCTATGTCACCAACGCGGTCAAGCACTTCAAGTTCCAGCTGGCCGAAGGCGGCAAACGCCGCATCCACCAACCGCCCAACCGCACCGAGATCATCGCGTGCCGACCATGGCTAGCAGCTGAGTTGGACGTCCTCGAGCCCGACGTCCTGGTGTGCCTGGGAGCAACCGCGGGCAAAGCCGTCTTCGGGCCGTCGTTCAAGGTGACAGAGCAGCGCGGCATGCCGTTGCCCAGCCCCGCTGAGTGGTCTGGAAATGGCTTGGTCGTCGTGGCGACGATTCATCCGTCCGCGGTGTTGAGGTCACGCGATCGGGACGCCATGTATGCCGGCCTGGTCGCGGACCTGCGTGTCGTCGCGTCGGAGCTCGCGTGACAAGCCCGACGGTGTCCGGAAACCGCGGACTAGCCCACGAGGCGTTCTTCTACGCCGACGCCAGCGGATTCCTGGCAGGAACCGTGCCGTTCGTCCGCGCGGGCCTTGCCGCGGACGAGCCAGTGCTCGCCGCAGTGCCGGCACCGCGCATCGACTCCCTGCACGCCGCACTGGGCAGCGACGGCGACGCCCTCACCTATGTCGACATGACCCTCGCCGGACGCAACCCGACCGGGATCATTCCGACGGTGCTACAGGCGTTCATCGACGAGCATCCCGGCCAGCGGGTCTCGATCATCGGTGAACCTTCCTGGCCCGACCGTTCGCCAGCCAGCTACCTGACGGCTGTCCAGCACGACGCATTGATCAACCTGGCTTTCGCGGACCAGGACGCCTCCATCCTGTGCCCGTACGGCACGGTCGGCATGCAACCCACGGCACGGGAGGACGCCGGCCGGACGCATCCCGTTGTGGTCGAGAACGGAACGCGCACCGCCAGCGTCCAATACGCCGATCCCACGACGGTCGCCGCGACCTGCTTGATTCCGCTGCCGGATCCTCCGGCAGCTCCGGAGTCGATGACGT
Source organism: Actinomycetota bacterium (assembly GCA_046726315.1). GTDB lineage: Bacteria > Actinomycetota > Actinomycetes > Jiangellales > Jiangellaceae > JACVRX01. The sequence goes on along the minus strand of JBKPAG010000006.1, from coordinate 61,273 downwards.
TCGGAGACGGCACCCTGCGCTCGGTTCGGGCGCTGGTAGGTGCGCATGCAACCCAGGCCGGAATGAGCGCGGAACGCACCGCTGAATTCCAGATCGCCGTAAACGAGGTGGCGACCAATACCGTGGTCCACACCAACGGCCCCGGGACGCTACGGACCTGGCGTGACGTCAATGCCGTCGTCTGTGAGATATCCGACAAGGGTCGAATCAGCGACCCGCTCGCCGGGCGGCGCCGGGTCGGCCCCGACCAAACCAGCGGGCGCGGCCTGCTGTTGGCCGCCGTGATGAGCGACCTCCTCCAAATCGTCGTCGGCGAGTCGGGAAACACGATCCGGATTCACAAGAACATCGCCTGACGCGCCGGCGCGAGCCGCGTTCGCCAGGGAGATCGCGTGAAGTGTGTTCAGAGGATGGCCGCTGGTCCGGCGATGCCGTCCGGGGGGTGGTGGGCGTTGGGCCGCCGGAGGCGGCCGGGCGGGACGGCATCGCCGGACCAGCACTAAGGCATAGCCGGTGCGCTACCCGGTGAGCCGGCGACGCTCGTCGGTGCCGGAGATCTCGACCCGACGTGGCTTGGCCTCCTCCGCTACGGGGATACGGACAGTCAGCACGCCGGCGTCGTAGTCTGCCTCGAGCTTGTCAGTGTCGAGGGTGTCGCCCAGAAACAGCTGCCGGGTGAACGTCCCATGCGGCCGCTCGGCGGCGATCAGGTCCACGCCGTCCTCATTTGCGCCTTTGCGTTCTGCTCGAACCGTCAGCACATTGCGCTCGACGGTGAGCTCGACGTCATCTGCCCGGACGCCCGGAAGGTCGAAATGGACGTAGAACCAGTCGTCCTTGCGGTAGGCGTCGATGGGCATCGCGGTCGGCCGCTGCGACGCATTGAACAGCTGTTGGGTCAGCCGGTCGAACTCGCGGAAGGGATCGGTCCGCATCAACATGGTCCTCACCTCTCATTCCGTCGCGGACACTTCATTGACTCCCCATGGCTCAACTATCTTTCTTCTATCATCTGCTAACATGACTGTCAACAGGGCAGATTCCTAACTAAGCATGTGAAGTTTCATGTCGGAGGTCGTCAGCGATGACCGGTCCCGAGCGGCGGCCCGATCGGGGCGTGTACTCGATATCCGTCGCCGCGGAACTGACCGGTATCGAGCCGCATACCCTGCGCGCATATGAACGCGGTGGCCTGCTCAGGCCGGCCCGCTCCGACGGCGGCGTGCGCCGGTACAGCGATGACGATCTGGTTCGAATACAGCGGATCCGTGTCCTAGCGGCGGCTGGGCTCAACCTCGCGGGCATCCGGCACGTCCTCGACCTCGAAGCCGAAAACAGCCAACTACGGGCCGATTTCGACCTTCTTCGCGGCGCTAGGCAAGAGGACTGAACGCCGCGTGCGGCTGGATCAGCAGGCGTGCCGTGACCGGATGGCCCCAGCCCGAGTCGGGTACCTCGCGACGGCCGGCAGGGACTGTCAACCGCACGTGGTGCCAGTGACGTTTGCCGTAATCGACGATCGCATCGTGACCGCAGTCGACCAGAAACCCAAGTCGACAACCGCGCTGCGTCGGCTCCAGAACATCGCGGAGAACCCACTCGTCGCGGTCCTTTCTGACCACTACGACGACGACTGGCGCCGGTTGTGGTGGGTGCGGGCGGACGGAGCCGGCCGCGTAGTAGACGACCCGCCGTCCCGGGATCGGGCGCTGGCCGCGCTGGTGTCGAAGTATCCGCAGTACCGCGACGACCCTCCGCGCGGTCCGATCCTGGTCGTGACGATCAGGTCGTGGACGGGTTGGCAGTACGGTGACCAGGCCGATTCCTGATTCAGTGCAGATCGATCACGGGGACCATGCCTGTGCATACACCGCCAAGCTTGCAAGCCTGGCGGTGTATATGCACGCATGGTCCCCGTGGTCATTTACAGCGGAAGGGGCGGTCGTGACCCCAAGCGACCGGTCGGCCGTCGAGGTGGAGCAGATCGTGGCCCGCACCCCGCGCCGGCTCCGGCCGGCCGTGGCGTGGCTGATGGCAACCTGGCTGGGCCGCTGCCTGCTGCGCATCGCCGCCCGGTTCGTCCGCCTGGAGATGTTCGACCGATCGATGACCGTTGCAGCGCAGGTGTTCACGTCGGTCTTCCCGATTCTGATCATGGCGGCGGTGTTGCTGGGCAGCCGGTACAGCGACGACATCGCGGACGCGGTCGACATGCCCGACGAGACTCGCATCGTGATGCAGGAAGCGCTGGCCACCCCGGGCGGCAGCGCATTCGGCATCGTCGGCACCCTGGTGGTTTTGATCTCGGCGACCAGCCTGTCCCGGGCGCTCACTCGGACGTTTGCCGCGATCTGGAATCTCCCTCGGCCGAAAGCCGGGTTGGTCCACGCCTGGCGGTGGCTGGGCGCGGTAATCCTGCTTGCAACGTACGTGCTGCTGGTGCGACTGCTCTCGGAGCTCGATTCCTTACCGGCAGCGGACATCTGGGGTTGGATCGTTCCGCTGACCCTGGACACGGTCCTGGCGGTGCTACTGCCAAGCATTCTTCTCTCCCGTCAGGTACCCGTCCGCCGCCTGCTGCCCGGGGCAATGGTCTTCGGCTTGATCATGCTGACCGTGCGACCCGCCAGCTCCGTCTTCTTGCCCCGCGCACTCGACGTCAGTGCAGACCGGTACGGCACTATTGGCGTCGCCTTCACCTACATCGCCTGGCTGTACGCCATCTCACTGTGCTTCCTGGTCGCCGCCCTCGTTGGCGAGGTGATCGCCACCGACCAGGGCTGGCTGGGCCGCTGGATCCGCGGTGGTGCGGACGAGTCCGGGGCGGCGGTCACTCCTTCTGCGGCACCCGAATCAACCAGTCGTGGATGACCGACGTGCGCAGCACGATGTCCTGCAGCGAACGGTTCTCGCGGCTGACCGCAACCCAGAACAGGCCAACCGGGAACACGACGCAGAACAACGCCCGCAGCAACGCCACCAACACTCGCAGCCGGCTGCCGTGCATGTTCACCACCCGCAGGCCCATGAGGTGTTGGCCATATGACCGTCCGGTGGTGGACCACGACGCGGTGAAGTAGATCGTCAGGACGGCCATTCCCGCGAGCCAGTCCCCCAGCAGCGCCGGCCTCGGAAACTCGAACCCTCGGGGGTCGATGACGAACAACAGTGTTGCCCATGCTGCGTAGATGGCAACCAGTGCCATCAGCATTACGCCGAAGTCGACCGCAGCCGCGAGGAACCGGCTGACCAAGCCGGCGCGATGCCCTTGGTACGGGCGCGCCTCCCGTGGGACGGCCGAGACGCCCCTGGTCATGTCGGTGCCTGGGGCCGCGCTCCGTCACCGGTCGCGGGCGCGGTGAGGTCAACGCCGTCGACCTGGTCGAGCGACAGTGGCTCGCCCGGCGCGTCCGTGGCCCGACGACGGCGGCGCAAGAACAAGCGGTCCACGACGCGGGCGATGGCCTCGTCAGCGTCGATGCTCTGCATCCGGACACCGCGCACGACCTCAGAGGCCACTGTCCCGGTCGACTCCCGGATGATCTCCGGAAGATCGATCCCCTCGATCACCTCGTCGGCCAATCCGACGAGGTCGATGCGGGAGATGATCGCATCGATGTCTATCCGCTGGGTGATCGCGTCGATGTCGATCCGGGCCACCACGGCATCGAGATCCACCGCCGCCACGAGCGCATCGATGTCGACGTGCCGCTCGACCATTTCGGTGAGCGGCAGCTGCTCGAGGACGCGCTCCACGACGGCGGGGAGCGCGGCGGCGATCGCGTTCTCGATGTCCCGACCGGCGGCCTGGCTCTCCCGCGAACCGAGCCGGACGAGGGCATCGAGTCCGCGGGCCGGATGGAGTGCCTTCGGGACCATGGGTGGGTGCAGGACGAGGATGGCGACCGGTCGCACCATGCGCACGGCGAGCTTGCCGATCGCCAATCCAACACCACCGGCCACGGCCAGAGCGCCGATGGCGGCGTCCGCATGCGGACCGAGTGATACGCCCTCCGGATTGAGCTCGTCGCCAGCCACGCTGCTCGTCGTCATCTGATCCCGCCCGTCCCCGCCGCTGTGCACGCCGGCGGCTTGATCGTCACTGGTCCTGACAGTACGAGCGGTTGGGCCCTTCCGGCCATCACCTTGGCCGGGTGATCTTCCGGCTAGTACGCCAAGGACACGGGCACTCGGTCAGTGGTGCACGCCACCAGCGGCCAGGTGGATGAACAGCGGACGCACCTGCGCGGGCCGATCCAGGGCCTCGACGCTGGCATCGACCGGCTCCAGCTGTTTCTCCAACAGGTCCTTGTCCGGCTCCGGTCCGAACAGGACAACGGTGAGGTCAATGGGTCGCTCCTCGTCCTGAGCGGCCACCAGCCCCGCGGTGAGTTGCTTGATGGAGATCGTCTCGAGGTCGTCCTCGTTCTTGCCGTCGGTGAAAACGATGACGTGGTTGGCGACACCGTCCCGGTAGTCTCGTTGCGCCGCCTGGTACGCCGCGAGGATTGTGTCGTAGAGCCCGGTTCCATTGGCGCTGGCGTCGAGCGAGCTGATCCGTTTCTCGACCAGGCGCCGCTGTGCGTCGTCCAACGCCGCACGCGGCACCAGCACCCGGTAGTCCCTTGGCGGGTCGAGCAGGGATGCGAACTCCCACAGCCCCAGCTCCGCCTCATCGGGCATCTGCCGCGAGAAGGCGAGAACACCCTTGGCGACGACGTCGATCAGCGGTGAATTCGGCGGGTTGGCCATCGAGCCGGACACGTCGACGACGACCAGCATCGCGCTCTGCCGATCCGATTGGTACCAGGTTGCGAACACGTGATCGACGGCGTGGCCGCTCAAGACCTCGAACGGCGCCGCCGAGACTTCCGGCATCAGCTCCGACGTCGCGCCGGGCGGTGGGCCTCCATCGGGACGACGCAGGCCTGCGCCAGCAAGCGCCTCGGCGGCCTGATTCGACGTGAGCACGGACAACAGCCGCTCCAGCGGGCCCGCCAGGGCAGGATCTTCGGCAGCCGTTGCCGTCGGCAACCAGGTGTAACGCAGCTGAGCCGTGTGATCGGATCCGGTCAACAACACGGCGTTCCGCACTCCGGCCGCGGCCTCGCGGTTGGGGTTCTCGAGCAGACGAATGAGTGCGTACTCGCAGACCAGGCCGACGTCCCCGTCCTTTTCAGGCAGCGCGTGGTTGGCGACCGTTTCTGTGTTCGGAAGCGCTTCGGCAAGCGTTTCAGCAGAAGCATCCATGCCGTATTCCTGCCAGACGGCCTCGCCGACGGAGCCGATCCCGATCAGCCCGTCCCCTGAGCCGGCGGGTTCACGTACCACGAGATTGACGCCCGAATTGCTCGTCACCAGGTCGGCGAGCTCCTCCCAGCTCCCTCCGGCGTCGGCCACCTTGTTGGCCGTGGTCTCGTCGGTGACCATGTATATCGGGCTCGTGGCCACGACGGTTCCGGAGCCGGCGACCTCTTCTTCGGCCAGCTCCAGTGAACCTGCGGTCTCCGCCCAGGCGGCATCGTCGGGGATCCACACGTCCGCTTCGAGCTCGACGACCTGCGCGGGCGCTGCCCGTCCGTCGACGACTTCGACCTGCAGATTCGCACAGTTGTCCCCGCTCTGCAGTGATGGCGCCAAGGCCGACAAGGCCGGCGCAAATGACCTCGCAGTAACGATCCGCAGGGTGGTCTCGCACCCGGCCGTGTTCGGCACCGAATCGGTCGTCTCAGCAGCGGCGTCAGGGTCGCGCTGCGACCACGCGACAACCCCTGCCGTGGCCGCGACTGCCACCAGTGCCAGCGCTACTGCAACCGGGCCGAACGATCGAGGCCTCCGTGCCCGGTGTCGTGGTGCCATGTGCTTCCTCTTCGGTATGTGCGGCGGCAAGCATGTCATCGTCGCGGTGATACGTCACGCTCGGGGTCGGCCTGCGCGATTGGATTGAGCCATGCGTGCGGTGACGTTCAACATCCACCACGGAGTCGGGACGGACGGCCAGCTGGACCTCGAACGCATCGCGCGGACGATCGAGCCTCTACACGCCGACGTCATCGGACTGCAGGAGGTGGACCGCCGGTTCGGCGAGCGAAGCGACTTCGTCGACCAGCCGCGCACGTTGTCCCGACGGCTGGGCATGCGACTGGCGTACGGACCAGCCCTTGACCTGGAGCCACTCCACCCGGGCGGGCCGCGTCGACGATACGGCAACGCAGTGCTGTCCCGGTATCCGATTGTCGGACGGAGCACCGCGTTGTTGCCGAGGACGGCCGCAGTCGAGCAACGCGCGTTGCTGCGAGCTCGGATCGATCTCGGTGACCGCCTCGTAGACGCGTACACGACCCATCTGGAAGCACACGACGCAGGGCAGCGTGCGTTGCAGGCCGGGGCGGTGGCGACGATCCTCGCGTACCGCGGCGGCCCACGCGTTCTGCTCGCCGACCTGAACGCCCGGCCAGACGGCGTCGAGATGGCAGCGATCGCCGCAGTCCTCGACGACGCGTGGACCGTCGGTACGGGGCGCGGGCTGACCTACCCGGCCGCAACCCCAGCGCGACGCATCGATGTTGTCATACACTCCGCGGATATGGTCGCGGCAGCAGCGTGGGTTGTCGCGACGACGGTGTCCGACCATCGGCCAGTTGTCGTCGACTTCGACTGAGCGGCGAGTGTGCAGGCTTGCCCGTCACTCCTCGGCGGTGACGATCCGCCGTAGTTCCGCGGAGCGTTCGTCGGTCCACCCCGATGGCTGCAGCACCGTCACCCAGCCGTCGACGTGTTCGCCGTTGTACACGTGCCCGTGCCCGGCCGGCACGCCCAGGCCGATGGGAAGGTCGGCAGTCACCTGCCAGAACGTCACGAACGGGATCCACACCATCGCATCGAGGACGTCGCTCCCGGCGGGTTCCTCCAACCAGTCCGGCCGGGTCAGTAGCAGGTCGGGGCTCCACCAGACGATCGGATCGGACGGGTGAATCAGATACAGGACCCGGGTGCCCTCCCATGCCTCTGAGATTGGGTCGATGTCCTCGGCGGGCTGGTTGCTGAACCGGACGGTCCGTCCATCGCGGAAAACAGGCTCCACCTCGGGACTGTCCCGGCGCCGGTCGTCGGTGAACTCGCGGAAGTGGGTGTTAAAGCTCGGCGGTCCGACGAAAAGCGCGCCGTCGGTGCGATTGGCCATGTCGTGTTCGCCGCTGAATGCGGTTTCTCCGCCGAAGGACCCGAGGCTCTCGCCGTACACGAGAAGCTTCGGACGATCGCCAGCCGGAAGCTCCGACCACCGCTCGTAGACCGCGTCGAACAGCTGGCGGCCGGCCTCACGAGCGCGATCCTGGTCGACAAGATACGACAACGACGACGGCAAATGGGAGTACTGGATGGCAACGATGGCGCAGTCGCCACCGGTGATGTATTCGAAGGAGTCGACCGCGCTAGGTACCAGCCAGCCACTGCCGGTGGTGGTCGCGACCAGCAGGTAGGAGCGGTCGAAGCCGCCAGCTCGGTCGAGGTCGCTCACGGCCAGCTCGGCGCGTTCCTCGGTGTCGGGCGCAGACTGCGTTCCAGCGAATATGCGGATGGGCTCGGTGGCCTCGCCGCCGGTGAAGGCGGCGATTTCATCGACCGACGGTCCGCCAGCGGTAAACGTGCGGCCCCAGCGGCCAAGTGTCTGCCACGGCACGAGCGATGTTGGACTCCCGGAGCGCAACTCCGAGGTCGGCTGTTCGACACCGTCGGTCAATTCCTCGTTTCGCACCTCAAAGACCTGGTCGGCCGCAGAGATGAGCCCATCGAGGAGTACACCGCTCACCACCAGCCAGGTACCACTGACGACGACGATCAGGCCGGTGGCTCGCGCTGCCCGCGCGCCAAACCACCGTTCGAGCCAACCCGCAAGCCCCCGATACACCGCTCGCAGTCCTCGCCCGACTGCCAACACCACGACGAAGAGCACGGCCGCGGAAATCGGGAGGAGCACGAACGATGGTCCCTGGCTGGGCATGCCCATCAGCTCGCGAAGCTGTTCCTGCCACCAGTAGCCGAGTGCGGCCGACACCACGAGTGAAAATGCGGCGACGGCGGCGAAGACTCGCCATGCGCCGGGGCGCGGTGATCGACGATCGCGGTCGGCGAACTCTCGCCAAACCCACGCGCCGAACACACCCAGGCCGTAGCCGATGGCCGCGCTGACACTCGTGACGACGCCTTGGAAGAGCGGAGCCCGCGGCAGCAGCGACGGTGTGAAGGACAGACAGGCAAACAGCAGCGCCACCCACAACCCCGGCAGTGTGTAGGTGAACCAGCGCCGCAGCCGTGGCGGCCGGGGACTCGGGCTGGCGGGGGCGGTTTCGAGTGCCCTCTCGTCCGACTGCGCGACATCTCGCATCTGGGCTGACCGCATGCCCTCGGACCGGATCGCCATCGTTGCACCCACCCATGCCAACGCGCGGTCACCACAGCAGAGACAGCACGAGATTACGCCGGCGGAGCGTCGCTACCCCTGCGGTTCGTGACAGGGCGACCGGCCGTCGCGGCCGTCGACTCGGTGCGGAGTCAGGACCGCCACTTGATCGAACAGCCCATGCTGGGCCGGTGTGGTTCGGGTACCGGCTCACCCGCCAGCACGTGGGAGACAGCTGCATCGAGGAGCGATCCAGTGACTGGTCTGCCGTTTCCAGGCGTTGACTCGTCGAAAGCGCCGCGATAGGCCAGCGTGCGCTGGGCGTCATAGAGGAAGAAATCCGGCGTGCACGCCGCGGAGTAGGCCCGGCCGACCGCCTGGTCGACGTCCACGAGGTACGGGAAATTCCAGGACGCGCGGCGGGCTTGATCGGCGAGTCGTTCGGGCCGATCTTCGGGGTAGGCCTCGGCGTCGTTGGTACAGATGCCGACCACAGCCACGCTCGGGTATCGCGCCAGCAGCCGACCCAGCTCAGTCTCGACGTGCCGAACGTATGGGCAGTGGTTGCACAGGAACGCAACCAACAGCGCAGGCCCGGCCGCGAGGTCGCCGAGACGCACCGTGCGTCCGGTGACGTCGGCAAGGCTGAACTCGGGCGCCGGCGTTCCCAGCGGCACCATCACAGACGCGACGGCCATGTCGGTCAGCGTACAAAGAACTCCGTCAGCACCGGTGCCAAGACCTCGGGCGGCACGACATGTTCCTGGCCCTCGAGGACCCGGAGTTGCCCGTACGGGAGTGCTTCGGCGATCTGGCGCCCGGCGTCGAGCATCCACTCGGGGCTTGCTCCGCCGACCAGCACGAGGGCCGGCATGGCCACGCTGCTGGCTTGGTCGGCCGGTGTCTTGCCGTTCCGACTGTTCTCGCTCATGACCTCGAAGGGGTCGTACAGAATCGTCGGCGCGTTTGCCAGCATCGCTGGATCTCGACTCATGTGGTGGACGATCTCGGCCGGCATCCCCATCGAGGCCAGGAAGAGCGAGACCGCGTCGCCCCGGCGGTCCTGCGCCAACAACGCCGAGATCTGCTCGGCCTCCTCCCGCTCCGCTCGCTGCTCTTCGTCACTACCGGATCCGAACGGCGGTTCGTGCAGCACGATCCTCTCGATTGGCAGTCCGCGCGCCGCCGCGTGCACGACGAGGACCGCGCCGGAGGAATGGCCGTACACCGACGCCGTCCCGCCGGCCTCGGCGATGAGGGCGCCAAGGTCCTCGATCTCGCGCTCGACCGCATACGGCGATAGTACTGATCCGTCCAGTACTATCCGCGAAGACATTCAGGGGAGGGACTCATCATCGATGAGTCGACCGGACACGCTGCCGGATCCGCACCTGCTCCGGCTGCCGGCAACGGGTCTGCTGCAGCGGGCCGAACGGCTAAGAAGCGCCGAGCGATCATGGCTGCGGCCCGAACGGTGTTCCTGCGCAAGGGATACGACGGTGCCAGCATGGACGATGTCGCCGCCCTGGCCGCAGTGTCCAAACAGACCGTCTACAAGCACTTTGCCGACAAGAAGCGGTTGTTCACGGCGATCATCACCGGCGACATCAGTGCTGCCGAGGCGCTCACCCACGGAATGGTCGCGGCACTGGCCGACAGCAACGACATCGAGAGTGATCTCCGTCAGTTCGCTCGCCAGCACGTCACGTACGTCACGCAGCCACACCTGATCCAGTTGCGACGCATCGTCATTGCGGAAGCCGAGCGGTTTCCGGAGTTGGCGCAGACCTGGTACGCGAGCGGACCAGAGCGTGCCCACGCCACCCTCGCAGATCAGTTCCAGGCGCTCACACGGCGTGGGCTCTTGCGGATCGTCGACCCTCTGCTGGCCGCCCAACTCTTCAACTGGCTGATCCTGTCCATTCCGCTGAACAAGGCGATGTTCCACGGCAGCAACACCGAGTTCACGCCGGACGAACTCGAGCGCTACGCCGACGAGGGCGTCCGCGTCTTTCTGGCCGCCTACGGCAAACCGTGATCGCTTTCCGCAGCGACGTCACGTCATGGAGATCTGCCCTACCTGACCTGGGTGCCTGGCTCTCTGGCTAGCGGACTGCCGCACCGGGGTCGATCACTTCGGTTGTCGGCGCGCTGACCGTCGGCCGTCGCGGTTGGAGCCGAGCCGCTCGGCGGTGAAGATCCCCAGCGCGGCGGCGGCGACCAGCAGCACGCCGAGGGCCGCCCCTGCAACCGGCATGACAGCCGGGCCGAGCACCACGTGCGCGAGGGCGAGGGCCGCTCCAACTGCGCCGACGGCCGTGGCGAACTTGTGCCTACCGAACATCGTTTCTCCCTCTGGGCGGAGGTGACGGCCGCGGCGCCGTGACGGCGTGCGCGATGAGGTCGATCTCCCTGCCGAGCGGCTTCGGTGTTTCGGTCTCCCCACGGAAATAACGCTGGAAGGCGCGGTCGTGGCACAGGCTTACAACCAGATCCGATGCGGCCCGGCAGTCGGCGTCGGGCGCGATACGGCCGAGTTCCCGCTCGGCGAGCAGATAACGCTCGATGGGGTGGAGAGCGAACGGTCCACCCGGTCGGGTCTCGGTACGCGATTCGCGCTGCAGCACACCGAGCAGGTCGGTGTCGGAGAAGGCGGCAGCGAATAACGGCACCAGCTGGTCGAGGATGGTGGCGATCTGGCGGGCGAAGTCACGGAGGTTGCCAGCGACCGTGCCGCTGCCTGCGCGAGAGGGCAGGTCCGCGAGCGGCCGAGAGAGGACGTGCGCGCGCCGGAGGATGGTTCGGGCAAGGAGCTGGAGCCGGTTGTCGACGTAGTTGTACAGGGTCCCGGCGCCGATACCGGCCTCCTCTGCAATGGCTCGGGTAGACGCTGCTGCGAGTCCGTGCCGGGCGATGACACGGTGGGCGGCGTCCAGAATGTGGTCGCGAACCGCGTCGTGATGACCTCCCGTGAATGCCACGACGTGCGCCGGGAGCGGTCTAGGCATCTCGGTGGCGTTCGCTGACGATGGCCAGGCTCATGATCACGGCCCCGTAGCCGGCGAGGACGGCCGCAGCGGTGGGTTGCGAGAGCAGTTCCTGGTTGGGGGCACGCAACAGGGCTTGTCCAGCGGCCGCAGGCAGCCAGCGTCCCAGCTCGGGGAGGAATCCGACCGCGATGTGCTCGACGACGAACAGCCACGCCAGCCAACCGACGATGGCGGCAACCTGGTTGCGGACCAAGCTGCCAGTCGCCGCGCCAAGAGCCCCGAAAAGCGCGGCGTACAGCACGGCACCTGCCAGGGTGGACCACCCCTCTGCAGAGTCGAGGGGGAAGTCGTAGCCCTCTATCCGATAACTCAGGTTGGCGACCCCGATGGAGACCCCAGCCGATAGTGCGCCGAAGACCATTCCGGTGGCGGCGGCCACGCCCAGTTTGGCGGCGATCACCCGCCAGCGGCGAGGGGTCGTGAGGAACGTGTCGGTCGCCGTGCCCTGGCGGTATTCACCGGCGGAGATGATTATGCCCAACGCCAGCACGAAGATGGCGCCATTGGCCGCGACGGTCAGGACAGCGCGAATACTACGGTCCGACTCGAGGTCCAGGGCCGAACTGTCAGCGCCTACAACCACCGTGCTGGCGACGGCGAGCGCGCTCACCGCCACCGTGGCCGCCAACAACGCCCAGGTCGTCCTGGTGCTCCGAAGCTTGAGGACTTCTGCGGCGAACAGACCGCTCACGGCCGCACCTCCGTGCTGGTGAGCCGGAGGAACAGCTCCTCCAGCAGTCTGGTGGACGGCTCGGTCGACAGTTCGGCGAGCACGATCCCCTCTCGAGCGGCGGCGCGGCCGACCTCGGCCGCGGAAGCGCCTCGGATCACCAGACGGTCGCGCCCATCGTGTCGGACCCGCCAACCCTCGACTCTGGCCAGCTCGCCGAGCCGTGCGCTGTCGGGACTGCCGACCACCACAGCTTGGTCTGGGCCAGAGAGCTCGGCGGTGGTCCCCTCATGGACGATGTGGCCGCGGTCGATGATCACGACCCGGTCCGCGACCGCTTCGACCTCGGCGAGGACATGGCTGGAGAACAGCACCGTACGCTCCCGCGCCACCCAGTCGCCGAGCAGCCGGCGCAGCCACGCCATGCCGGCTGGATCCAGCCCGGTCGCCGGCTCGTCCAGGACGAGCACGGGGGGATCTCCGAGCAGGGCGCCGGCCAGGGCCAGGCGCTGCCGCATGCCGTGCGAGTACCCGCCCACCCTCCGGTCGGCCGCCCCCGCAAGCCCGACGAACTCCAGCACCTCATCAACTCGCCGCCTTGGTAGCTGAGCGGCGCGAGCGGTGGCGCGGAGATGGTTGCGGCCGGTCCGGCCCGGATGAAAGCCCATCGTGTCCAGAACCGCGCCCACGGTGCTGCGCGGGGAGGCCAACTCGCCGTACCGCATGCCATCGATGAGCGCGCTGCCGGCATCGGGTCGGGCCAAGCCGAGGAGGATCCGCAGCGTGGTCGTCTTTCCCGCGCCGTTGGGTCCCAGGAACCCGGTGACCATGCCCGAACGTGCGGTGAAGCTGACATCCTCGACGGCCAGTGTCGAGCCGTAACGCTTGGAGATGCCCCTGACCTCGATCATCCAGGCCGCCTCCTTACTGAGCAAGCGTTCATAATTTCGAGATCACCATTGTGAGCATACGCTCACTACGCTGTCAAGATTCCTGATCGATTGGCCGGCTGATGGGCACCGTCGCCGACGCCGAGGACGCCGTACAGGAAGCCCTTTTCCGGCTGTACACGTCACCGCCTGCCGAGCTCACCAACCTGCGCGGATGGCTGACAACCACCGTGTCCCGGGTGAGCCTGGACATGCTGCGCTCGGCGCGCGCCAGACGCGAGTCGTACATCGGACCGTGGCTGCCGGAGCCGCTCGTTGGCTACGACGACAGCAAGCTCGGGGACCAGGTGGCCTTGCCGGAGTCGCTACGCCCCGCCGTCCTGATCGTGCTCGAGCAGCTGAGCCCGGCGGAGCCGGTGGCCTTCGTTCTACTCGAGGAAGCCTCTTCTTGGCGGTGAATGCGGCTGCATCGGCGTCTTCACCGGCTGTTCTGGCATAGCCGGTACGGGCATTTCCACTGCGCCGCGGCCGTGCAGGTAGCGGCGGCCACAGCCCCCGGCACGCCACAGCACACCGGAGGGCGCTTCGTGTTCGATATGCCGGATATGAGGTTGCGAGATCGACGTGCCGAACGCACCGCGAGGGCGCATACCGGGCCGATCAGGGCGAGCGGTTTGTAGCCGCCGTCGAGGAAGCCGCGTACCTCGTCGTGGCTCAGCTTTTGTGTCGATACAGCTGCACAGTGAGCGGCGCGAAAACGGTGACCAGCACTGCGCAGGCGATCAGCACCCATCCGATCTGGCCGGTCGTCGCTGTGCCGTAGATGACACCACGCGCCGCCGTGACTAGATGGGAGATTGGGTTGAAGTCGATGAACGTCTGAAGCCATCCCGCCGTCGTTTGTGGGTCCACGAACACATTGCTCGTGAACGTCAACGGAAACAGGAACACCAGGCCCGCGACGTTGACCGAGTGCGGCGTCCGAAGCACTAGTGCGAGCGTGGTCCAGACCCACGACAGGCTGAACGAGAAGAGCAGGATTAGCGCCACCGCTGCCAGCACGCCGATCGGCCCGCGCTCAGGTCGGAAACCCATCCCCAGGCCGAGTCCAACCACGAGGGCAGCGGCCAGCAGGTAACGCAGGAGGTCGCCGAGCAGAGCGCCGACGATTGGAGCCGGTCGCCAGATCGGCAATGTTCGGAAACGGTCGAAGGCGCCAGTCGCAATGTCGGTGTTCAGCCCGACCCCGGTGTACACGGTGAGGAGCAGGACGGTCATCACGAGGGTGCCCGGCAGGAGGAACTGCAGATACTGGGACGGCGATCCGGCCAACGCTCCACCGAACAGATACGTGAACACCAGCGTGAACAGGATTGGGATCAGAATCACGTCGGCGAGCTGCTCGGGGAGGTGCTTGACCTTGAGGAACCCTCGCCATGCGAAGGTGAGCGATGAGGACACCGGGCCGGGTGGGCTTGGCCGGAAGCGGGTGGTTACCGTCGAGCGTACGGTCTCGTCGATCGCGGCTGCGGTCATGCTCATGCGGCATCCTCTTTGCGGTTTGTGAGATTGCCCGGTTGCGCGTCGACGGGGTGGCCGGTCAAGGCAAGGAAGACCTCATCCAGGCTCGGGCGGGCCAGCGCGAAGTCACTGATCGGGACACCGGTATCGGACAGTTCAGCGATTGCTCTGACAGCGGCCCGCGGATCAGCCACGGGCGCCGACAGCTCCATTCGGTTGGAGCCGACATGCGGGTGTTCCCCAAGAGCCTCTCGCAGCACAAGTACGGCCTGCGGTAGTCGATCGGCGTCCGGCAGCCGAATGCGCAGGGTCGCGGATCCGACCGAGGCCTTGAGTTCAGCGCCGGTGCCCTCGGCGATCACCGTGCCGTGGTCGATCACGATGATCCGATCGCTGAGTTTGTCCGCCTCGTCGAGGTACTGAGTGGTGAGCAATACTGTCGTGCCTCCGGCCACGAGCTCTCGGACGATCTTCCATACTTGACTGCGACTTAGCGGGTCGAGGCCAGTGGTTGGCTCGTCGAGGAAGAGCACTTCGGCGTGGGCGACGATGCTGGTGGCGAGGTCGAGCCGGCGTCGCATGCCGCCCGAATACGTCGCCACTCGCCGGCCTGCTACGTCAGCGAGTCCGAACGCATTGAGCAGTTCTCTCGAGCGCGCCTTGGCCCGCGTCCGGGAGAACCCCTGCAGCCGAGCCACCAGGACGAGGTTCTCCTGCCCGGTCAGGTCCTGGTCCACCGAGGAGAACTGCCCGGTCAGGCTCACCCGGCGACGTACTGCGTCGGCATCACGGGCGACGTCGTGCCCTAGGACGCGCGCCGTGCCCGCGTCGGGGCGCAGCAGGGTAGCCAGCATTCGGATGGTCGTGGTCTTGCCGGCACCGTTCGGCCCAAGCAGGCCGACAACCGATCCTGTCGGAACAGCCAGGTCGAGGCCATCGACGGCTCGGGTTCCGTCGAAGACCTTGACCAGCCCGGATGCCTCGACAGCGAGGTCAGGATGACCATCCATCGGCGAAGCCGTCCTTCTGCAAGGGACTATCTTCTGACAGTGACAGTCTGCAGCGTTATGCCACTGTTCGTCAATAGCAAGTGAGTGTCCAACGGCAGTCACTTGCGGTAACCTGCGGCGGTGGTGACGAGGGTCGGACTCAGGGAACGCAAGAAGCTCGCGGCGATGCGCCGGATCCAGCAGATCGCGCTGGATCTGTTCGACCAGCGTGGGTTCGACAACGTCACGATCGAGCAGATCGCGGAGGTGGCCGAGGTATCCCCGAGCTCCGTGTACCGGTACTTCGGCACCAAGGAGCAGGTCGTGCTCTGGGACGAGGTCGACGTGCGCCTATTCGACGCCGTCGAGGCCGAGCTTGCGTCTCACCCGCCGGTCGACGCCATGCGGCGAGCAATCTCAGTGGCCATGCCCCAGTACTTCGACCGGGACGATGACCTGGCCAAGCGGAAGACCCGGTATGCGTTCGAGGAGCCCGCATTGCGCGCCGCCCTCCTAGAACAAACTGACGAACTCACCCGGCGGGTGGCCGAAGCACTGGCCCGAGCAGCTGGTCAGCCGGTCGATGAGCTCGAACCGCAGGTGATCGCAACGACGCTCATCGCTGCGATGATGGCGGCCGCACGCCACTGGCACACCCATGGCTACCGAACCCCCATCGGCGAGGAACTCGAGCGAGCACTCGCGATTGTCGAGCGCGCGCTCTGAAATCTCGTCGATCAAGTCACCATGTCGCAAATCGTCGTGGTCGTTGGCGTACTCGATCACCTACTCGGCACTCTGGGTCGTCCCGAACGCAGCAAGTGTTCCGCAAACGCAGCGTCACCAACGCGACAGCAGCAGGGGCTAGGACCCTGCCAGCCGGGGGCCAACGCCATGCACTGAGGTGTAGGCGCCATGTGCGTCGAAACAAACGTGAGGGCGGGCACCAACACCGGTCGCAAACGGCTGCAGCGGCCTGACAAACGCCTCGGTGCCGATGACTTCCAGCCGGACACGGCTCACGTCATTGGAATCAACGCTGCCGGAAGCGGTTCCACACATCCCTGCGCGCGGATGGATGTGGGTGAGGAGACACTCGACTACGGTGACCGCGGCCCCCTCATCGCCGCGCCAATGGTCGCGGTCCAGGTCCACCAGCGAACTTCCCCCATACGGTTGCCCGGTCACGAGCGAGAGTCGAATGCCGGGGGCGGCGTCGCTGACCGCGAACTCTTCTCCGGGACCTTTGGGACATGCCGACGCGGCAATGCGGGCACCGTGCGTCGTTGTGCGCCTCCACTGGTTGCTGCGGCGGGTGAGGAGCAGACTTGTGGAGGATTGCGAGACGGCGAGCATCGACGAGTACCCGACGGAGCACCATCGAGTTGTCTCACCGAACGCCGGCGCCGGAGGTGTCGAAACTGCCAATCGACAACGATGTGTACAACCGTATGGGCGAAGGCTGGTGGGATGACGACAACCCGCTCAACGTCCTGCGCGGGAGCATCACACCAGGCCGATTCGCATACTTCCGTGAGGTTCTGACCGCCCGGCTGGGTCTCGACCCTGAGGATTTATATGCCCTCGACATCGGCAGCGGGGGTGGGTTCCTCGCCGAGGAGTTCGCGCGCCTCGGATGCCGGGTGGTAGGGGTAGATCCGTCCACGGTGTCGATCGACACTGCACGTCGCCACGCCACCGCCACCGGCGTCGATGTCGAGTATCGGGTGGGCACCGGGGAGCGGTTGCCGGTCAAGGACTGCGAGTTCGACGTCGCCTACTGCTGTGACGTGCTCGAGCACGTGTCCGATATCGAGGCGGTCACCAGCGAGACTGCACGCGCCTTGAAGCCGGAAGGCGTCTTCCTGTTCGACACTATCAACCGAACGCTGACCAGCAAGCTGCTCGTAATCAAGGTAATACAAGAATGGCAACTCACGCGGGTTATCGACTCGGCCGTTCACGAGTGGGCGATGTGCATCAAGCCCGAAGAACTGATCGTTACCCTGGGTCGCCACGGGTTGCGGATAGGGGAAATCGTCGGACTTGGACCCCGATTGAACAAGCCCCTCGTGCTAATGAACTTCATTAGGGCGAAGAGCAGAAGAATCTCCTACGGGGAGCTGAGCCGGAGGCTTGACGTGGGACAGGTCAAGAACACGAGTGTCTCCTACATGGGCTTCGCTACGAAGGCGGAGAGAATCCGCGAATGACGCAATACCGCGGACGGCGCGCCCCGACCGTCGGCGTCCGTCGCGACGAAGCGTGCAAGCATTGTCTCGACATTTGTGCCGTGTGATGGCGATTGTTTGTCCCAGGCGATCGTCGCCAGGATGTCCTAGCGCAGCGTCTGCCGTCTCGCACGTTCCGGCTGCAGGCCACCGGCTCCTCCTGAACCACGAGTACCTGATAGCCAGCCATGTCGATTCTGGACGGTGTGGCGACCGGCGCCCGCTGCACCAAGACCTGCAGACCGGTCGCGTTGATCCTCCCCTGAGCCGGGCGTCGGTGAACCCCGAAAGGCTTGGGATCCGCGGCGGTGGCGGCACAGACGTAGACGGCGAACAGAGATGTGAGTTGACGAAATAACAAAAATAGTCATACAGTCATCTAACGCGACTGCGGCGATGACGGGAGCGCGTCGTGAGCAACCAAACAGTGCTGATCTCCGGAGCCGGCATCGCCGGGCCGACGCTGGCGTACTGGCTGGCGCGGCACGGATACCGTCCCACCGTCGTCGAATACGCGGCTGCGCTGCGGTCCAGCGGAAGTCCGGTGGACGTCAGGGGGCCGGCCGTGGACGTGGCCGACCGGATGAGCGTCATGCCGATCATCCGCCAAGCCGGCACGGACCGGACAGGCATGAGCTTCGTCAACGCCACGGGCAGGCGCGTCGGCTGGATCAACATGAGAGCCCTGCAACAGGCGTCCGGCAGCCGCGAAGTTGAGCTGCCGCGCGGTGACCTTGCCTCAATCCTTTACCAGGCAAGTCGGGACCATGCCGAGTTTCTGTTCGACGACTCGATCGTCGGACTGAGCTTGGACGAACATGGGGTGAGCGTCACCTTCGAACGCGCTCAGCCCCGCCGTTTCGACCTCGTGATCGGAGCCGACGGGCTGCACTCGGCGGTGCGTCGGTTGGCGTTCGGCCCGGAATCCGACTTCGTCCAGCACATGGGGGCCTACGTCGCGACCATGCCGCTGGATGGTCTGATCGAACCAGGGCGGGACGTGATTATGTACAACACACCAGGCAGGGCGGTTGCGATCCACCCGTCGCGCGGCGACACCCTGGCGTTCTTCGCGTTCCGAAGTCCGGCGGTGCCGGACTTCGACTACCGCGACACTCGGCAGCACAAGCAGCTGCTGACCGCTACGTTCGCGGACGGCTCGTGGCGGGTGCCCGAGCTGATGAAGCGCGTGCACGCCGCCGATGACCTCTACTTCGACTCCGTCAGCCGGGTACGTGTGCGCCCGTGGTGGCACGGCCGGGTGGCGCTCCTCGGCGACGCCGCCTCCTGCGTGTCGCTGTTCGGGGACGGCTCCAGCCTGGCCATGGCGGGGGCGTTCACCCTTGCCGAGGAGCTGGCGGCCAGCTCTGGCGACCATCAGTTGGCCTTCCGCCGCTACGAGGCTGAGCACCGGACCCTGGTGGACCTCAAGCAGCGGAACATCGCACGGGGCGCCTCGCTGCTCATCCCCGCGACGGGGCGCGGGATCCTGGCGCGGAACCTCGCCACCAGGCTGTGGCCGATGGGAGCCGCCGCCGGATGGCTGAGGCGGCGTCTTTCGCCTGTGAGTTGACGACAACTCGAACTTGGTCACTATGGCTCGATATGAGCCCAACCACAGACCGGTTGCGAGACCCGCGGCAGCGGGAGGAACGTGCCACGCGGATTCTGAAGGTGGCGGCTGAACTGCTGCTGCGACACGGCTACCGGCGGGTGACCGTCGACGACGTGGCCGCCGGTGCTGACGTCGGCAAGGGCACCGTCTACCTGCACTGGAAGACGCGCGAGGAACTGTTCACGGCAGTCTTCGAACGGGAGGTGCTCGAAGCGATCGGGGAGCTGCTGGAGGCACTGCGCCAGGATCCGTGGGTGTGCCTGCTGCACCGCTTAGCACCGGCGTACTTCCTGGCGATCATGAACCGGCCGCTCCTGCGAGGGTTCGTCCTCGCCGACGCCGACCTGCTGGGCAGGCTGGCCACGCCGCGCGGCGGTGCTCGCGACAACCGGCACCGCCTGATGTCGCGCACCTACTTCGAGTTGCTCGCCGAGCATGGCCTGCTGCGCGACGATCTGGACGTCGATGCGATCGCCTACGCGTTCCAAGCCACGTTCGAAGGATTCTTGCGGGCGGAGGCGGACGCAGCAGCGCTGATCGCCGCGGGGCACACCGAGGCTGGCCTGGACCAGCGGGCAGACCTGCTCGGACGGACTGTCCAGCGAGCCTTTGAGAGCGGGCGGACTGTCCCTCGCCATGCGCTACAGTCCCTCGCGACCGCTGTCATCGACCTGCTCGCCAATCTCGCCAACGCCGACCGCGTCGACCTCGGCATTGCCGAAGCGTGACAGGCGGGTGGGCCAGCGTCGGGCGGTCCTCAAGAGGACGGGCGTTCGGTCAGGGGCAGCCTGACGATGAACCGGGTGTCGCCGGGCTCGGACTCCACGCTGAGGTCGCCACCGTGGCGAACGACGACGATGCGGTACGAGATGTCCAACCCCAGCCCAGTGCCCTGTCCTATCGGTTTGGTGGTGAAGAACGGCTCGAAGATCCGCCTCCGCAGCTCCCGTGGGATTCCGGGCCCGGTGTCGCCGATCTCGACGCGGATCATGCCGTTGTCGCGCATCGTGCGAATGGTGAGGGTGCCGCTGCCTGCCATGGCTTGGACAGCGTTGTCGATGAGGTTGGTCCAAACCTGGTTGAGCTCCCCGGCGTAGATCGGCACCGGCGGCAGGGTGCGATCGAAGTCCTTCACGACATCGAGGCCGCTGAGCTTGCCGGCGAGCATGGCGAGCGTGCTCTTGATGCCAGCGTGGATGTCGGAGCGTTCGAACGGAGCACGGTCCATGTGGGAGTACTGCTTGGCCGCCTCGACCAGGGTCGAGATCCGGGTAACGGAGTCGGTGATCTCATTCAGCAGCAGCTCGGTCTCCAGCGTGTACGCGAGCCAGCGCAGCGCGCCTTCCAGCAACTCCGGCGGGGCTCCCGCGGCGACCTTCTCCAGGAATTCGGTCGTGGTACCCGCGCCCACGAACACGGGCGCAAGGTTCCAGCCGTCACTGACGCCCCGCTGGTCGAGCCAGTCGGTCAGCTTGTCTTCACGCTCCGACTCCTCCAGCGGCGACAGCTGCGGCGCCGTGCGCACGCCCCGGACTGCCTCTTCCTGAACGTCGACGAGCAGCTCGAGGACTTGGTGATCGATCTCGTCGTGCGCGAGCAGCGCAAGCTTGTGCCGCATGCCGGCAACGCGGTCTCGGAGCGCGGCATTCGCCCTGACCGCCGCGGCGGCGGGGTTGTTCAGCTCGTGGGTGAGGCCGGCGGCCAGCGACCCGAGCGCCAGTAGTTGCTGTCGCTGCCCGACGATCTGCTGAGATTTACGCATGGCGAAGAACAGGCCCTCCAGCAAATGGATGGCCATGGGGAACCAGTCGCGAACAGCCTGGCCGAAGTCAACGCCACGGATGACGAAGAGTCGGCTGTCGGTGAGTGCCCGTGCCGTGGCGGAATAGGTAAGCGTGTCGGCGTTCGGCAGATAACTCTGCCACGCACCGGCGTACACCCCGTGCTGGTCGGTGCGCGACATCTCGACGTCGTCGGGGCCCACCCGAGCGCTCAGAGTGATCGTCCCGGCCAGGAGAATGATGAATAGCTCGGCCGGATCCCCTTCGACGAGGATGTCCCCGGCCGGCGCCTCGGCGACCCAGCCGCGGTCGGCGAGCCAGTCCAACTGCTCGTCCGTCAGCGCCTCGAAGAGGAACAGGGTGCGCAAGTCGTCGCGGGACAGCTTCTCGTCGGTGGGTGCGCTGCTGAGAGTCATGGTGTTCCCAAGTACCTGTGGGCGAGGGTCACGGCCATCGCGCCCTCGCCGACGGCGGACGCGACCCTCTTGACCGAGTCGGCGCGGACGTCGCCGGCGACGAAGACCCCGGGAATGCTTGCCTCCAGGGGCCACGGGTCGCGTTCCAGCGGCCACCCCCGCGGCCGCTGCCCGTCGACGATCAGGTCGGGGCCGGTCAGCAGAAAGCCACGGGCATCGCGGACCAAGGTGTTCGCCAGCCATTCGGTGCGCGGTTGGCCGCCGATGAACACGAACGCGTGGCTGGTATCAACGTGTTCGCTCCGGCCGGTGGCGGTGTTTCGCAACGTGAGCCCTTCCAGGTGTCCATCGCCGTGCACCTCGTCGATGACGGTCTCGAGCCGCACCGTGATGTTGTCGATCGCCCGGAGTTGCTCGATGAGGTAATGCGACATGGCCCGCTCGAGGGAGTCGGCGCGTACGACCAGGTTGACAGTCTTGGCGACCCGGCAGAAGAACACCGCAGCCTGGCCAGCAGAGTTGGCGCCGCCGACGATGTAGACGTCGGCGTCCGCGCAGTCGGCTGCCTCCGTGAATGCCGAGCCGTAGTAGACGCCGCTGCCCGTCAGAGCGCTGGCTCCCGGAACGTCGAGGTCGCGATAGGAGACACCCGTAGCGACGATCACCGCGTGCGCAGCGACCTTGGTGCCGTCTCCGAACACCACGGCTCGCGCCGGCCCGTGGGTGCGCAGGTCGGTAACGTCCCGAGCGGTAAGGATCTCTGCGCCGAACTTGATGGCCTGCCGGCGGGCCCGGCCGGTCAGCTGCGCGCCGGACACGCCGTCGGGAAAGCCGAGGTAGTTCTCGATGCGTGAGGACTGTCCGGCCTGCCCCCCGGTGGCCGCGCGCTCGACCAGCAGGGTGCGCAATCCTTCGGAGGCGCCATACACGGCGGCGCCCAGGCCCGCCGGACCGCCTCCCACCACGACCAGGTCGTAGAAATCCGTCGCGGGGGTGGTGGACAACCCGACTGCCGCTGCCACTTCGGTCGTGCTCGGGGCGATCAGCGTCTCGCCGTCTGGCGTGACGACGAGCGGCAGCCGCTCGGGATCGACCTGGGCCGCGTCGACCAGGCGCCGACCCTCGGGCTCGTCGACGCTGAGCCACCGGTACGGGACGGCGTTGCGCGCGAGGAAGTCACGTACCTCGAACGACGGCGCCGACCAGCGGTGCCCGACAACCTTGGTATCTCGCACCGCCATGTCACCGGACGCCAAATAGGCGTCGATCATCGCATCGACGATTGGATAGAGCTTTTCCTCGGGCGGCTCCCACGGCTTCAGCAGGTAGTGGTCGACGTCCACCATGTTGATTGCCGCGATGGCCGCATCTGTGTCGGCGTACGCCGTGAGCAGTGCCCGACGCGCCCGTGGGTACAGGTCCATTGCCGACTCGAGGAACTCGATGCCGTTCATCTCCGGCATCCGGTAGTCGGCGAGCAGAACCGCGACCTGCTGGCCGCGCAGCTTGAGCTCGCGCAGCGCGTCGAGCGCCTCGGCGCCGGATCCGGCACGCAGCACTCTGTGGTCCTGTCCGTAATGGCGACGCAGGTCTCGTGCCACGGCCCGAGACACGGACGGGTCGTCGTCCACTGTGAGCAGCACCGGACGGGTCGACGTCGCCAGGAAGTCCGTCTCCGTGCCAGTCGTCGTCATGAGTGGGCGTACAACTTCTCGTCGGGGACGGTGAACATGAGTTCGTCCTCGAAGCACCACCACCAGTCCTCGCCGGGCTCGAACGACGACACCAGCGGGTGTCCGGCGGCAGCGTGATGTGCTCTGGCATGCCTCGATGGCGACGAATCGCAGCAGCCCACCCGGCCGCACACTCGGCACATGCGCAGATGCACCCACCGGCCGCCGGTCCGCAGGCAGTCCTCGCAGCCGTCGGCCGAGGGCCTCGCCTGCGAGTCGATCTTGTCGAGGTGCGAGCAACTGGTGGGCACGGCGTTCTCCGAGGGGCAGGCCGCCGTCGGAGCGACCAGTACCGCCAGAGTAGGTCCTGCCGAGCCAGGATGCGCGGGCCGGCCTGGTAGCCGATGTGGAGGTCCGGATCCCAAGAGCGCGGGGAACCTTCTAAGGCCGGGCGCTCTCGATAGCACGGCGGGCGATCGCAGCCAGCCAGCGTCGGCGGATGAGTCCGCTGAACGGGCGGATGACCAGCCAGTAGCGGCGGAACGCGCGCCGCGACCGCTCGTCGGTCAGCAGCACCCGGGTCTCGGTGGTCAGCTCGCCGGCGGATGCGCGAAAATTGGTGATCATCTTTGCCCAGCCAGGAGCGGAGAAGTCGACGAAGACCCGCGCCGGGTCGGGCTGATCGGCCAACCGTGGTCCCCTGCCACCGCCCGGTGACCAGGGCCGGCCGACTGCGCCGGCGACCAGCTCGTCATTGGTCCGAGCCAACATCGTGAAGCCGATGCTGGCCATGTTCTCGAGAATGGGCCGTTCGGCGGCCAGCCGGAGCCGGCCGGCCGAACGCATCCACATCAGCGCCCGCATCACCGGCACTTCGGCCCAGGTCACCCGTTCCACGGCCGCCAGCAGGTCGGCGGCCGCCACATTGGTTGCGCGGCCGTGTCGCTCGCGGAAATGCCAGCTCGGGAGCAGATCGTCAATGCGCATGGCTGGCACCATTCACCGTGCGCATGTCTTCTTCTTGTTGTCGGGCGCGAGGAAGTCGGCGACGAGCGCGGCCATCGCCGCGGGGCGTTCCAGCAAGAACAGATGGCCGCCGCCGGTCACGACATGCAGCCGCGCACGCGGGATGCGTCCGGCCAGAATGCGGCCGTTGACCAGCGGAACGATCGGGTCGTCGTCGCCGGCGAGCACCAGGGGCGGCTGTTGCAAGCGGTGCAGCCAGGGCAGGCTGGTCCAGCCACTAATCGCGTAGAGCTGGCTGATATATCCGCGGACCGAGGGCCGCTCCACAAACGGCCCCACCGAGCCGTACAACAGCGCGTCCGGATCCTGGCGGGCCATCCCGCCATAGATGCGCCCGGCGACTTCCCGGTGGTAGTCGGGCTGGTAGTAGCGGCGCGGCGTGGCCACAACAGCAATACCCGCGGCGAGCCGGGCACACCGCCCACGCCCGGCCCGGTGGCCGCCAGGACCAGGCGCCGCACCAGCTGTGGACTCTGGTGGGCCAGCTGCTGGGCGACCACGCCGCCCAGAGAGGTGCGGAGCACGTCGACCCGCACATCCCCGAGTGCCTCGATCATGTGGCGCACCGTGCCGGCGACGCCACGCATTCGCCGCGGCCAGCCGTATGAGGTCGACTGTCCGACACGAGGGAAGTCGAAAACTGATCACCTGTAGTGGTCCAGCGCGGGTGACACCGGCCGGGCACCGCCGAATCCGGGAATCGACGGCGAGCTCATCCGACGTCGTCCTGGTCTTCCGGTGGGACAATCATCCGCTTGAGGATCTTGCCGGTCGGCCCTTTCGGCAACTGGTCGAGGATCCACACCTTGCGGGGGTACTTGTATGGTGCAACCTGGCTCTTGACGTGTTCGCGCAGCTCGTCGGGGGCAACAGTGGCACCCGGCTTCAGCGCCACAGCAGCGGCCACCTCCTCACCGAGCTGCGGGTGGGGAACGCCGATCACTGCTGCCTCGGCCACCGCGGGATGCTCGTACAAGACCTCCTCGACCTCCCGCGGGTAGACGTTGAAGCCGCCGCGGATGATCAAATCCTTCTTCCGGTCGACGATGGCGTAATAGCCGTCTTCGTCCATCCGCCCCAGGTCGCCGGTCCGGAACCACCCGTCCGGTATCGCCATGGCTGTCTCGTTCGGCCGCTGCCAGTAGCCCTTCATGACGTTGTGGCCACGGATGACGATCTCGCCGACGTCACCCCGCTGGACGTCCCGTCCATGCTCGTCGACGACACGCATCTCCACCCCACGGATCGGGGTGCCGATCGAGCCCGGCTTGCGCTCCCGGTCCGGGTGGTTGAAAGAGGCCACCGGCGACGTCTCTGACAGGCCGTAACCCTCCAGCACCTTGCATCCGAACTCGTGCTCGAACCCGCGCAGCAGCTCGACCGGCATCGCCGATCCACCAGAGATGCACACCCGCAGCGCGGACACGTCGTACGCCGCCCTGTCCGGCTGGGCAAGTAGCGCACCGTACATCGTCGGGACTCCGGCGAAGATCGTCGCCCGATGCTCGGCCAGAATCCGCAACGCCTGCTGGGGATCGAACCGCGGCACGAGTGTCAGACAGGCACCTGAGGCCGCCGCGGCGTTGAGCGTGCATGTCTGCCCAAACGAGTGGAACAACGGGAGGCCACCGAAGATCACATCGTCTGGGGTCAAATGCAGCAGGTCGGTGCGTAGAACGTCGACGTTCCGAGTGAGGTTGGCATGGGTCAACTCGGCGCCCTTCGGCTGCCCGGTCGTGCCCGACGTGTAGAGGATCACTGCCGTGTCTTCGGGGTCGCGATCCTCGACGTCGTCCATGTCGCTCACCCCGGCCAAGAAGTCGGCGAACGTGGCCTGGTCGACGCCGATCACGTCCGCCTCCGCCCTCTGCGCACCGATGCTCGCCTCGCCGGCAACGTCCTGCCAAGCAAAGATCAGCCTGGTCCCGGAGTCCCCCAGGTAATAGGCCACCTCCCGCGCCTTGAGCAGTGGATTCATCGGCACGACTACGCCGCCGGCCCGTAGCACGCCGTAGTAGACGATGCCGAACGCGGGAAGGTTCGGCAGCATGATGGCGATCCGGTCGCCTGGCTTGACGCCGCGGTCCCGGAGTGCGCCGGCTATCCGGGCGCTGGCCTGGTCGAGCTCGCGGAATGTTGTTGCCGTCCCGTCGAGGCGTATTGCGTCCCGGTCGCCGTACGCGCTCGTCGTCTGGATGAGTTTCGACGCAAGGTTCATCGTTTCCTGCCTGCCCTCAGGTGGCGAGTTGCGAACGCGTCAATGGTCTGTGCCGCGACCCCGGCCGTCGATGTTCCGGAGCAGCGAGTTGTCGACCGAGAAGTTGTGCGCCCGCACAACGCGCGCGCGACCCGAGGCCTATGCTGCGGCATGGGCCGACGTCCGGCCGCCGGCGAGTCGAGCGTGCGCGCGCTCAGCCGCAGCCTGCTGACCATGGTCGACGACCTGACCAGCCAGCTCGTCGACCGCATCCGAGGGGCGGAGGCCCACTATCGCGGTCCGAGCGTGCCCACCGAGGATCTGTGGCAGTCTTGCAGGCGCAACCTCGAGCACATTCTGACCCAGCTCGCGGGTGATCCTCGGCCGGGAGTCGAGGCCGCACAAGCCACCGGGCGACGACGAGCCGAACAGGGCGTCCCGCTGCCGGCGATCCTGCACGCCTACCGCATCGGCGGCAGATTCGTCTGGGACATGCTGCTCGCCCACGCTGAGGACAACGACACCGCCCGAAACGAGTTGCTTCGAGCGGCCGCCGATGTGTGGGCGATCATCGACGACTACTCGGAAGCTCTCATTGAGGCCTACCGGGAGACTGTTGCCGAACAAGCCGGTCACAACGCACAAGTTCGTAACGCGGTGCTCAGCGGCCTGCTCGCCGGTGAGCTGGGGGACGGTTCGCGGCTGTGGGAATCCGCAGCGATGCTGCACCTGCCGCACCACGGCACCTTCGTCGTGGTCGCGGCCGAAACACCACGAGCCGGTGACGAGGCGCTGCCTGGAGTCGAGACCACGTTGCGGCGTCACACCGTCGTCTCGGCGTGGCGGCTGGACGCCGAGTTGCAGGTCGGCGTGATCGCCGTCAGCTCACCCATCTCAGTGGCAAAGGTGTGCGAATATCTTGCCCCGCTGGCCCGTGGGCGGGTGGGGGTCAGTGAGCCCTATACCAGCCTCGACCAGTCTGCAGCGGCGCTACGTCAGGCACGAGTCGCCTACGCCGCCGCGACACCCGGAACCTGCGCTCTCATTCGCTATGAACAACATCCGATCGCTGTCATGTTGGCCAGCGTCCCGGCCTTGGGAAGCACGGTTGCCCGTGCGGTGCTCGGGCCCGTCCTGGCGCTTGCCGCACCGGACCGGGACGCCTTGCTGGAAACCCTGCGGGCATGGTTCGCGGAGAAGGGGTCAGCGTCTGGCGCAGCGGCCCGTCTACATATGCACCGCAACACCGTGCACTACCGCCTGCGACGCTTGGAGAGCCTAACCGGCCGAAGCATCAAACACCCCACCGATGTCGGCGAACTGCACCTCGCTCTCGAGAGCATCCGCATACTCGGAGTCCATTCCGCGAACGTCGCCATGAGCGCACCGTCGCCAGCCGCGCCGCCCGATGCGGAATGAACCAGCGATGCACTCCGGTCCCGGCGTCAGCCATGCGGCCACCCAGAGTCAAGACGATCTAGCGCGGCCGAAAATGGGTCAGCAAAGACGCTTGCATCTGACGCGACGTCCGGTTCTACCGTCGATCCCATGGCGGCTGGAAGCCAACGTCAGGTCGGACGCAAGGTCGGCGAAGTAGCTGCGGCGACGGGGCTGACCGTTCGCACGCTGCACTACTACGAGGAGATCGGCTTGCTGGCCGCTTCCAGTCGGAGCGGGGGAGGGCACCGGCTGTATTCGGCGACGGACGTCGAGCGGCTGTACCGAATCTGTCTGCTCCGGCGATTGGGTCTACCGCTGGCGGACGTTGGCCGGGTCCTGGATGACCCTGCGTGGAGTCTCGGCGCCGCTATGGCGCACCACCTGCGCGAATTGGATCGACGCCTGGAGTCCACCACAAGGCTGCGCAGCCTGCTGGCGCACGTCATCGGATCACTCGGGAGCGACTGCGTCCCAACCGCGGAGGACCTGCTCAATGTTCTGGAGGCCATGACCATGGTTGAGACGACTCTGCAACGACGTATCTCGATCCTCGTCTATGAAGACCTCGAAGCCGCCTACCAGTTCCTCACGCGAGTCTTCGGCCTGGGTCCCGGTCAGCTGGCGCGCGACGATGATGGCAAGGTCATCCATGGGGAGGTGCAAACCGGAGACGGAGTCGTCTGGCTGCACCCCGAATCCCCCGAGTTCCGTCTCGCCTCTCCTCGGTCCCTCGACGCCAGCACGGCGATGGTCGCTGTCATGGTCGAGGACGTCGACGCACATTTCCGCCATGCCGCCGAACACGGTGCGACTATCGTCTACGAGCCCGTTGACCAGCCGTATGGCTACCGGGAGTACAGCGCCCGTGACTGCGAAGGCGGTCTTTGGTCGTTCATGAAGCCGCTGGATTGACGGCGGCGGCGGAAGAGGCGGTAGCTAGGGCTGTGTGCTCGACGAGGTCGTGCGGTGGTGGCGTTCGACGTCCTGTGCGATGCCGTCGAGCATGCGGGCCAGGCCCCGTTCGAACCGCTTGTCGGCGGGGTGTGCCGCGGCCATAAGGCGGGTCAGTGCGGTCCATCGGTCGCCGTCGCCGAGGAGGGCCTCGATGTGGGGGTAGGCCCCGGTGCGTAGATGGTGGTCGAGGTACTCGGCGATGGCCGGACCTGCCTCCTCCGGGACATCGTCCAGGTCGGGCTCCAGGTCACTCTTGAGCACGAACCCGACGACGTAGTCGTCGATCATCGCGATCAGGTCGAGCTGGTCTTCGACGGGCATCCCGGTGGTGGCGACGGCGGCGAGTGACTGCTCGAAATGGCGCAGTGCCTGTGGCCCAGCGGCGTCACCGCCGGCCTGCATGCCGCCCACCACGCCGCCGACCGCCCAAGGGTGGCGTCGGAGCATGGCGCGAGTTCGGTGGGCAATGACGGTCAGGGCCCGGCGCCAGTCGCCGGGCAGTTCACCATTGGGGACGAGCTGTTCGGCCATGATCGCGTCCTGCATGAGCGCGAACAGTTCGGCCTTGGACCTCACGTAGTGGTACAGGGTCATCGTGCCGGCGTCGAGCTCGGCGGCGACGCGGCGCATGGTGACTGCGTCGATCCCTTCGGCGTCGGCGATGGCCAGCGCGGTGGCGGCGATCTGTTCGCGGGTGTGGCGGGGCCGACGTGCCCCGGGGTCCGGGCGCGCCCAGATCCGGTCCCGGGTTCCGGCGCGTTTGCTCGCGGCCCCCCCGTCATCGCTCGTGGTCGCCTCCCCAGACATGTCGTACAGCGTACCCATAGTACGTGGTACGATATTTCGGTACGTCGTACGGGAGGATCTTGCGTGATGTCGAATGCGATCGAGGCCGTGGGCCTGGTCAAGCGGTACGGCGAGACGACCGCGCTGGCCGGTATGGACCTGACCGTCCCGCCCGGCGCCGTGTGCGGGTTGCTCGGACCCAACGGCGCGGGCAAGACAACGGCGGTGCGGATCCTGTCTACGCTCCTTCGTCCCGATGGCGGCTGGGCTCGGGTGGGTGAGTTCGACGTGCAACGCCAAGCCGAGCAGGTGCGCGGTCTGATCGGCCTGACCGGGCAGTTCGCGGCGGTGGACGAGGCGCTGACCGGACACGAGAACCTGTTGCTGGTGGCCCGCCTGCTGGACCTGCCGAGGCGGCGGGCCAGGCAGCGTGCCACGGAACTGCTGGAGCGTTTCGACTTGGCAGAGGCGGGCGGGCGGCTGGTCAAGACCTACTCGGGTGGAATGCGCCGCCGGCTGGATGTCGCCGCCAGCCTGGTCGGCCGCCCGACGGTGTTGTTCCTCGACGAGCCGACCACCGGGTTGGACCCCAGGTCGCGCGGTGACGTGTGGGACATGGTGCGGGACCTGGTCGCCGACGGCACCACGGTGTTGCTGACCACCCAATACCTGGAGGAAGCCGACCAACTGTCCCACAGCATCTGCCTGATCGACCGCGGCCGAGTTGTGGAAACCGGAACGCCCGCGCAGTTGAAGGCAAAGGTTGGTGGGCAGACGGTAATAGCACGCCCGGTTGAGGCCAGCCGACTCGCCGAGGTCGAAGCCATCATGGCCGCCGTCACCCGGGCGCCCCCGGCAGATGACCACGGCAGCCTCGTCTCCGTCGCACTACCAGTCGAGACCTCCGCCCGCACGGTGCTGGCCGTGTTGGCTGGCCGGCTGGAGACAGCCGGGATCGAAGTGGCGGAGATAGGCGTCCGGCTGGCCAGTTTGGACGAGGTCTTCCTGGCCCTGACCGGGCACCCAGCAACCCCAGAGGAGGCGAGCAGGTGAAACCGGCCCGCGCGACCCGACATGGCATGACGCTGGCCTGGCGCAACCTAGTCAAATTCAGGCACACGCCGGACCAGCTGCTCGACATCGTGCTCATGCCGATCACCTTCGTGCTGATGTTCGTCTTCCTGTTCGGCACCGCGGTCTCCGGCGACTGGCGCACCTACCTACAGTTCGTAATCCCCGGGATCGCCGTGCAAGCACTCATGTTCGCCACGATCGGCAGCGCCTTGGCGATCAACACCGACCTGCGCAACGGCATCTTCGACCGGTTCCGCAGCCTGCCCATCGCCCGCTCGGCGCCGCTGGTCGGCCACATCGTCGGCGACTCGATCAAATACGTGTTGTCCATCGTGCTGGTATTCGCGTTCGGGGCCATCCTCGGATTCCGCACCCACGGCGACCCGTCCGCGATCCTCGCGGCGGCCGGACTGATGCTGTCTTTCGCCTTCGCCACCAGCTGGATCGCCACACTGATCGGGATCATCGCCAGGGCAGCCGAAACCGTGCAGGCGCTGAGCCTGCTCCTGATATTCCCACTCACCTTCGGCAGCAACGTGTTCGTCCCCACCGACAAGTTGCCCGGCTGGCTGCAAACCTGGGTGAAGATCAACCCAGTGACACAGCTGTCCGATGCAGTCCGTGCGCTACTGCTCGACCTGCCACCAGGACATACCATCGCCTGGTCACTGCTCTGGACCGCCGGCATCCTCGCAATATTCGCCCCGCTAGCCGTGGATGCCTACCGCCGCCGAACCTGACACACACCCGAGGCAACCACCTGAGGTGCCACCGGACCCCCGTCGGCGCTCACCAGATCATCGCCGACTAGGCCACCATGGGCTGAATCGACTGGGACTACGCTGTCCTCAATCCCGCAGGAGCAGCCCGAGTCCGTGCCTGGCGATCACGTGGCGATCACGCGCTGAGCGGCGTCCAGAATGTGGTCGCCCCTTCAGCTCGACGTCGCTGCGGCCAGGTCATGCACGGTTTGACAGGCCGCCACCATCCGGCCCGACCCGGGTCAAGATGGAGCCCTCGCAGCCACCGGTCGGCCGTTTGACCTCAGACCGTTTGCCCCCGGTCAGGACGCTCGGGGGCGGGGTGACCTGCCCCGGCTTCGCTACGTGGGAGTCGTCTGGCTGATTGAGCCTTCTTTCGTCGGCCCACGACGACACCAGAGCTATCGCGGCCACCTGGCATCACTCATCTTTGGTACACGGTCGTCAAGTGAACAATCGGCATGTTCGCCATGAAATCGGCGCCGCGCAGTGCGTCCGGGTAGGCGCGACAGGCGAGCCGGTGTACCCCGCCAGCTTGCTCATTGATCCGGCACCCGAGCCGACGATGGCGATCATGATCGGCTCAACTTGGCCGCAGCCGGATTGGGCCATAAGCGGGGACGACGCGTTCGCGGATCAGTACGAGGAATGGTCGTCCTACATGACGGCCAACCTGGCCTTGGACGTCGAACTGGCACGGCGGGCGGATGGGGCCGCTGGTCGAGTTCGCGATTGGGAACGGGTGGGTCGCTATCCCGGTCGAACAGGCGACCGCCCAGCGTGTTATCGGCATTGACTCTGGACCTGCCTTGCCGGGACGAACCCTGCCCGCGCCGCGGGGATCGCAGAGCTCGGTTGCGCGCGCGACATCTCCAACCTCGCTCCGCCGCGGACTTGTTCCAATTGGCGCGATCGCTGAATAGTGAAACGTGGCGACGCCACACGATAGGAACAACGGTGACATCCAACGACGAACGATTTCTCCGCAGAGCCATAGAGCTTGCCGCCGTGGCACGGGCGGCCGGGGATGCACCGTTCGGCTCACTACTGGTAGGCCCGGACGGGACTGTGCTCAGGGAGGATCGCAACACGGTGCTATCCGACGGCGACATCACTGCCCACCCCGAGCTGAAGCTGGCCAAATGGGCCGCCCGTGAACTCGAATCCAGCGCCGCCGTAGCCACCACCATGTACACCAGTTGTCAGCCGTGCAGCATGTGTGCCGGCGCGATCGACCGGTCCGGCCTCGGCAGAGTCGTATTCGCGCTGTCCAACGAACAGCTCGCCGACTTGAAGCCGTCTGGCGGCTTTCCACGTGTAAACGAGGAAGGTCCCTTCCTGTTCGAGGAGGCGCGTATCCCGGTCGACGGCTACTACCACTGACGTGCCGTCACCCGCGCCAAGAAACAGTCATCGCGGCAGATCCGGGCGAGCGTAGCCGCCCCGTTGCAACGACGGTCAGCCGGACGCACTGTGGACTCCGCAGCATGGAGCCGCTCGCCGCCAGCCGCGGACCGCCTGGAGAAGGCCATCATGGCGACGCCGGGCCAAGAACCCAAGGAGACCAGCGCGATAACTCGCTGCTCGCGGGTTCCCTGCCATGGGCCGGGTGTGACCACTGCTTATCGGCGATCGTTTCGTTCCATCTGGGCGGCGCGAAGCTCCTCGTGCATTTCCCAGGGCGCCTGCGGGAGGACCCGCCCGGTCTCGAGGAGCGACTTGAGGTTGGCTAGGACCGCGGGCCAACCGGCGGCGGCTGCTTCGTAGCCGGCTTCGTCGGCGATGTCCTCATGTGTGACGGTTAGTCGGACGATCTCGCCGTGCGGCTCGATGTCGAAGGTGACCAGCGACGGCCGATCGTCGGACTCCTCGCCCGGTCCGCCGAAGGTCAGTACCAACCGCTTGGCTGGCGCGGTCTCGACGACAGTGCCGACGACATCAGCGATACCAGAGCCGTCGGTGCGTCGGTGCTCCCAGCCGGAGCCGGCATGCCAGTCCGAGACGTTGCTGTGGCCCCAGTACTGCGCTGTCAGGTCGGCGTCGGTCAGGGCGTGCCAGACCTTCTCTGGCGAACTGTGGATATAGGTGACGTACACGAAGGTGGGCTTGGCGGCCATGGCGTGCTCCTCTGCTCGTCGTTTCAGGTTGCTCAGCGCCCGAAGACGCGGATGCTCGAACTTGTCAATCCACCGTTCTTGGATCTCGTGGAGAGGCACCGGGTTCAGGTAGTGCAGCCGCTCCCGCCCCCGACGGATCCTGGTGATGAGGTTTGCGGCCTCGAGGACATCAAGGTGTTGGGTCGCGGACTGGCGAGCCATGTCCAGGGGCTCGCACAGTTCGCCCAGCGTCTGCCCGTTGTGTTCGTGCAGCCTGTCGAGCAGATACCGCCGCGTGGGGTCGGCGAGCGCCTTGAAGACCTCGTCCATCGACGTGGGCACGACCTCATTATGCAGGCATTTACCTGCATAATGCAAGCCCGTCTCGCAAGTGTGACGCGGTGCGGCGCGAGTGGCCGCTACTTCTGCCGGCTCAGCCTCGCTCGCCAGCACATGTTGGCTTCGCGGTGATCTACCAATTGTTCAATGTGGGTTTCGGCTCCACGCCGAGCGGGGCGCAGTTACGCGACCTTGTCGACGATGCCGAATGGCTGGCGACCCTGCTCCACCAGGCTCATGCCGAAGCCGCAGGTGACGGGCCTGCCGCGATCGTTGCCTGTCACGCCGAGGCCGAACGCTGGGCGGACACCGATTGGGCACAATTCGTGCCGCTGTACGGGATGCTGCAACACCTGGCACCGTCGCCGTGTCACCCGTCTGTACCAGGCCATTTCCCGGTTACCCCTCGGGGCGACAGTCCGCCATGACCGAAGTGGATGCCCTCACAGGCGCGTTGGAGGAGCACCACCTGTACCACGCCTCCCGCGCCGAACCGTTCCAGCCCGGCCACCCCGACCAGGCCCGCGCCGCCGACCACTGCGCCCTCGAGCCGACCGCTGACCCGGCCGAACAAGCCGTACTCCAACAGCGCATCATGAGGTGGTGCTCGTGGACCGGTAATGCCCAAGCGCCCTGCACCAAGAATCCGACAGGCAACCGGTGAGCTTGGAGCCTGAGCTGCCAGCAGACGCAGGGGACCCAGCCAACCTGCGGGAAGGAGCCGGACGGATGGGGGGCGCAGCTACGGAGCCAGGAGGCTGGCCGTGGCCCGACTCGCTCGACGCGGTCGTGGCCGCGCCCGGCTCACACCACGTCGTGCTCGAGAACGAGACCACTCGAGTGCTCGAGGTGACCATCGCCCCGGGCGAACGGGAGCCAGAGCACACCCACCGCTGGCCGAGTGTCATGGTGGTCCACCAACCTGCGCGGATCCGCTACTACACCGGCGACACCCTGAGGTTCGCCGCACCCGAGCAGCCGTCACACAGAACCCCCGGCCCGCTGGTCCGGTGGCTTGATCCCGAAGGGCCGCATTCGGTGGAGAACATCGACGGCCACGTCTACGGGGCATTCCGCATCGAGCTCAAGCAGCTTTGACCGCCGAACCGTTGCGCCGCGAGGGCCGCTGCCCCGCTTCAGTAGCCTCGGCCGCTTTGGTACCTCTGGGGTCGTACTGACGCCGTCGACCGGGCGGCGCGCTGACGCGCAGGTTGTCACCGGAGTTCGACGCAACTCAGGACATGCTTGGCTCAGGTGCGGGCTGAGGCTATTCGACGATGACGACGACTTTGCCTTTGGCGTGTCCTTCGCCGAGATACCGCAGCGCCTCGGATACCTCGCTCAACCGGTACCGACGGTCGATGACCGTAGCAATCTTTCCTGCTTGGCGCAGCTCAACGATCGGCGTCAGGTGCTGCGCACCTAGCCGAACGGCGAGGAATCCTATCTTCTTTCCCGCGGCTCTTCCGATCAAAGGTCCGATCAGCAGGACCTGCAGCAGCGTAGCTACCGAGCCGCCAACATACAGATAACGTCCCTCTGGCATCAGCGAGCCCTTGTAGGCAAATGCCGAACGATGTGCGGCAAGATCAAGAATCAAGTCGTAGGTACGCCCATTCCTGGTGAAGTCTTCCCGGGTGTAGTCGATGACGTGATCAGCGCCGAGTGAGCGCATGAACTCCAACTTCTCCGCGTTGTCCACCCCGGTGACCTCGGCCCCGTGTAGCTTGGCGAGCTGTACGGCGTACATTCCCGAGCCACCGCCGGCGCCGTTGATCAACACCTGCTGCCCGGGCTGGACTTGTCCCCTGTCTCGGATGCCCTGCAGCGCGATAGCGCCCGCTTGGGGCAGGGCAGCGGCTTCTTCGTAGGTCATGCCAGCCGGCTTTCGCGCCAGCGCGCTCTCCGGCACGGACACGTACTCAGCGAACCCGCCCATGTAGCTGAGGATGTCGGCGAACACGTCGTCGCCTGGTTGGAACAGCGTCGTGCTGCGACCCGCCGCCTCAACCCGTCCGGCGATGTCAGAGCCAAGTATGTGGTGGCGCGGTCGGAACGGGCCCGCGATCCGGGAATACAGCGGTTTCCCCCGCAACACTTCCCAGTCGGACCTGTTGAGGGCTACCGCGTGCACCTTGACCAGCACCTCTGTGTCCTTGGGCGAGGGCTTCGCCACGTCGGTGAACCGAAGCACGTCGGGCGGTCCATAACGTGTGTAGACAACGGCCTGCATGGCTTGCGTCCTCCGACGGCTGCGTACCCAGTGTGCCGACCGGCCCTCGATCTTCGTACACATGGCAGTCGGCGCGGGAAGTGGACCCAGCCCTAACCCTCACGGTCATCGAAGATCGGGCCATCAGGTCGACCCGCCGACCAGCCAACTCGCCGCAGGCCGCTCCCTGATGGGCCGGTCGACGGCAGACGGGATGGCCAGCAGGGTCGGATCAGAACGGAGGTTCACTCATTACCACCTCGCGCACCCGCCCCCGCTACATTTGCTGAGCATGTTCGTCACAGCGCTGGTCAATCTCTACACTCACGACATCGAGGCTGGGCTTCGCTTCTACCGCGATCTCCTCGGGTTCGTGGAGACCTTTCGCACCCCAAGCGAGGGTATCCCGGAGCACGTTGAACTTCGGCTGAACGGGTTCACTATCGGTCTCGGCACCGTCGAGGCGGCCAAGGACGTGCACGGGGTTGAGGCTGCACCGGGGAGCCCCGCCATGGTCCTGGTCGTGTGGACTGACAACGTCGATGAGGCCTACAGGGAGCTGGTGGCCGCCGGAGTTCCTACGGTTCAGCCGCCGCACAACACCGGCAACAACAACCGCAACGCCCTACTACGCGATCCCGACGGAAATCTCGTGGAGATCGTCGCCAAGAGTTCGTGAGATTCCAGCCCGCCAGCGATGCGAATAACAAGAGCAAATTGCAGATCGGCTGTTGATCATGGTGGGAAACGGTACCTCCGGCGCGCCAGGCATCGGATCGGACATTCAACTCTGGCCGCCAGCACCGCACCGAAGCTCTCGCCCTAATTGGGGCACGCCAGGCAGCAATGCAGCACCCGATCAGTTACGCGTGCTCGCGGCTGGGGCCCTCCTCGTGTGAGGAGCACCTGCCTGCGCCAGGAGGGAGCCGCCTCGTGGAATCGAACCCCGGACCCACGCATTACGAGGGCCACGCCGAGGCTGCCGCGGCTGATGCGCGCGATCGCCGAAACAAAGCGCAGAACGAGGTCGAGAAGTGTGATCGCCGATCAGGCGCCGAAGCGAACCGATCTCACCGCGCGGAGCACCGCCTCCACCGAGGCCGTCACATCATCCGCGTCCGTCGACCAGTTGCTCACCGACACGCGCAGCACGTCCCGGTCGCGCCAGCGCGAGCCCGACATCCAGGTTGTGCCATCAGCGATCACCGCATCGGTGACGGCTCGGGTTGTCTGATCGTCGCCAAAGCTGACCGAGACCTGGGTGAAGACCACCTCGTTCAGCACCTCGGCGCCGTCGATCTGGCCCAGGGCTTCGGCGATGGCCCGGGCATTGCGGGCCAGACCCTCGACCAGATCGGCCACCCCGGACCGCCCGAGCGATCGCAACGCGGCCCAGATCGGTACCCCGCGAGCGCGCCGCGACAGTTCCGGCACCTTGGCCAGCGGATCAGCCCAGCCAAGTTCGTCGGCCGGCTGTAGGTAGGCGGCATGCACATCGCAGGCCGCCCGCAACGGACGGGGATCCGCGACGATGATCAGGCCGCTGTCGTAGGGCACGTTCAAGGTCTTGTGCGCATCGGTCGACCACGAGTCCGCGGTCTCACAACCCGCCAGGTGATGGCGCAGGCTTGGCGCTGCGGCGGCCCACAGTCCGAACGCCCCGTCCACATGTACCCAGGCGCCGTGCGCATGCGCCAACGCGACCGCTTCACCGATCGGATCGAACGCGCCGGAGTGAATATTTCCAGCCTGCAAGCACAGGATTGTCGGTCCGCCGGTCTGCTCCAGCGCCGCAGTCAGCGCATCGAGGCGAATCCGTCCCTGGTCGTCGGCCGCCACTGGGACCGGCGCGCCCAGGCCGAGATAACGCAGTGCGCAGTCAATGGTGTCGTGTCGCTCGGCGCCCACCAGCGTTGTCACCGCAGGCGCGCCCCGCAGCCCTCGGGTGTTGACATCCCATCCGGCATCGGCGAGCACCCGGAAGCGGCCCGCCCGCCATCAACCCGGTGAAGCCGGCCATCGTGGCACCGGTGGTGAACCCGACATCCGAACCGGTCGGCAACCCGAGCAGGTCCAGCAGCCAGCTCGCAGCTGCGTCCTCGGCTGCCGCCGCGGTCGGTGCGATGTAGCGGAGCCCGGAGTTGTTGTCCCACGCGCTCACCAGCCAGTCGGCCGCCATGGCCGCAGGAAGCGCGCCACCGATAACCCATCCGTAGAACCGGCGGAGGCCATCGCCATCAGACCGGGATCACCGATCTCGGCCAGCAGGTCGACCACCGCAGCCGGGTCGCTTGGTCCGTCCGGGAGTGGCGTTGCCAGCTTGGCGAGTACCTCATCGGCGGTCTGTCGAGGCCCGATCGGACGATCCGGGACTGAATCGAGCCAAGCCAACGCGTGGGTGTGCGCCCGATCGAGGGCAGCGCGATAGACGTCTCCCCGTGCAGTCATGCCTGCAACGATCTACCGCCTCTGGCGGATTGGGAAGGATCGGTAAAGCCGCCACCGCAAGGGTCAGACCCCGACACCGTCCAGAACCCATAATCCTCCGAAGTAGCCATTACTCGACATGAAGGACCGCCGGGTTGTCCACTTCGGCGGCGAGGACGCGGGCCGCGTCCATTGCTGTCCGATCGCCAAGACGGCTGTGGTGGACGTAGGCCCGGGCGATGAGCTCGCGCATCCCCGTTCGGGTCGCCAGCGCCTCGAGGTCGGCGATCCAGCGCGCTGCTCCCGGGCGGCGGTGCTCGGTGGCCAGCGCACAAAGCGCGTCCAGACAGTAGCCCTCGACCCACAGCCACGCGTCCGGCAATCTGACGCATCGCTCGCGCGCCTCGGTAACCCGGCGCAGGGCCGACTCGGGGTCTCCCCGCCGGTCGGCGACGAGCCCGAGCCCGCGGGCAGCGATCCCCTCCCAGCACGGGTCGCCGAGCTGGATCGACAGTGCATAGGCGTGGTCGTACGCCGATGCAGCGGCGTCGATATTTCCCTCGGCCAGGTCGACATCGGCGAGCAGCGATTCGGGAAGCGGAACGAAGGCCGTCCAGCGCTGTCGGCGGGCGAGGTCCAGGCCAGCGGCGAGTGCCTCACGCGCGAGGACGAAGTCGCGGCGCAGGAGGTGGCTGCGGCCGATGAAGGTCAGTGCCCAGGCCTCGACAGCACCGACGCTCGTCTCTCGGGCCAGGCGCACTGCCTCGTTCAACTCATGGAGGGCGTCGGCGTGGTGACCGACGTCGGTCAATGCCACGCCCCGCACGGCGTGCGCCCAGGCTCGTTCAGCCGGGTCGTCACCGGCGAGAGATACAGCGGTGCGAAGCCAGCGCTCGGCTCGGTCGTAGCGCCCTCGGAGAAGCTCGACATAGCCGAGCTCGCGGTGCGCCTGGGCACCCGGCACCCGATCTCCGATGCGTTCGGCCACCTCGATCGCCTCGAGGAGGACGCTGGCGCCCTCGCCATCTCGCCCCCGAACACCGTGGACAAGCGCCGAGCCGAGCGCGAGCAACGCTCTCGCCTGCAGGTTGGACTCGTTGGTCTCGTACGCTTGCGCGACCGCCTGCCGTAGCGAGGCAACCGCCGCGTCCACAGCTCCGGCGTCGAGTGCCGTAAGCCCGGCTTCCAGTGCCACCGCCACACTTGCGCCGGTTGCCGGGCGCTCCTGGAGGTTAGGACGGGGCTTTGGGTCCGCGGCTTCCAAGACGGCAGGCCCCGGATCCGTGCCGAGTTCGGCTCGGAACAGAGCCACGCACGAGTCCCGTTGCCGTTGCGCCGCGGCCCGGTCGCCCGTTGCCGCATATGCGCGAATGAGCAGCTCCTGGGCGTCCTCGTCGAGCGGGCTGGCGGCGACGACGCGACTCGCGAGTTCGACCGCCCGATTTGGGTCGCCACTCGCAAGCTTCGCCCGGGCAGCCTCACGAAGCGCGTTCTGGGCCGCCGCTGCGAAACGCCAGCGTTCGGCGAGCAACCACGCTTCGAACGCCGGGCTTGACGGAAATGCCATGCCTTCGAGGAGGTCACGGCCCAGGCCGGGAACGCCTAGCGCCTGCACCCAGGTACCGGCCGTGAGGACCCGGATGTCGATGAACGTGGCCGGCGGGAGCCGCAATTCGACAGGCCCGCCACTGATACTGGTCTCAGGACCTAACAGCCGGCGCAGCTGACTGAGATTCCAGCTCAAAGCGTTGAGCGGGTCGTCGGCGTCGGAGAAGAGCAACTCAGCGAGCCACTCGCGACTGGGCGCCGACGCAGTCGTCAGTAGGTACGTCAGCAGTGCCCAACCCTTGCGACCACGGGGCGCCGGGCGCAGACCCCCGCCGCTGGTCACATACGGCTTTCCGAGCAGATGGATGGCTAGCGATCCCGGCACCGTCCCAGTATCGCCGCCGCTGCCCGCGGGCCCGCCATCTCCGATCGTTTGCTGTCACAGCTCCGGTCACACCTGTGCGGCGCAAGCTCGCTGTGCCGGCGCTTCCAACCGGTGTCGACCGTGGAGGAACCATGCACCAGAACGCGGCAATCTCTCGCCGTCGCCATGACGTCGTCGTGGTGGGCGCCCGCGCGGCGGGTGCGGCGACCGCACTGTTGCTGGCCAAGCTCGGGCACGACGTGGTGCTCGTGGATCGCGCGGAGTTCCCGTCCGACACGGTGTCCACGCATCAGATCGCCCGTACCGGGGTGGTCGCGCTGCAGCGCTTGGGGCTCCTGGAAGCCGTGCTGGCCAGCGGGGCGCCGGCGATCCGCCAGGTCACGTTCAGCGCTGCGGGTGAGTCGATCACTCGAGCGATCAAGCTCAAGTCCGGAGTGGACTTTCTGGTCGCGCCGCGCCGCTATCTCCTGGATACGCTGGTGGCCGAGGCGGCCGCGCACGCCGGGGTCGATGTGCGGATGGGCGTCGCAGTGGCTGGGGCTTGCCTGGATGATTTCGGTCGGGCAACCGGCGTGTACGGCTACGACCGCACCGGCGACCAGATCGAGATCGAGGCCCGGTTCGTGGTCGGCGCGGACGGTCTGGGATCGCGGGTGGCCCGCTCGGTGGGAGCCGAGGTGATCGAGGACCGGGACGAGGGGAGCGCCGCCCAGTACGCCTACTTCGTTGGCCCGCCGTGGCCGGCGATCGAGCTGATTGCCGCCGACCGTGCCCTGGCCGGGGTATTCCCCACCCACCACGACCAGGCCTGTATCTGGGTGTGCACGCCGGCATCAGACGCCAGGGCGGCACGCCGGCGGGCCGCCTCCCGGGCCGAGGCGTTCACCGCCCAGCTGGAGCGCGCCGCCCCGGAGCTGGCCGCCCGGCTGCGCTC
The DNA here is from genome assembly GCA_046726315.1 of Actinomycetota bacterium. Classification (GTDB taxonomy): domain Bacteria; phylum Actinomycetota; class Actinomycetes; order Jiangellales; family Jiangellaceae; genus JACVRX01. The sequence continues at coordinate 19,857 of JBKPAG010000006.1, read as the reverse complement.
CGGGCGTCGTGCCTCGGCGGTGTCCGGCATGCTGCGAACCCCCAACCTGCTGCGCCGCGCTCATGGCCCCGGCTGGGCCCTGGTCGGGGACGCCGGGTACCACCGCGACCCGATCACCGGGCACGGCCTCAGCGACGCCTACCGCGACGCCGAGCTGCTCGCCGACGCGCTTCACTCGGTGCTACGCGGCGAGCTCGACGAGACCGACGCCCTGGCCGGCTACCAGCGGGAACGCGACCGAGCTCTGCGCGAGGTGTTCGAGATCACTTGTGCGCTGAGCGGCTTCCCGCGGGTCGCCGAGTTCGTCGAGCTGCAAAAGCAGCTCGGCGTCGCGATCGACACCGGCGCGGCCCACCTGGCCGCGCGCCCTACCCCCGGCGAGCGGGAGCTCGCCCCGATCTGAGCTGCGCGTCCGCGCCGCTCGCTACCGAAGGAGAAGCACGAATGAGCCCCACACTCGTCAACGAGTCGATGCCCAACGGCGTCGACACCGCCACGCTGTTCGCTACCATCGACGCGGTCAAAGCCGCGCCGCCGGCCGCCCAGTTCCAGTTCCGTGCTCGTAACGAATGGATCAGCGGCACCCACAACCGCAGCACGATCGACGGCTTCTACGGCGTCGACGAGGAGCGTAGCCACGAGCGCACCTTCCACTTCGACGCCGACCACCCGGCCGTCCTGGTGGGGCGGGACAACGGCCCGACTCCCGTGGAGTTCGTCCTGCACGCGCTGGCGAGCTGCCTGACCGCGGGGCTGGCCAACATCGCCGCGGCACGCGGAATCCGGCTGACCGAGGTCCGCTCCACCGTTTCCGGTGACATCGACCTCAATGGCATCCTCGGGCTCGACCCGGAGGTCCGCAACGGCTACCAGGGCATCACGGTCCGGTTCACGGTCAAGGGCGACGCGCCGGCCGAAAAGCTGCGCGCACTCGTCGAGCAGTCCCGCGCCCGCTCCGCCGTTTACGACGTCATCACGAACCAGGTGCCGGTCAGCATCGAGGTTGCCACGAGCTGACGGCATCGACGCGGGCCGAGGCACGTACGGCTGTTTCTGCTTCGGCCCGCAACGCGGATTGGAGAGACCATGCATACGATCGGTTTCCTCGAGGTTCCGGAGACTACCGCCGAGGGGCAGCGGATCTTCGACGAGGACGTCGCCGAGCTCGGCTACGTCATGAATGTCTCACAACTGTGGGCCTATCAGCCCGCCACGATGACTGGACTGTTCAAGCTGGTGCGGCAGGTGACCTCCGCGGATCGCCTTAGCCTCCGTCACCGCTCTATTCTCGTGGCCGCGTGCGCGTCGGCCTTCGGCGACTCGTACTGCTCGCTGGTGTGGGGATCGAGGCTGGCCACGGCGAGTGACCCGCAAACGGCTGCCGGCGTGCTCCGCGGCGTCGACGACGGGCTGACCACCAGCGAGCAGGCCATGGCTGGCTGGGCTCGCAAGGTGGCGCGCAACCCTAACGACACGACTGCGGCGGACGTGCAGGTGTTACGCGACGCCGGATTCAGCGAATCGCAGATCTTTACGATCACGGTGTTCGTAGCGCTGCGGCTAGCGTTTTCGACCGTCAACGATGCGCTCGGCGTGCTTCCCGATGCCGGTCTTCGTGCTGCACCAGGCGCCGTGCTCGATGCCGTCACCGTGGGCCGTCCGATCGAGCACTAGATTCCACCGATCGTAATCAGGAGACGCGCTGTCCTTCACCGACATGCCGGCGGCAGTGGGCACGACTCGGCGCCTACGCCAGGGTGGCTTTCTCGGGCGGCGCAGCGAGGTGCGACGCGATGCTGATCGCCACGCGCGCGGCCGAGGTCGGCGCTGCATCGGACCCCCAGGCCGCCGATGATCGGAGCCCGGGCTGGAAGACAATCGACCAGGAGGTGTGATGAGTACGCATCCAGGTTTGACGAACCGGCCGATCTATCTGGACTACAACGCCACCACTCCGATCGACCCGCGGACGACCGCCGCTGCGATGCCTTTCCTGGCCGCCCAGTTCGGCAATCCGTCCAGTGCACATAGCTACGCCATCACACCCGCTAAAGCCCTACAGGCCGCCCGTGAACAGGTCGCTGCCCTCATCGGCAGCGATCCGGGCGCGATCGTGTTCACTGGCTCGGGTTCGGAGGCCAACAGCCTGGCCATCCGTGGCACGGTCCTCGCCAATGGCGCCCGCAGTCTTCATGTGATCACCCAACGCACTGAGCACCCGGCGGTGCTGGCGAGCTGCAGGGCTTTGGAACGGCTGCACGGCGTAGCGGTGACCTACTTGCCCGTCGACGGTTACGGTCGGGTCGACCCGGATGCTCTCACCGCCGCGATCACCTCGAGCACGGTGCTGGTGTCGATCATGTTGGCGAACAACGAGACCGGGGCTATCCAGCCCGTGGCCGAGCTCGCCGGGATCGCACACGCACACGGGGTACTGGTACACACTGATGCCGCGCAGGCCGTCGGGAAGATCCCGGTCGACGTCGGCGTGCTCGGAGTCGACCTGCTCACGCTGGTAGGGCACAAGATGTACGCACCTAAAGGCATCGCCGCCCTCTACCTGCGGCCGGGCCTACGCCTGGAGCCACTGGTCTACGGCGGCGGCCAGGAAGGCGGGTTCCGCTCGGGCACCGAGAACGTAGCATTCGCCGTCGCGCTCGGGGAAGCGGCCAACCTGGTGCGCGCCGAACTCGCGACCGGTCATCCGCCGCGACAAGCTGAGCTGAGGGACCGGCTGCACCATGCCCTCGCCGACGCGCTACCCGACCTGGTTGAACTCAACGGCCACCCGGACGAGCGGCTACCCAACACACTCAACATCAGCACTGCCGGCGTGTCGGGACGCGACCTGCTCGCAGCCATCCCAGACCTGGCGGCCTCCACCGGCTCTGCCTGCCACGCTGGCCGTACCGAACCGTCACCGGTGCTGCTGGCGATGGGCCTGGCCCGCGATCGCGCCCTGGGAGCGGTGCGCCTGTCGGCCGGCCGGTGGACCACCGCCAGCGACGTGGACCGGGCCGCCGATTTGCTCACGGCCGCCGCGCGTCGACTGCGACCCACCGCGACCAGCTCCTCCACGAGAGCCTGAACCGTCGACATCGTCCTGGGGCCTGCGGCGAACGGAGGCACTCGCAACCGGTCGCGTCCTGTAATCGGCATCGGTCGGCAATCAATGCCGATCCTCATCAACTGTGACGCGTGCGACCACACCATAACGCGCCAGCGCACGTCCGTGGTGGCAAATTGGCGGGAATTTGATCTCGACCGGTTTTCGGGGCGATAGATCGGCTTCCGGCGGCGGTATTGCTTAGGGGCCCGCCGAACGAAAGCGCCGTGATCGCCGAGACGTAGAGTACGGTGCATGGTTCACCCTGCAGCGGGGTCTACCAGGTCCTGACCAAGCTGCAGCACTCGTTCCCGCAGGTCGGGGTCGAGGGCAGGACCCGGGACCGCATGTGGCTTCCGTCCGTCGAAGTACCTTCCGTCGATGTCACCGACCGGTGCGATAACGAGGGCCGTGCATGACGCGGCGGCGCGATCAGGATCGGCCCGACGCTGGAAGAAGCGCACAATCGGCCAAATGTAGCGCCATGTGGGCACCGCGTCCGGGGTCAGCGCCTGCGTTCCGGGCGTCCACGCCATGCCCGGGTTGACCGCGACCGCGCTCAGCCGCTTGCCGCGATGCTGATCTGCCAGCGCGGCCGTCCACACCAGGGCGAGCAGCTTCGCCCTGGCCAGGACCCGAAGCGGGGCATATGTCCGCTCGCTGTGGATGTCCTCCAGCGGGTTGCCTTTGGCCATCGTGAATGAGCTCGAGATGACGTTGATCAACCGGGCCGAGTCGCTCGCCAGCATCATTGGCATTAGCGATCCGGTCAGCGCGAACGGCGCCACGAAGTTCAGCGCTAGTGTCAGCTCGTATCCGTCCCCCGTGGTGACCCGTGACGGCTGGAGCCCACCGACGTTGTTCACCAGGATGTCCAGATGACCAAGCCGGCTTCGGAGCCCTTTGGCGAGCTCTAGGTTCGCGGCGACCGTGGAGTGGTCCACGCGGATGAACTCGACACGCTCGTGCCCGGCGGCCCGCCGGAGCTCGTTTGCAGCCTCGGCCCCTCGACCCCAGTCCCGTCCGGTCACCAGCACCGTCGCACCTCGCGCCGCCAACCGTCGAGCGGTGTAGAAGCCAATCCCAGACGTGCCGCCTGTGACCAGCGCTGACCTGGCGCTGAGATGCGCGGTGCTGTCGGTTCCCATCCCTCTTCCCGCGCGAGAACCGGTTGCCCTCATTGCTGGGCGTGCGTCGGCGGGGCGGCTCTGCCGATCGCGCTCGCCGAGGGTTCGCGCGTGCCAAAGACGAGACCCGTGGCGACGCCGATCCCAACGGCGAGGACGATCGTGAGGATGGAGGTGAACAGCGTCGGCTTCAGGACCATCAAGAAGACGATGCCGACGGTGATGGCGATCCGAGTCATGATCGAGACCGTGAGGAGCGGGCTTTGCAAGCCACCCCGAAGCTCCTCAGACAGCGGCCCTGAGGCCCGCTCAACCGCAGGTGTGACCCGCGCCATCGGAATTCCGGTGAGGAAACCCCCGATCCCCGCCACCGCCACCAGGCTGGCGAGCGAGACCAGGATCCAGGCGTCCGGCCCCCACTCAACCACCGTCAAGTAGATGCCGGTCGCGAGCACCAGCCCGATCGACGCGGGGCCGATCAGCAACACCCACCGTCTGCTTCGCAGCCACAGTAGCGCCTCGTCGGCGTCCGTCGCCCGCCGGAGCCCGACCAGCCCCGCGGCCTCCACGCCGAAGGCCGCCGTCAGTCCGAGCGCGCCCACCACATGCAGGAAGTGCGCCGCGTCGTACACGAGCGTGCCTCCCTCTAGGTTCCTCTACGCGACCGCCGGCCCCGCCATCCGGGATTTGGCGACCATAGTTATATGAGACACTATAAATAGTTTAGGTACTAAAGTCAAATGTGCTATCCTCACCCGCGTGGCGATCTCAACTGGGCTCCGTGAACGCCAGAAGCAGCAGACGCGACAACTGATCTTCGAGACAGCGACGCGTCTGTTTGCCGAGCGCGGCTTCGATGCGGTCACCGTGGCCGAGGTGGCCCGCGCCGCCGACGTCTCCGAGATGACCGTCTTCAACCATTTCCCGACCAAAGAGGACCTGTGCTTTGCCGGGATGGAATTCTTTGAAGAGCGACTGCTCGACGCGGTGCGCGAGCGCGCCGAGGGCGTCTCGGCGCTGGCGGCGTTTCGCCGTCTGATCCTCGACGGCAGCAGCCGACTCGCCGCCGCGGAGAACGCGGAGATGATCGCGAACGCGGCAGCCCTCATCGGCGGCAGCGCCACACTCCAGACGCGCGAGCGGGAGATCGTCGCCCGATACACGCAGCAGCTCGCCGAGCTGCTCGCCGCCGAGACGGGCGCCCGCCTGGGCGATGTCGAGCCGTGGGCCGTGGCCAGTGCGTTGATGGGGGCGCATCGGGCGCTCGTCGCCTACGTCCGCAGCAGCGTCATCGCCGGTCGGCGGGGTCCAAGGCTGGCGGCGCAGGCGCGCTCGCAGGCTATGCGCGCCTTTGCACGCCTGGAGAGCGGGCTCGCCGGCTACGCGATCAGAGGCGACTGAAGCAACGAGCGACCATGGCTGCACGTACGAACCGCCCGCCTGACCGGCACGTCCAGGCGCGTCTGATGCGCGTGATCAACGTTCCGAATGCGTAGGGCCGAGGAACGCATGCGCATCGCTACTCCACGTCAGTGACCCCGGACGAGGGCCCGCTTCGGTTTCGACGGAATCGGTCGTGTTCTGATCACGGCATTGGCCCAAATGAGACACGGGTCAAGATGCACCGATTTGCCGCATGGAAGGCGGCTACGCTCGCCCGAATCTGCCGCGAAGCAGCCGCATGGCCCGGTGGGCCGGGCTGAGGTTGGTTACACCCGGGAGGGCCGACCCGGGTCGCGCTCACCGGAGCAGTCGGTAGAAGCGCCAGTAATCGGTGTGTATCGGGAGAACCTCCACCCCGCAGAAGCCCGCCTGGAGGGCGTATTGACGAAGCACCGAAGGACGCATGACGGCTCCGGTGGCTGCGGTCTGCGGGTCTCCCATGGCGCCGGGCAGGCAGGAGACCACGCTCCAGCCGTACTCAGCTCGTTCCCGCGGTGAGGCGGGGACCGTGAACTCGTCGGCGACCAGCCCGTCGACCACGAGCAGGGTCCCGTCCTCGGAAAGCATATGCCGGGCCGCGCTGAGTGCGTCCACGGGTCGCGACATGTCATGCAGGGCCTCGAAGATCGTCACCAGATCGTACCCGCCCGGCCCGCCGAGGTCGGCGGCGTCGGTGATGGAGAACCTCACTCGATCAGCCACGCCGGCCCGCTCAGCGTTCCGGCGAGCGGCGTTGATGGCATCGTGGTCGAGATCGACGCCGTCCACGTTGATGTTGGGGTACGCCTGGGCCATGGCGATGCTCGACCAGCCAGTGCCGCACGCCACGTCGGCAACCTGCGCTGGCGGTTCGGCGCGCAGCCGAATATCAATGTCGACAATCGCAGGGAGCCATTCCGTGCCAAGCAAATTGATGAACCGGGCCCGGTTGGCCTCCGCCCGGCCCTCGGGCTCCCATAGCAGGGGCGGCGGCGCGTTCCCAACCCGAAACGCCTCCACCAGCTGTGGAAGCCAGCGACCGGCGCGGACGATGTCGACGCCGGTGTGGGCCTCGTATCGGACGTCGTCGCGGTCTGCGAGAACGGGGACGTGCTCCGGCGGCAACCAGTATCGGCGAGCGCGTGGTTCCGCCCGCGGGTCGTCGACCACGAGCAGGTCACTCGCTGCGTGCTGCTCGAGCCACTCCCGCACGTACCGCTCGGTGGTTCCAGTGCGTGCGGCCAGCTGCGACGAGGTGGCCGCACCGCCTTCTGCGAGCGCCCGATACAACCCGAGTCGTTCACCAAGGTAGATCGTGTAGAGCTCCAACGCCCCCACGGCATTGCCGAACAGCCGCTCACGCAACGCGTCCGTCCGGTCAACATCGGGGCGCGGATCTCCGGGGGCACGCCCCGCTTCGAACGGCTCGGGTCCGCCCTCGGACATCACCTTCACCTCCCGTCGGGTGGGCCCGGCAAGCCCACGTCATGGGATCGTCTCAGCTCACATGGTCCGAATCAGGAACGGGCGCACGATTAGGACCCTGAACGTCCATACCCCATCTCAGCCGAGCTTCAGCTGTTGGACGTTGTGTCGCATTCGTCCTCCCCGATGCCCCCGTCAGGACGTCGCGCACGATCAGCAGCATTGGCCGGGCCAGCTCCAGGTTCCCAGCTCCAGCCGAGCGAGGGTTGAGTAGCTCGTGCGACACCCAACCCGGATGTCGTCCGCGCGGGAGATATTAGGTGTCTACGTGGCGGCCAAGCCACAGGTGGCTACCGTGCCGCTTTTGCGACGTGCCATGGCTCTCCGTTCCGCTGGCCCGAAGCCCCTGAGGAGGGGTGGTGGCCGATACATGAGTCCGACCGTGCGTCCGCGTCAGTACCAACACCGCCTCGGCAAGGCTGAGGTTATGGAACTGATAGCAGCTTACGACCCACAGCAGGCGTCGATCACGGACTTAGCACAACGGTCGCTGTGGCGGGAGGGCGAGCCGTTCGCCCAGCGGTTCACCGCGCGGATCAGCGATGACGGGAACACCAGCACCGGACGCTGGGAGATCGCCGAAGACTTCACCCATTACCGGACCGACTTCGACCTCACCTACCGCAAGTCCTCACCTAACGCCGCGTTGGCGACTGCAGGACTTGCACGCGCTCCGGTGTCGCCTCCCGCAAGCACGCCAGATTGCCGGTGAAACCGAACGCGGGCGGCGCCCCAGCGACCGCACACAGATCGCCAAGACCTGATCACCCCCAGATCTGCCGCCGACGGCGTGCTCGCTGTCGGCATCGATGGTCCATGGATCCTTGTCGGTTCCGTTGCCGCCTGCCCGGGACCGCCCATTGGGAGTCATCGAAGCGGCCCGCTTACGACCGGTGACCCAGCACTACGGCTCCAGCGAGCCCGCTGTTCGTCGCCGCGACCACCTCTGCCCTCGGCCGCGTCGGTCTGCACGAAGCCGGGCTGGTATCGGGCATCGTCTATACCTTCAACCAACTCGGTGCCGCCATCTGCGTCGCGGCGGCCTCCACCGTCGCCGCCGCGGGCCTCACCAGCACCCCCTCGATCGACGGGTTAAACAACGCCTTCACCATGTTCACCGTCGCCGCCGCCGCGGCCGCGGTGCTCTCGCTACGCCTCGTACCGTCCGGAAAGCCACAGATGACCGGCGCCCCGCACGCCCACTGACCCGGCTTGGGTGTCACCGCCCATCACTCGACGATCCGCAGGATTGGATGCGGGCGAGATCGAGGACGGTGTGCAACTACTGGAGGCGGCGCTGCGGCGAGGACGGCCCGGCCCCTACCAGGTCCAGGCCGCCATCGCCGCCTGCCACTCGACTGCACCCGAAGCTGCCGAGACGGACTGGGCTCAGATCGCTACGCTCTACGGGCAGCTATCACGGCTGGTGCCCTCCGCGGTCGTGCAGCTGAACCGGGCGGTCGCAGTAGGCATGCGGGACGGACCGGCGGCGGGACTGAAGGTGGTAGAGCAACTGGAGGATGCTGGGGAGCTGGCCGGCTACTACCAGCTCCCGGCCACCCGCGCCGACCTGCTCCGCCCGCTGGGGCGGACGGGTGACGCAGCGACTGCATACCTGGAGGCGCTCGAGCTGGCGGCCACCGATCCGGAACGTCGATACTTCTCCCGAAGGTTTGCCGAGACAACGAATGGCTGAAATCTGCAACCGATCTTGACGAGCCTGTCCGTTTGCGTCGGACCCATCGTCGGTGAAGCAAACAGCCCGCTCACGAGGCAAGGAGTCCTCATGGACACCGTACGTTCAGCCGACGGCACCACCATCGCCTTCGACCGGCTTGGTGAGGGTACGCCGGTCATCCTGATCAGCGGTGCGTCCACCACACGCACGATCCACGCTCCGCTGGCAGAGCTTCTGGCTGCAGATTTCGCAGTCTTCAACTACGACCGCCGAGGGCGCGGCGACAGCGGCGACACCCTCCCGTACGCGATCGAGCGAGAGATCGAGGACCTCCGCGCCGTGCTCCATGCGGCCGGCAGTACTGCAGCGACATTCGGGAACTCGTCCGGTGCGGTTCTTGCTCTGCACGCAGCGGCGGCCGGCCTGCCCTTCACCAAGCTGGCCCTGTGGGAACCGCCGTTCATGACCGATCCGGAGGCCCGGCGGCGGCAGCAGGGTTATGTCGCGCAGCTCACCGAGCTGCTCGATGCCGACCGCCGCGGCGACGCAATCGCGCTGTTCATGAAGAGCGTCGGCCTACCCGGAGAGATGATCGCCGGGATCCGCCATGCGCCAATGTGGTCGGGCATGGAGGCACTGGCCCACACGCTCGCTTACGACGCCATCATCATGGGCGACAGCCTGGTCCCCACGGGTATCGCCGCCTCGGTCACGGCCCCCACACTCGTTCTGGACGGCAGCGAGACCGGTGAATGGGCCACCAACTCGGCACGGGCGCTCACGGCAACGCTTCCCAAGCCACGTCGCCACACGCTCGACGGACAGGCCCACAACGTGGCCTGGGAGGTCCTCGCCCCGGTGCTTAGGGAGTTCTTCGCCGGGTGAGCACCTTGACCGCAGCATTGCCGTCAAGGTCGAGGCTGGTGATGGGTCAGACATGCTGCACAGTCTCAATACCTGACGACACACCCGACCGGAGGAGCCCATGGGCAAGGTCCTCTACTCGATGAGCGTCTCGCTCGACGGCTACATCGAGGACGCCAACGGCAGCATCGATTTCTCCACACCGGACGAGGAGGTGCACCGGCTGGCGAACGAGCAGGCCCGACAGTCATCCGCGTTCTTGTTCGGACGGCGCCTCTACGAGGTGATGGAGGAGCCGTGGACGACGGCGGCGAGCCGAGACGACCTCCCCGACGTCGAGGCGGAGTTCGCCCGCATCTACGTGAAAACACCGAGGATCGTGTTCTCCGACACACTCGACAGCGTCCCCGAGGGCGTCCGGCTGGTTCGCAGCAAGGACTCGGTCGAAGAGGTGACACGGCTCAAGCAGCAGACCGAAGGAGAACTGGACCTCGGCGGTGCCAGCCTGGCCGCCTCGCTGATCGACCTGGTCGACGAGTTCCGGCTCTATGTCGTGCCGGTTGTCGTCGGAGGCGGAAAGCCGTTCTTCGCAGCCGAGAAGAGGCTGCGGCTACGGCTCGCCGAGCACCACGCACTGGCCTCAGGAACGGTGTACTTGCGGTACGAGCGAGCAGATTGAGAAGTCGCACTTCGCGACCTCTTATGCGTAGGAACGTCCTGATCAACTCCACATTGAGGAGGCCGTCGACGGGACGCCTGGTCATCAACAACGCCATGACTGTCAATGGCGCCTTCGACGCGCCGTCGCCCGATGAGTGGCTGTGTTGGATCCGACAGCAACAACGCCTCGCTCGAGCAGTTCATCGTGGCCTACGCCATGGTGCTGGGACGCAAGACCTACGAGGGACTCGCGCAGTCTGGCCGCAACTGGTGGACGACCCGACATTAGGCATGTTTGCGGACCAGCTGAACAGCATGCTGCGGACCGGCTGAACAGCATGCCCAAGTGCGTCCCGAACACTGCGCGAGCCGTTGGCCTGGAACGCCACCCTACTCAAAGCGACCTGGCCGAGAGTGTCACCGCCCTCAAGGACCGGCACGACGGAACCCTGATCGTCTCCGGCGCTGGCGAGCTGGCCCATAGCCTGGCCGCCGGGTCTCGTGTACGAGTTCCGTTTCTGGGTCAGCTCGGTGTGGGGCCAGCCTTAACAGCGGTTCCGCGACGACAGTCACCGGCGTATGAACTTCCGCGGCTGATCGGTCAAGCTGAATCCGGCCTTGCAGCGCGTCCTCAGTCCATCAATCTCCACAGGAGATGTTCACCTCGGTGGTGGTAAGAGTGCGCGCCCGATCGGAACTGGTTGCCGTCGACAGTCACCGCGCGCGGCGGCACCACGGACGCGTTCACGATCTCACTGTCACCGAGCGTTCGCCGAGATCGACGGTGAAGGGTCTTGGCGGGTTGCCCTGCGCAGTCCTGGCCGCCAGCACAGGGCCGGACGCCGACCCGCAGCTGGAACTGCTCCGTGGTCTGGTTCAACTCCACCAGTTCGATACGCCCCTCCAACGCTCTGGCCCGACGCGCACTCCCGCTCGTAGACAAGCAGGTCGACCGAGCAGGTCGACCGAGGTATCGCCCGGCGAAGGGTGTCCGGCAGAGTGAGGTCAGCTTCGACGAGGTCGTCATCCGCGACCAGCCGTTGGGTGCACGGGCCTGGCCGACATCAGCAGGTGCCGTCGGGCACGTTGCGGCGCCGGTGACGCGCCCGAGGGTGCGTGACTCGTGTGTGCGGACGTCACCGCCTCCGTTGCCGAAGAGCTCGTCCAGTTCGCGGACAAGGTCAACCCGGTCATCGGACTGGTGCACCACCTCCCAGTCCTGCCATGGGTCGAACGCCGGCGCATCGGCGTCGTAGACGGCACCGACCGGACCGTCTGGTAGCGAGGACGCTGGCGGGCCGTCGGCGAATTCGGTCGGGTCATACATATCGGATGCGGAGGCAATTCGACCACCCAAAGCGACCGCAGCGACGTACCGCGGGTAGCAGATGCCGCGACCGTGAACTGCGGCGGCAGGCGCGTCCAACCAGACGAGGCATCTGAAGGACGCATCCGTGACCCGCCGAGTTGTATCTGCTGGCATCGCCGTTGCCCTGCTGCCCGACATCCATTCGTTTAGCGCTTGAGGCGCGCGGAGGAGGCGTCGTATGAGCGACGACCAGCACGACCAGATGCCAGGCGCCTCTCCCTCGGGCCCGCCCGTTGAACCGGGCACTACGGAAAGCGTTGACATCGGAACGCGACGGGCTAGCGTGACAACGGAATCCAGGGCAAGGGGCGCGGGAGGGGAATCCAATGGGCCGGTCGGTTCGATTGTTGATGATCGTCCTGGGGGCGACCGCGCTGCTGGCCACCGCGGCGCAGGCGGCGCCGCTGAACGCGGGTCCTCCGGTAGAGGTATCGACCACCAACCCGCTTGCCGCGTGCCCGCCGGATGGCTCGGGGACGAACTTTCCCGGCTCGGAAGTGGAACCGTGGGTCGAGGTCAATCCGACCAACGAGATGAACATCGTCGGCTTCTACCAGCAGGACCGCTACTCCAACGGCGGCGCCAAGGGCAACGTCGCGGCAGTAAGCCTGGACGGTGGCCTGACGTGGACTCAGGTCGCCGTGCCGAACGACACGCGCTGCACCGGCGGGTTCTTCCAGCGTTCCTCGGACCCGTGGATCTCCTTTGGACCGGACGGGACGCTGCACGCCATGAGCCTGGTCACCGATCCCGATGTTGGTGCGGCGTTCGGCGCCAACGGCATGACCTACAACCGTTCGACTGACGGCGGGATGACGTGGGAACCGGCCATCCGGCTCGTCACCGACTCGGTCGGTCGCTTCCTCAACGACAAGAACTCGATCACGGCCGATCCGAACGACGCCGACTTCGTCTACGCGGTGTGGGACCGGCTGCAGGTCTCGGCGGGGTCGATCGTCCAACCGGAGAACGCGGTCGGTCTGGGCTTCAAGGGACCGATCTACTTCACCCGGTCGACCGACGGGGGTGACACCTTCGAGCCGGCCCGCAAGATCTACGAGTCGGGGGCCGTCAAGCAGACCCTCGGCAACCAGATCGTGGTGCGCCCGCAGGGGCAGCTGTTCGACTTCTTCGCCGACATCACCAACAGCTCGAACCGCCGCGGCGGCATTGGGCCGGTGAAGATCTCATACATCCGCTCCGACGACCGGGGCGAAACGTGGACCAAGCCCACCCGGGTCGACGACATGATCCCGATGAGCCTGATCATCGGCCGCGAGTTTGAGACGCCCATCGACGTCGAGCCGGTGCCGTGCCCTGATCCGACCGACAACGGCGCCTGCCCGATCCGGGCCGGCGACCTCATCCCCGAGGTGGCGGTCAACCCGGTCAACGGCAACCTGTACGCGGTGTGGATGGACGCCCGCTTCGACGGCGGGCTGTTCCTCGTCGACCACGACAACATCGCGTTCACTCAGTCGACTGACGGGGGCCGGACCTGGTCGGCGCCGATCAAGGTCAACAAGACCCCGACCAGCGAACCCAACTTCGACCAGCAGGCCTTCACCCCATCGGTGCACGTTGACGCGAATGGCACGGTCACGGTCACCTATTACGACCTGCGCAACAACACGCCGAGTACGGCGTCCCTGGACACCGACTACTTCGCCGTCAGCTGTGAGTCGGCCATCGAGAGTTGCGCTAGCCCGGCCAGCTGGGAGGAGGTACGCGTCACCCCGACCTCGTTCAACATCCGGAACGCGCCGTTCGCCCGCGGCTACTTCCTTGGCGACTACATGGGGCTGGACAACGCCGGTGACGACGCGACCGCGATGTTCGGACAGGCGTTCACCCAGAACAACGCCAGCCAGTACTTCAGCCGGCTGACACCCTAGCCGCCAACCCGAGCAGCACCGACACCGGCGGTTGTGGCGCCACGGGACCGCCCACTCCGGCTGAAAGGACCGCCACGACAAGGCCCGGTCTGACGCTACGGGCCGCGACACTAGCAAGTCTCACTATGCCTCCTTATTGGTCTCGCCCGGATACGGGCAAGCGAACATGACCGCCCATCAGGCGGTGTGACGATGTCAGCAGGCCAGCGGAGGCGGGCGGTCAGAGGACCGCGCGGAGTGCACCGTGGAGATGCGACCTCACGCCGGATCAGTCACTCTGGCCGGGCCGGACGGTGCGCCCAGGGTCGGCCAATCGCCGCGCAGGCCAGCTCAACCGTCAGCGCCAGACACCAGCAGACCATCGTCAGCAAAACCGCCACCACGACCTGAGCCAGGCAACCGTGTTCGACGATCTCGTGATGGATGAGCCCGCCAATGGGATGGCCGGTCACGATCCGCTCGGTCACCTCTGTTCTGCGTCGATTGGCGATGCGTTTGCGCGGAGTCTGTGCAGGTCGGCGTAGGAGTCTCCTAATGCGGGCGGCGTTCCTGGTCGTGTTCGTCGCCAGCGCGGCGGCCGCCGCGCTGGTTCGGCTGGCCGGCTGGCTGCCCTGAGGCGGTCCTTCGGATCACGCCGTCCAAGTTGGCCGGGGATCAGCCGGGCGCCGAGGACATGCGCGGCGACGACTGCCCAGGCGCCAACAAGGATGATGTCCTTGAGGACGTACTGCGCGGCCAGCGTGGGGAAGCCTCCGGGGAACATCTCGCCCGGGAACAGCACGACCGGAGCCATATGCCCCCGAGCCAACCCGCCATCACGACCAGTCCGACCCGCAACCCGTGCCCGGTCAGCAGGGTCAGCCCGAGGAACGTCTCGAGGACGGCTGTGAGCACAACCGCTGTGGTGCCGGTGACCGCACCGAACGTCAGCGCGGTGACCCTTTGTTCTGCGAGCCATGCCGCGAACCTGGCCGCTGCGCGAGCGGCAGATCCTGGCCGCCGCTCGCCGGGCAGGCGGTGCCGTTCGCCTGCTGGGGTCGTTGCCATGGTGTTCTCCTGTTGTCGGTGTTGTCCCGGATGGATCTCCGGTCACCTCGACGAGCCCGGGATCTGCGCTGCGCGACATCGGCCCTCAAGCGGCAGGTGACTGCGCAATTGTCCGCAGGCGCTCGGCCGCCTATACCCGCCTTGTCGTAGTGCCCTACGCGTCTTTGACTCCGTCGAGCCAGGCGTCGGTGCTCATTGCTGGGGGCTAACCAGCCCGGTCTGGTAGGCGATCACGACCAGTTGTGCGCGGTCGCGGGCGCCCAGCTTCGCCATGGCGTGGCTGACATGGGTGTGAGCGGTGGCCGGGCTGAGGAACAGCGCGGCACCGATGTCGTCGTTGCTCAGGCCCTGTCCGACCAAGGCCAGCACCTCACGCTCGCGTTCGGTCAACACCGCAAGTCGGTTCTCCCTGTCGTGGGCGGCGGTGCGTTGGGCGATGAACTGGGCGATGAGGCGCCGGGTGATCCGCGGCGCGAGCAGCGCGTCCCCGTCCGCCACCACCCGGATGGCATGCAGGAGCTCGGCCGGTCCGGAATCCATGAGAAGGAAACCGCTGGCGCCGGCCTGCAGCGCCTCGAAGACATAGGCATCGGTGTCGTATGTGGTCAGGATCAGGACTCGGACCTTCTCCAGTCCTGGCATCTTGACGATCCTGCTGGTCGCCTGGATCCCGTCCAGCTTTGGCATCCGGATGTCCATGAGGACCACGTCGGGGCGGGTGGCTAGGGCCTTGATCGACGGCCTCGACGCCATTGGTGGCCTCTCCCAACCACCGTGATGTCGTCCTCGACGTCGAGCAGGACCTTGAACCCGGATCGCACCAGACCTTCATCGTCAGCGAGCAGCACCTTGATCGGAGCGCTGCCGGGCGGTGACGTGGCCGCGTTCATACCTGCGCCGTTCCAGTCGGCGCCAGAGGCAGGCGTGCCGTGACCTCGAACCCACCGCCAGGAATCGGCCTCGCGTCGAGCTCTCCGCCCAGCAGCTCGCAGCGCTCACGCATGCCGAGGATCCCGCGGCCAGGCCGGATCGAGCCCCCGCCGAAAGGAGGATGCCCTGCGTAAGATCTTCGCCGCACTGGCGACACTGTTGATGCTTGCCGTCGTACTGAAGTTCCTTTTTGGCAGGGAGCGGTGCCTTCGACACCGCGCCAAAGGACGTGTCCTTCCAGCCGCACCGCGCGCTGGGGTACGGAATCCTGCTGTTTGCGGTCCTGCTGACGTTGATCGCCGCCCTTTCCCGGATGCCCGGTCGACTCATCGGGATGACCGGTCAGGTAGCCGGGCTGACCCTGGTCCAGGGCGTGATCAGGGCGATCGCCAGCGCGTTCGGCGAAACCGGTGACAGCACCACCACGTCGGCGAACTCATCTTCGGCATGCACGCGGTCAACGGGCTGATCATCATGGCCGTGGTCGGTACGATCCTCCGGCAGGCGCGAGAGCTTTCGAGTTCCCAAGCACCTCTTCGGCGGTCCGTCGTGCCAGAGGACGCTGAGGCGTCCGGACCAGCGACGGACCCTGCTCATCCGGCGTCATGACAACGGGCCAGGCGATCCACCTCGACCATCTCGTCGCACTGCTGTGCGTTGCGGCCTGGTTCGCCACCGGCGTCACGGTGGCCCTCCGCCGCGTCTGGCTGGGACTCGGCCTCCTGGTGGCGGCGGTGCTGGTGACCCTGACTCGGGTGGCCTCAGTGGCGATGCTCGCCGGTCGGGGCTGGTGGTTCGTTCAGGAGAAGGTCCTGCTGGGGCTGCCGATACTCGGCGCCGCCGGTCTGGCCGGTGTACTGATCGCCGGCCGGCCCCTGCTCGAGGCCTTGCCCAGCCACCGGGCACCCCCGCACCGGAGCCACCCTCGATCTGTTCATCTCCTCGAGAGGAACGATCGCCTCTCAGTCGGCACTGCTCGCGCGGTTTCGCCGCTACTGCGACGACCTTGCGCTCCCCCCGCGGCCCCGACTTCCACTCCCTTCGACGCAGCTACGTCATTCACCTCGTAGAAGCCTGCATGCGCGCCCTGTTCGTACAGCAGCCAGTCGACCACTCACGTCCGTGATCTGGTCCTCAAGTTCGTGGGCTTGGTCGGCGAGAAAGGTGTGGGCGCGCGAGTGCCCTCACTGCGGCACTCACCCGACCTACTCAGACGCGAGCTGATACGCACGCTTCTGCCGCTGATCGCCTGAACCGCACCGACGTGCGTGCCTTCACGAGTGGTGACGCTCGGGACGGTTACTCGAAAGACGATCTCACGTTTGCGGGCCTTCTTCTCGGCTCGGGGCTCGTAACTGTCACAGACGCCCAGTTAGCGTGGCTGCGTGCGCATCGAGGTGCGGCCCGCGACAGCAGCACGGTTCGACGACCTCGCGACCATGCTCGGACCCAAGAACCCCAGCTCCTCGGTGTGCTGGTGCCTCAGCCATCGCCTCGACTGGAAGACCAACCGAGAGCTCATCGGACCTGCACGGGGTGAGTACGTCCGGAACCTCGCCTCCCGCCCGGTCGCGCCGGGCGTCCTGGGCTACGAGGGGGACGAGGTCGTCGGCTGGGCTGCCGTCGCACGCCGGGCGGAGCTGCCGTTCGCACGGTCCACGAGGATCCCGCACGTCGACCAGTTGCCCGCCTGGTCGGTGTGGTGCATCCGCGTGCGTCCCGGGCGCCGCGGCAGAGGTGTCTCGCACGCCCTGCTCGACGGCGCAGTGGCCTACGCGCGGGCGAACGGGGCACCGGTCGTGGAGGGGTATCCGGTGGACAACGGCGGACAGAAGGTCGACCCCACAATGGCCTACGTGGGAACCCGCGCCCTGTTCGAGAGAGCCGGCTTCACCAAGGTCGCCGACACGACCTCGGTGTCCGGTGGGTTCCCCCGCGTGCTCATGCGGCTGGACCTGCACTGACGCGGTACCCAGGCGATGACCTTTGACGGCGCCGGGGAGTTGCGCAAGGTGGCAACGCCGCGGCCGTGGTCGAGATGGGACGACATGGCGCCCGGTGTTCTGGAGCGCCGTCGCGCCGAGTAGCTGGGTTGCCGTCGACGCGTTCGATTACCGGACAGGACCGACACCTTAGACCCGTGGGCGAACCACGCGGCCGGCACGTTGCGGCGGTCCAGCCGAGCGCCACCGTCTGAAAATGCTCCTCGCAATCATGTTCCCAGACGACGCGGGCCACGACCGGCACCGGCTGGTTGAACGTGTGCTCGGGCATGCAGGCGCCGGTCGAGTTCAAGATCACCTGCCCAGGGGACCAGCCGGGCTGTAGCGGCTCCACATCTCAGTGTCGAACACATGTTCGGTGATGGAGGGCCGTTTGGCCAGTATCGTGCCGGCCGCGGTAGGTCACCTGGTGCGGGTTAGCGATGGCGCCACTACCGCCCCCATGTAGCGGCGCCATCCCTCGCTGCACGGGCATCTCTGAGCGCGTGAAACGGCCCCCATGCACCTGGATCATCTGGGGTCGTTCGTGGCATGCGCCGGTGGAGACGAGGGCCGCACCTGTTCGTGTTCGAGAACTGAGTAGGGCATCGAGAGACCGCTGGCGCTTCATCGCGCGCACGGAGGACACTGCACTCATGGCGCGGGGATGGAAATACTGGAAGTGCAAGCTCAACCTTTCGCACAACTGGGCACAGGTGAGCACTGAGGACGGCGGCCACTACGAGGCGTGCATTGAATGCGGGAAAGAGAAGCTCCACTTATCGGACTACGAAGGCCGGTAAAATCGGGAAGCCGTGTTACTCGGAGATGGGTCGCTCGGGACTTCCTGCCGTCGATGAGACCTCGCAGCCTGCGGCCTCTCGGGTAGCACTCCCCCTCATCGTGGGGAGAGATTTCCTGACTGCGGCGGGTTGGCCCGGCCGGATTCATGACCAGGGGTCAGAACGCGCCTTCGACGGTGAATTCGTAGGTCCAGTCGCCGTCCCGGTATGGGTCGGCTCCGACGAATTCCACAGTGACGGTCTCGCCGTCGTCGACGTTGGACACGGCCCCGTCCATTGTGGCGACGACACCGCCGTCGGGGTCGAGGACGGACAGCGAGAACACGGCGCTCTCCACGGCCTGCCCGGTTTCGTTGATAACTCGCACGACGAGCGCGAGGCACTGCTGGCCCCGAGCAAGAATCAAGAAGTACGTCCCTCTGCTGAAGACCTCGCAGCGCACTCTATTGTTCGCGGTAGCTCAGATACTCATCGCGCCGGGGTGTACTCGTTGAGACCCAGGCGGCGGCGTTGGTGCGTCTTGGTGTCCTTCTCCCATGTCTGGGGGCCGTGCTGGCCCATGCTCCGGCTAACACTGACCAGAGCCTGGTCGAGGTCGAGGTCCTGCCACCGCAGAGCACTCAACTCGCCGCGGCGCGAACCGATGATCATTGCCAGCCACACAAGAACGCTCCAATCAAGGTCCTTCCACGCCTCGTTGAGGATCCTCGCCGCCTCGTCTGCCAAGGGCGGGCTGGGATTGGGCGTAGGGATCGGTGGAGGCTCGACGAACGAAAGGGGGTTCACCGCTACCCAGTTCCATCGGACGGCACGCGTGAACGCATTTTTGAGGATCGCGTGAATGACCCGAATGCTGCCGTCGGACGGCGGACGGCACATGTGCGGCTTGCACATGCGGCGGCAAGCTTGGGCAGCTCTGAGGGTTGGCTAGCTAGTCGGCAGGGCGGGCCGGGTGTTCGTCGCACTCATGGGGTCGGGAACTGCGGTGCGCAAGGTACTTCCGGCCGTGGCAGTGTTCCTGCAGCTGCGCGTCGAGGTCGCTACCAAATCGCTCGAACGGCTGACCTGCAGTTTTGCCTAGAGCCGCCTCGGGGAATCGAACCCCGGACCTACGCATTACGAAAACCCATCAAGGTGCCTCCCAGAGCCTCTACGTGCGACTTTGCCCTCAACCCCTCCCTCCGTGACATCAACATCACCTTCAGCCGACACAAGTTCGCACCACGTTTGATGTCACGCCGACGCGGCGTGACATACCGGCGGCGCTCTACGCGCCGTTCATGCCATGAACGATGCCACGGCCGTTCAGCTTGCAGGCATTGGGTGGACATTTCCGAAGGTCAGTTGAGTGGGCCCCGTGGGGCTCGAACCCACAACCCGCGGATTAAAAGGACGCAGGATCGCGGCCACTGTGGGCCCTACCTGCGACTACATTCTCACTGCCGTCCCCACTAGCCCCACCAGCCGACCATGGTCGACGTCATTTCAT